>NZ_CP010979.1:4932500-5260833 GCF_000498395.2 Pseudomonas putida S13.1.2
CCCAGGTTGAGCCCGGGGCTTTCACATTCAACTTAACAAACCACCTACGCGCGCTTTACGCCCAGTAATTCCGATTAACGCTTGCACCCTCTGTATTACCGCGGCTGCTGGCACAGAGTTAGCCGGTGCTTATTCTGTCGGTAACGTCAAAACACTAACGTATTAGGTTAATGCCCTTCCTCCCAACTTAAAGTGCTTTACAATCCGAAGACCTTCTTCACACACGCGGCATGGCTGGATCAGGCTTTCGCCCATTGTCCAATATTCCCCACTGCTGCCTCCCGTAGGAGTCTGGACCGTGTCTCAGTTCCAGTGTGACTGATCATCCTCTCAGACCAGTTACGGATCGTCGCCTTGGTGAGCCATTACCTCACCAACTAGCTAATCCGACCTAGGCTCATCTGATAGCGCAAGGCCCGAAGGTCCCCTGCTTTCTCCCGTAGGACGTATGCGGTATTAGCGTTCCTTTCGAAACGTTGTCCCCCACTACCAGGCAGATTCCTAGGCATTACTCACCCGTCCGCCGCTGAATCGAAGAGCAAGCTCTTCTCATCCGCTCGACTTGCATGTGTTAGGCCTGCCGCCAGCGTTCAATCTGAGCCATGATCAAACTCTTCAGTTCAATACTGCTTGGGTTTTTAAGAAACCCTAAACTTGGCTCAGCAATCTCAAATGACTATGTGATTTCTCGCATGGTCACTTGTGATGCTGATAATCTTTTTGACTATCAGTCCGTACTCACAAGCACCCACACGAATTGCTTGATTCGATTTGTTAAAGAGCGTTTGGTTAAGAGCTTTTCGTCTCAACCGAGGCGCGCATTCTACGCTTTCCTCAGAGCCTGTCAAGCGTTTATTTTGAAGTTTTTTGCGAGAAACTCGTTTAGCTTCAAACACTTAACTCGCTGCGATCTCTCGTAGCGGGAGGTGAATCATACAGCGTTTAGAAGCGCTGTCAACCACCGTTTCAACCGCTTGCGATCAGTTGATCGTAGCCCTTTCAGCACCACCTTAACTACTTAACTCATTGAATCTCAAGGAGTTTGTCGTTCCGATGTCGCTGGAAGTGGGGCGCATTATAAGGGGATTCAAAACCTCGTCAACCTTTAATTTCAAGAAACCTTAATATCGGCTAAAAGCAAAGCAGGGAGGCCTGGCGGCCTCCCTGCTTTTATAGAGCACCAGCTGTTTCTAGAGCACGCCGGCCTCGCGCAAGCGCTGCACCTCACCTGCCTCCAGCCCCAGCACTTCCCCCAGCACCACCTCGGTGTGCTCACCCAGCAGCGGCGGCGCCCGCCGATACTCCACCGGCGTCTCCGACAACCGTATAGGGCTGGCTACCTGCGGCACGCTACCCGCCAATGGATGCGGAATGTTCACCGCCAACCCACGCGCCAGCACCTGCGGGTCCTGGAACATCTGCGCCAGGTCATTGATAGGCCCACACGGCACCCCCGCAGCCTCCAACTGGCCAACCCATTCGGCTGTCGTCTTGAACACCGTGGCCTGGCGAATCAGCGGAATCAGCTCGGCCCGGTTGGCCACCCGCTGCTTATTAGTAAGGAAGCGCGGATCGTCCGCCCATTGTGGCTGCCCGGCCACTTCTGCAAACTTGCGGAACTGGCTGTCGTTGCCCACGGTAAGAATGAAGTCGCCATCCGCCGTCGGGAAATCCTGGTAAGGCACGATATTAGGGTGCGCATTGCCCAGGCGCCGAGGCGGGTTGCCCGTGGTCAGGTAATTCATGGCCTGGTTCGCCAGGCAGGCTACCTGTACATCGAGCAACGCCATGTCGACATGCTGGCCCACCCCAGTCTGCTCCCGATGGGCAAGGGCGGCAAGCATGGCCACCGTGGAGTACAGCCCGGTAAGGATGTCGGTAAGCGCCACACCCACCTTGACCGGCCCGGCGCCTTCCTCACCCTCCGGGCGGCCGGTCAGGCTCATCAGCCCACCCAGCCCCTGGATCATGAAGTCATAACCCGCACGCTTGGCATACGGCCCGGTCTGGCCAAAACCGGTAATGGAGCAATAGATAAGCTGCGGGTTGATCGCCTTCAGGCTCTGGTAGTCCAGCCCGTAGGCCGCCAAACCACCCACCTTGAAGTTCTCGATGACAATATCGGACTTCGCCGCCAACTCACGCACCAGGCGCTGCCCTTCAGGCCGGGTGAAGTCGATGGTCACCGACCGCTTGTTACGGTTGGCCGACAGGTAGTAAGCCGCCTCGCTGGTGTTTTCACCCTCGGCATCCTTGAGGAAGGGCGGCCCCCACGCGCGGGTATCGTCACCACTGCCCGGGCGCTCCACCTTTATAACGTCAGCGCCCAGGTCAGCGAGAATCTGGCCAGACCATGGGCCGGCCAACACGCGCGAAAGGTCCAGCACCCGCAGATGTGATAGCGCGCCCATGGGCTGGCTCCTTATTAATAGAAGGCCTGGATACCGGTCTGCGCACGCCCCAGGATCAGAGCATGCACGTCGTGAGTACCTTCATAGGTGTTGACCACCTCCAGGTTTACCAGGTGACGGGCCACGCCAAACTCATCGGAGATGCCGTTGCCACCCAGCATGTCGCGCGCCATGCGGGCGATATCAAGCGCCTTGCCGCAGGAGTTGCGCTTCATGATCGAGGTAATTTCCACAGCAGCTGTACCTTCATCCTTCATACGCCCCAGGCGCAGGCAGCCTTGCAGTGCGAGGGTGATTTCGGTCTGCATGTCGGCCAGCTTCTTCTGGATCAGCTGGTTGGCAGCCAGAGGGCGGCCGAACTGCTGACGGTCCAGGGTGTACTGACGCGCGGTGTGCCAGCAGGCTTCGGCCGCACCCAGCGCCCCCCACGAGATGCCATAGCGGGCGGAGTTGAGGCAGGTGAACGGACCTTTGAGGCCGCGCACATCCGGGAAGATGTTCTCTTCTGGCACGAACACATTGTCCATGACCACTTCACCGGTGATCGAGGCCCGCAGGCCGACCTTGCCATGGATTGCCGGGGCGCTGAGGCCCTGCCAGCCTTTTTCCAGGACAAAGCCGCGGATATCCCCCGCATCGTCCTTGGCCCAGACCACGAATACATCAGCGATGGGGCTGTTGGTGATCCACATCTTGCTGCCGGTCAGGCGGTAACCGCCGTCGACCTTCCTGGCACGGGTGATCATCGAGCCAGGGTCGGAGCCATGGTTAGGCTCGGTCAGGCCGAAACACCCGATCCATTCGCCACTGGCCAGCTTGGGCAGGTACTTCTGCTTTTGTGCCTCGGTACCAAACTCGTTGATCGGCACCATCACCAGCGACGACTGCACGCTCATCATCGAGCGATAACCTGAATCGATACGCTCAACCTCACGGGCGATCAGGCCATAGCACACGTAGTTCAGCCCGCTGCCGCCGTATTGCTCGGGAATGGTGGCACCCAGCAGGCCAATTTCCCCCATCTCGCGGAAGATCGCCGGGTCGGTCTGCTCGTGGCGGAAGGCCTCGAGCACACGCGGGGCCAGCTTGTCCTGGGCGAACTGATAAGCGCTGTCACGCACCATGCGCTCTTCTTCAGTGAGCTGCTGATCCAGCAGCAGCGGGTCGATCCAGTGGAAGCTTGCTTTACCGGCCATGAGCGAAATCCTCGAAATAGGGGGCAGTTTCTTGTGCCTTTGAGCCTAGGCCTGATCGGCCGCCGGGACAAACGAGGATTGCGCACCAATTAGTGATAATTTGTCACTTCGTAAATCGGTAAAACACCTTATAAACAGCCTTACGAGTGAGGTTGACGTACATGCGCCGCAAGATCCCCAGCACCGCCGCCCTGGTTTGCTTCGAGGCGGCGGCGCGCCACGAGAGCTTTACCAAGGCTGCGCAGGAACTCGCGCTGACCCAGGGCGCCGTTTGTCGGCAGATTGGCGGCCTCGAGGCCTTCCTCAATGTGGAACTGTTCCGCCGTTCGCGCCGCGGCGTGAAGCTCACCGAGGCCGGGCTTTCCTACAGCCGCCAGGTTGCCGCCCAACTGGACGCCGTAGAGCGCGATACCCTTTCGGTGATGGGCCAGCAGGGCGCCAGCGTGATCGAACTGGCCGTAGTGCCTACCTTTGGTACTCAATGGCTGCTTCCGCGCCTCAAAGACTTCCAGCAACGCCATCCGGAGGTCACGGTCAATCTCACCAACCGCACCCGGCCATTCCTGTTCGCCGACACCCCCTTCGATGCCGCTATCTATTTCGGTGATGCCGACTGGTCCGGCACCCAGTCGCACCGGCTGATGGGAGAGAACCCGGTACCGGTCTGCAGCCCGGCACTGCTGGCCGGGCAGGGCATGCTTGAAGCACAGCGCATCGCCCAACTGCCATTGCTGCAGCAAAGTACGCGCCCCTACGCCTGGCGGCAGTGGTTCGGCAGTTTGGGGATGAATGTGGAACGCGACATGACAGGCCCGCGTTATGAACTATTCTCGATGCTCGCCCAGGCGGCCATACATGAAATGGGGATCGCGCTGATTCCGCCGTTCCTGATCCAGCGTGAGCTGGGGGAGGGTAGGCTGGTGGTCGCTAACAGGCATGCCCTGATCAGCGACAAGGCCTACTATCTGATGATTCCGGAGCGCAAGGTAGAGTCGGCCTCGCTGCGCGCCTTCCGCGACTGGCTGGTTAGCCAGGCCCAGGCCTACACCTCAGCAACTTGACCAAGTGCGACAAATTGACTCTGTAGTCAATTATTTTAAACACCTACAGATATAAGTATTTGTCGCATAGGCATAAACTGTTATGCCTGCCTGAAAATACTCTTTAACCCTGCTAACCACGCGGCTTTGCGGGTGATTTTGCGACATCTACCGTGCCGTAAGCGTATTGGCCAAAATATTTTTTATTTTTTCTCCTAATCTCCCAATAGCCCATGTTTGACGGGCTGCAACCTTACCGCTGCGACAAGCGGTCACAGGGTGACTTGTAGTTTTAACTTCGTTTCGCTCCATAACCGGTTGAAGGCCCCCGGGTTCGTCTGCAAAATGCTTCGCCCGCCCGGGATTCGGCGGGTCGGCGCTCCACAGCCGCCCCAGCGCACCATCCGAAGTGCGCTGGCTCATACAAAGACAAAAGGTCACCGCAGGAGAAATAGTCGTGCACATTGGTGTTCCTCTCGAGACGCAGACCGGTGAGACAAGGGTCGCTGCGACCCCGGAAACCATCAAGAAACTGATTGGCCAGGGCCATCAGGTCACCGTCCAACGGGGGGCAGGGCTCAACGCCAGCATTCCGGACAGTGCCTATGAGGCCGTGGGCGCTTCCCTTGGGAGCGCAGCCGATGCCTACGGCGCCCAATTGGTACTCAAAGTGGTCGCGCCCAACGACCAGGAGCTGGCCCTGATCAACAGTGGCAGCCTCCTGGCGGGCATGCTCAACCCCTTCAACAGTGAACTGATCGGCAAGATGGCCGAACGCGGCATCACCGCTTTCGCCCTGGAAGCCGCACCCCGCACCTCGCGGGCGCAGAGCCTGGACGTGCTGTCGTCACAGGCCAACATCGCCGGTTACAAGGCGGTGTTGCTGGCTGCCCATCACTACCCACGCTTCATGCCCATGCTGATGACCGCCGCCGGTACCGTGAAGGCCGCGCGGGTACTCATCCTGGGGGCGGGTGTTGCCGGCCTGCAGGCCATCGCCACCGCCAAGCGCCTGGGTGCGGTGATCGAAGCATCCGACGTGCGCCCGGCAGTGAAGGAGCAGATCGAGTCGCTGGGTGCCAAGTTCATCGACGTGCCTTACGAGACCGATGAGGAACGCGAGTGCGCTGAAGGCGTTGGCGGTTACGCCCGCCCCATGCCAGCCAGCTGGATGCAACGCCAGGCCCAGGCCGTGCACGAGCGCGCCAGGCAAGCGGATATCGTCATCACCACCGCACTGATCCCCGGCCGCAAGGCACCGACCCTGCTCAGTGCCGAAACCGTCGCGCAGATGAAACCCGGTTCGGTGGTCATCGACCTCGCTGCAGCCCAGGGTGGCAACTGCCCGCTCACCGTTGCTGACCAGGTAGTACGGGAGAACGGCGTGACCATCGTCGGCCCGACCAACCTGCCAGCTCAGCTGGGTGCCGATGCCTCGGCGCTGTATGCGCGCAACCTGCTGGACTTCATGAAGCTGCTGTTCGACAAAGACGGCGCGCTGGTCATCAACCTCGAAGACGACATCGTCGCGGCCTGCCTCATGTGCCGTGATGGTCAAGTTGTCCGCAAGAACGGCTAAGGAGCACGACAATGGAAGACATGCTGATTTCCCATGGCATCTACAACCTGATCATCTTCGTGCTGGCCATCTATGTGGGCTACCACGTGGTGTGGAACGTCACCCCAGCGCTGCACACGCCGCTGATGGCCGTGACCAACGCCATCTCTGCCATCGTTATCGTCGGCGCCATGCTGGCCGCCGCCCTCACCGTGACCCCCGCCGGCAAGCTGATGGGCACCCTGGCCGTGGCCCTGGCTGCGGTCAATGTGTTTGGTGGCTTCCTGGTCACCCGCCGCATGCTTGAGATGTTCAAGAAGAAAGCCAAGAACGAGGGGCAGAAGTAAGCATGAGCATGAATCTGGTAACACTTCTGTACCTGGTCGCTTCGGTATGCTTCATCCAGGCGCTCAAGGGCCTGTCGCACCCGACCACGTCGCGTCGCGGCAACCTGTTCGGCATGATCGGCATGGGCATCGCCATGCTGACCACGGTTGGCCTCATCTATAAGCTGGGCGCCGAGCTGGCTACTGCGGGTATTGGCTACGTCATCGTCGGCCTGCTGGTCGGTGGTACCGCCGGTTCGATCATGGCCAAGCGCGTCGAGATGACCAAGATGCCGGAACTGGTCGCCTTCATGCACAGCATGATCGGCCTGGCTGCGGTGTTCATCGCCATCGCCGCCGTGCTGGAGCCGCAGTCGATGGGCATCGTTGCCGCAATCACCGACCCGATCCCCACCGGTAACCGCCTGGAGCTGTTCCTCGGCGCAGCCATCGGTGCAATCACCTTCTCCGGTTCGGTGATCGCCTTCGGCAAGCTGTCGGGCAAGTACAAGTTCCGCCTGTTCCAGGGCGCACCGGTACAGTTCCCCGGCCAGCACAAACTGAACCTGATCCTCGGCCTGACCACCATCGCCTTGGGCCTGCTGTTTACCTTCACCGGTCATTACAGCGCCTTCACCCTGATGCTGGCCCTGGCCTTCGTCATGGGCGTGCTGATCATCATCCCGATCGGCGGCGCCGACATGCCGGTGGTGGTGTCGATGCTCAACAGCTATTCGGGCTGGGCAGCCGCCGGTATCGGCTTCTCGCTGAACAACTCGATGCTGATCATTGCAGGCTCGCTTGTGGGTTCGTCCGGTGCCATTCTCTCGTACATCATGTGCAAGGCAATGAACCGCTCGTTCTTCAACGTCATCCTCGGTGGCTTTGGCGGCGATACCGACGCCGGCGCCGCTCAAGGCTCGAAAGAGCAGCGCCCGGTGAAGTCCGGTTCGGCCGACGATGCCACCTTCCTGCTCAGCAACGCCGACAGCGTGATCATCGTCCCGGGTTACGGCCTGGCGGTGGCCCGTGCCCAGCACGCGCTGAAGGAGCTGACCGAGAAGCTGACCCACAACGGCGTCACCGTGAAGTATGCAATCCACCCGGTGGCGGGCCGCATGCCCGGGCACATGAACGTACTGCTGGCCGAGGCCGAAGTACCGTACGATCAGGTGTTCGAGATGGACGACATCAACGCCGAGTTTGGCCAGGCCGACGTGGTGCTGGTACTGGGCGCCAACGACGTGGTCAACCCGGCGGCGAAGAACGACCCCAAATCGCCAATCGCCGGCATGCCGATCCTCGAAGCGTTCAAGGCCAAGACCATCATCGTCAACAAGCGCTCCATGGCCAGCGGCTATGCCGGCCTGGACAACGAACTGTTCTACCTGGACAAGACCATGATGGTGTTCGGTGACGCCAAGAAAGTCATCGAGGACATGGTGAAGGCGGTGGAGTGAAAACCGCCGCTGCAAACCAATTGATATAAAGGAAGCCCCGGTCAGATTCTGCCGGGGCTTTCCTTTTATTGATCCGGATCAACGGCTCTACTTCAAGGCTTCTCATACGACCATGGTCGTGGGACGGCAATGGGCTAAATCTCTAGACTGCGCTGCAGTAGTTTCAGTAGCCCGAGATAACAATCCATGTACCGTGATCGTATCCGCTTGTCCTCCCTGCACAGCAAGGTAATGAGTGCGGCTGATGCCGCTGGTCTGATCGAGGACGGCATGACTGTCGGCATGAGCGGTTTCACCCGCGCCGGCGAAGCCAAGGCCGTACCGCATGCACTGGCCGAACGTGCCAAGCAGTCGCCACTGAAAATCAGCCTGATGACCGGCGCCAGCCTGGGCAACGACCTGGACAAGCAACTGACCGAGGCCGGCGTGCTGGCTCGCCGCATGCCGTTCCAGGTCGACAGCACCCTGCGCAAGGCCATCAACGACGGCCAGGTGATGTTCATCGACCAGCACCTGTCGGAAACCGTCGAACAACTGCGCAACCAGCAGCTTAAGCTGCCGGACATCGCCGTCATCGAAGCGGTGGCCATCACCGAGCAAGGCCACATCGTGCCAACCACTTCGGTGGGCAACTCGGCCAGCTTCGCGATCTTTGCCAAGCAGGTGATTGTCGAGATCAACCTCTCGCACAACCCCAACCTCGAAGGCCTGCACGACATCTATATCCCGACCTACCGCCCGACCCGCACGCCAATCCCGCTGGTCAAGGTCGACGACCGCATCGGCAGCACCGCCATCCCGATCGACCCGGCCAAGATTGTCGGCATTGTCATCAGCGACCAGCCAGACTCGCCGTCCACCGTACTGCCGCCGGACAACGAAACCCAGGGCATCGCCGACCACCTGATCAACTTCCTCAAGCAAGAAGTTGAAGCTGGCCGCATGACCAACAAGCTCGGCCCGCTGCAAGCCGGTATCGGCAGCATCGCCAACGCGGTGATGTGCGGCCTGATCGAGTCGCCGTTCGAAGACCTGACCATGTACTCCGAAGTACTGCAGGACTCCACCTTCGACCTGATCGACGCTGGCAAGCTGAGCTTCGCGTCGGGCAGCTCGATCACCTTGTCCGGCCGCCGCAATGCCGACGTGTTCGGCAACCTGGAGCGGTACAAGGACAAGCTGGTGCTGCGCCCGCAAGAAATCTCCAACCACCCGGAAGTGGTACGTCGCTTAGGCATCATTGGTATCAACACCGCACTGGAGTTCGATATCTACGGCAACGTCAACTCCACCCACGTGTGCGGCACCCGGATGATGAACGGCATTGGCGGCTCGGGCGACTTCGCCCGCAACGCCCACCTGGCCGTATTCGTCACCAAGTCGATTGCCAAGGGCGGCGCGATTTCCAGCGTCGTGCCGATGGTAAGCCATGTCGACCACACCGAGCATGACGTGGACATCCTGGTGACCGAGCAAGGCCTGGCCGACCTGCGTGGCCTGGCGCCACGCGAGCGGGCACGGGCGATCATCGACAACTGTGTGCACCCAGACTACCGCGCTGCGCTGAACGACTACTTCGATCGCGCCTGCCAGCGCGGCGGCCATACCCCGCACATCCTGCGTGAAGCGCTGAGCTGGCATGAGAACCTGGAAGAAACCGGGCGCATGCTGGCTAGTTGATGCAGGCGCGGCCTTGTGTCGCGATGGGGTGTACAGCAGCCCCCTTCTAACTCAGCTTTGACATCGCAATACTGGGGCCGCTCTGCGGCCCTATCGCGACACAAGACCGCTCCTACAAGACTGTGCTACACAGTTCGGCCGTCTAAAGCGACATAAACTGTTCTACTGTACCGGTTTTCTGCCGATCCCTCCCGTTCAAAACCCTATCACGACTTTAAAACGCACCATATTCGTGCAGACCAGTACAGTTGCGCCATTTTCGAGTGCAACAGTAGGGTTACACAGTTAACTGAGCCATCGTCTTACTGCATAACTGTATCTACTGTTATGGACAGCAGAGGAGGATCATTGGCATCAGTTAAATCACTACCTAATCCCGCCATAAGCGGAAGGATGAAGCATCATGGAACGTACCCTCAGTTCCGGTCTGGTTTTTGAAAGCAACGCCCAGCAATCCAACACCTCGATGCCGCTGCGCGCACTGTCCACCCTGCTGCTGTGGCAGCGCCGCATGGCCAGCCGCCGTCAACTGGCTCGCCTGGACAGCCGTCTGCTGGCCGACGCCGGCATCAGCGAGTCGCAGCGTTACGAAGAGCTGAGCAAGCCTTTCTGGCGCTAAGCACCGGCTTGCCGGCTTCGGCCGGCACCGCTAATTCCCAAACCCGTTGCAGGTAACTGCGACGGGTTTTTTATTTCCAGGCCGCACGCTAGAGCCGCTCGTAGGCTTACCAGTACAGTTTGAAATAGACCAAAAACACACAGGTACAGTTAATTGGCGTGCCGTTCATTAACCTCCACAAACAACGGCGCGTGATACGCTTGGCTTAACAGTCTGTTGAAACCCGCTGTTAAACGTACCGCGACGAGCTGTGTGAGCGTCCGATAAGCAGAACCACTCGATCCTAGTCCAGGAGTCCACCATCATGTCCCGTAAACACCTGATTGGCGCCGCCCTGATGCTGAGCCTGGCCGGCACCGCACACGCCACCAGCTTCGTTGTCACCACCGATGCCGTCGTTGGCGCAGTGGCCGCGTCCACCGATGCCACTTCCGATATCTCCTCATCGTTCCGTGACGACAAGATTGTCCAGGCCGCCCGTGACGACGCCGCCAGCTTCGTTGGCAGCCAGGGCGACATCCGCGGTGCCAAGCTGGAAAGCGCTTTCCTGCACATCCGCTCGCAGATGCCGGCCCTGCAAGCAAGCGACGCGCAACTGGCCCAGGCCATCCTGGCGCTCTGACCCCGACTGAGCCGTTCAGCTGTGCGGGTTACAACACGCACAGCTGCACCCGCCTTTGTCGCCCACGTTCCCAGCCGTTGTAGAGCCCATGCGTTATCTGTTGCCGCTGCTGTTCTCCGTTGCAGGTATGGCCAGTGCCCATGCCATGGATACCACCACGCAAAGCCTGGTCATCACTGGCTATGTCACCAGCCAGGTCACCAGCGCACCGTTTGATCGCAAACTGGTCCGCCAGGCACGCGACGATGCTGCCGCCTTCGTTGCCAGTGACGGCCAGATCCGCGGTGTGCGGCTGGAGGCCGCGCTGGAATCATTACGCCACAATTGTTCACAGCACGCCGTCGGCGATCTGGAACTGGCGCAGGCGATTCTCGTCCAATAGCTACATCTGACTCCCTGTATTTTTTCGGAGATGCTCCATGCGTAAACCGCTGATTGCCGCTACCCTCGGCATGCTGCTACTGGCCGACCTGGCCCATGCACAGACCTTGGTGGCCACCAGCAACATCATCGTGCGTGCCTTTGGCCGCTCGATCGACTTCACCTCAGACACCACCACCTCAATTCGCGACTCCAAAGTGGTACGCGAAGCCCACGATGACGCCGCCAGCTTCGTCGCCAGCAATGGCGACATTCGCGGTGTCCAGCTTGAAGCCGCCTTCAGCACCCTGCGCGAGCGTGTGCCAGAAGCACGCGGCGCCAGCGACCAGGTACTGGCCGAAGCCATCCTCGCACTGTGAACCGCATGCGTACCTGGCTGCTCGGCTGCGCCCTGACGCTGCTCGGTACGCCCGCATTGGCCGACCTGCAGCTCCAGCTGCAGGCATCCGGCCTTGACCCACAACAAACCCAAGCCACCCAGGCCCTGCTTGACGAGGCCATGGGCAAGCTGCCCCCTCGCTTCAAGCAGCAGCTGGACCGCCGCGTGCGGGTCAGCTGGAGCGACACCATGCCGGCCGATGCCTACGGCCAGGCATCGCTGGTGTCCACCCTTGAGCTCAACCGTCGCTTGCTGCCCAGCCTCACTGACGGCAGCGCAGCCACCGAGCGCACCAACCGCCCCCACGGCACAGTACGTGAAGAACTGCTGGCCACCGTGTTGCACGAGCTCACCCATATCTACGACCGCGCGCGCCTGTGGCCCGGTGCCGAAAATTCGCTGATTGCCCGCTGCAAGCGCCAGCAAGGCACGCTGGGCAAGATTGGCCTGCCCGAAGAATGCCGCGGCCAGGCCGAGCGCCGCTTCACCCTCAGCGACGACCCGCGCTTGCTCGACCTGGCCGGCTGGCAGCAGTACGTGGGCCGACGCGGCGAGCGCGAACAGCACAATGGCCAGTTCGTGCGCAGCCCGACAGTTATGAGCTGAGCAGCCCCAAGGAGTACATCGCGGTCAACATGGAGTACTTCCTCCTCGACCCGAGCTACGGCTGCCGCCGCCCGGCGCTGAACCAGTACCTGCGCGAGCACTTCGGCTGGGCACCCCAACAGGACACCTGCGCCAAGGGCCTGCCGTTCATCAACGCGGGCAGCGACTTCGCCCGCCAGCCGCTGGGTGAAATCGACCCCGAGCGAGTGTATGAAGTGGATTACCTGCTGGCCGAAGCCAACCAGAACCTGGTCAGCCGCTGGGGCCACAGCATGCTGCGCCTGGTGATCTGCAAGCCCGGCCGCCCACGCGGTCCAGACTGCCGCCTGGACCTCGACCAGAGCCTGGTGCTGTCGTACCGCGCCTTCGTCAACGACGTGCAGCTGTCCAGCTGGGACGGCCTGGTCGGTGTGTACCCCTCACGATTGTTCGTACTGCCGCTGGGCCAGGTGATCGACGAATACACCAAGACCGAACTGCGTAGCCTGGCCTCGGTACCCCTGAAGCTCAGCCGCGATGAAGTCGAGAACCTGGTGCGTCAGGCCGCCGAGATGCACTGGAGCTATGACGGCAACTATTGGTTCCTGTCCAACAACTGTGCGGTGGAGTCATTGAAACTGCTGCGCAGCGGCACCGCCAACCCACGCCTGAACGACCTCGACAGCATCATGCCCAACGGCTTGCTGGCCGTACTCAAGGGCAGGGGGCTGGCCGACACCAGCGTGCTCGACGACCCGCGCGAGGCATTACGCCTGGGCTATCGCTTCGACTCCTACCGCAACCGCTACCAGGCCATGTTCGAGGTGCTGAAGAAACAGTTACCGATCAAGCAGGCCCTGGTTGAAGACTGGCTAGCCCTGGATGCCGAACAACGCCGCCCCTGGTTCGCCAAGGCCGACCTGCGCACCAGCGCAGCGTTGCTGCTGCTGGAACAGGCCAGCTTGCGTCGGCAGCTGCTGCTGGCCCAGGACGAGGTCAAGCAGCGCTACCTGAATGCTGCGGCGCTGAAAGATGGCAGCATCAACAAGGCTGACGCGACTCTCAAGCAGATGCTCGCCAACAGCGGTTTCCTCAGCCGCCCGGCAGAGTTGCTCGATGCCAAGGGCTACGGGCTGCCACAACCTGAAGAGCGCAAGCACCTCGAGCAGGTGAGCAGCGAACGCCAGGCGCAGCTGCTGCGCTTGAGCACCAGCCTGGACAAAGAGGTGAGGGCACTGCTGGAGCCATCGCGGGCCAAGGAAATTGCCGCGGTCGAGGCCAATGTGAAGCAGATCGGTGAGCATTTGCGGGCGCTGCACAAAGCTGCCGGTGGCCTGCAATTGTGATGTTGCCGGTGCCGACCTCTTCGCGGGTGAACCCGCTCCTACAGGGGAATGCGTAGCCTGTGGGAGCGGGTTTACCCGCGAAGAGGCCAGCACAGGCAGTACAAAGCCTAAAGGCTCTCCTGCGCCTCCGAAGGCAAATCCTCATCCAGATGCAGCCAGGCCAACCGGCTGCCCACCCAGATATGCCGGTTGGCCCGCACCCGCTCCGGGTGATCCAGGGTCGCCACCGTCACATCAACCGTCTCAGGGCTGTGCGTGGTCACCAGCGCCACGTGCGCCCCACAATGCCCGCAGAAGTACCGGCTGCAACTGGCCGGCGCCACATAGCAGTTCGGTTCACCCGCCAGCCACACAAACCCCGAACGGGGTAGGGTGACCCAGGTCACCACCAGCCCGCCGCTTACCCGTCGGCAAATCGTACAGTGGCAGTGGGCAATGTCTGTCAGGTCATCCTCCAACCGGTAACGTAAGGCGCCGCAATGGCAGCCTCCTTCGGTCACATTCTGCATCACCTACCTCTCGTCGCCTTTGCCTCAGCGAAAGCTGGCTGAAAGCTTGCCCTCATAGGATAGCCCCCACTACCGGCACAAGACCGGTCAGCCAGGGCACCCGGTAAACACCGCGCCCGGCCCAATCAACAACAACAATGGTGATTCTGATGTATTCCTGTACCCGCCTTCCTGCAGTCCCCCTCCGCATGCTCCCTGCGCAGCGCCTGACGCGCTGATCCGCCCGAATCGCCTTTCTTTTCGCCGCGCCACGCCTGGAGTATTGCCATGCTGACCTTCCTCGGCTTTGCCATGGTCATCACCTTCATGTACCTGATCATGACCAAGCGCCTGTCGGCCTTGATCGCGCTGATCCTGGTACCGATCCTGTTCGCCCTGTTCGGCGGTTTCTCCGCCAAGATCGGCCCCATGATGCTCGAAGGCATCAGCAAGCTCGCACCTACTGGCGTCATGCTGATGTTCGCCATCCTCTACTTCGCCCTGATGATCGACTCCGGCCTGTTCGACCCGGCCGTGCGCAAGATCCTCAAGCTGGTCAAGGGCGACCCGCTCAAGGTTTCTGTCGGCACTGCCGTGCTGGCCCTGGTGGTCTCCCTCGACGGTGACGGCGCCACCACCTACATGATCTGCTGCGCCGCCATGCTGCCGATGTACAGCCGCCTGGGCATGAGCCCGCGGATCATGGCCGGCCTGATCATTCTCGCCGGCGGGGTGATGAACATGACCCCTTGGGGTGGCCCGACTGCACGTGCCGCCAGTGCCCTGCACGTCGACCCGTCTGACATCTTCGTGCCGATGATCCCGGCCATGTTGTTCGGCGTGGTGGCGATCCTGGCCATTGCGTACATGTACGGCAAGCGTGAACGTGCCCGCCTGGGCGAACTGCACCTGCCGACCGACGACATCGACCACAGCGAAATCACCGTTTCGCAATTCCCGGAAGCACGCCGGCCCAAGCTGCTGTACTTCAACGGTGCCCTGACCGCCGCCCTGATGGTCGCGCTGATCGCCGGCTTACTGCCGCTGCCCGTGCTGTTCATGATCGCCTTCAGCATCGCCATGATCGTCAACTACCCGTGCCTGCAGCAGCAGAAGGACCGCATCGCCGCCCACGCCGGCAGCGTGCTGGCCGTGACCGGCCTGATCTTCGCCGCCGGCATCTTCACCGGCATCCTGTCGGGTACCGGCATGGTCGACGCCATGTCCAAAAGCCTGCTGGCGGTCATCCCCGAAGCGCTGGGCCCCTACCTGGCGGTAATCACCGCGATCGTGAGCATGCCGTTCACCTTCTTCATGTCCAACGATGCCTTCTACTACGGCGTATTGCCCGTGCTGGCCGAAGCCGCCAGCCACTACGGCATTACCCCGGTGGAAATGGCCCGTGCGTCGATCGTCGGGCAACCGGTACACCTGCTCAGCCCACTGGTACCCTCCACCTACCTGCTGGTGGCCCTGGCCGGTATCGAGTTCGGCGATCATCAGCGCTTCACGCTCAAGTGGGCAGTGCTGGTATGCCTGTGCATAATGCTCGCCGCACTGCTGATGGGGATTTTCCCGCTGTTCAGTAGTCTTTAATAAATACGTATCACCTACGCGACGCGCCCTGACCGGGGCGCGTTGCCATTACCGCTCGAAGGAAATTACATGGAATGGCTGACCAGCCCGGAAATCTGGGTTGCCTTTTTTACCCTCACCGCGCTTGAGATCGTCCTCGGGATCGACAACATCATCATGATCTCGATCCTGGTCAGCCGCATGCCCAAGCACATGCAGCCGCGCACCCGGATCTTCGGCCTGGCCCTGGCCATGGTCACCCGTATCATGCTGCTGCTGTCGATTACCTGGGTCATGCGCCTAACTGCCGACCTGTTCGTGGTATTCGGCCAGGGCATCTCCGGGCGGGACCTGATCCTGTTCTTCGGTGGCCTGTTCCTGCTATGGAAGAGCTCGCAAGAGATCTACCACGGCCTGGAAGGCGAAGATGAAAGCCCGGATGAGCCCAAAGGCGCGGGTGGCAAGTTTTTCTATACCATCATCCAGATCGCCATCATCGACATCGTGTTCTCGCTGGACTCGGTAATCACCGCAGTGGGCATGGTATCTCACGTGCCGGTGATGATCGCCGCCATCGTCGTAGCCGTGCTGGTGATGATGCTCTGCGCCGGTGCCATCAGCAATTTCATCGACAAACACCCGTCGCTGAAGATGCTCGCACTGTCGTTCCTGATCGTGGTCGGTACCGTGCTGATCGCCGAGGCTTTCGAGGTGCACGTACCAAAGGGCTACGTCTACTTCGCCATGGCATTCTCGCTGGCAGTGGAAGCTATCAACATCCGCATGCGCACCGCCTCGGCCCGCAAGAAAGGCACAGAGCATGACCCGGTGAAACTGCGCAAAGACATTCCAGGTCAATAAAACCAGGAAGTGCAGGACACAAAAGGGCCCTTCGGGGCCCTTTTGCATACCCACCTTCCTGAAGAGGGCCTGCACAGGCAATCATTCATGTGAGCTCTGTTTCAAATAAATGACTGCCATGCGAAGCTGGCGACAGCTGCGCAAAACAACTAAAGCTTTGAGTGAGCACTGAAAATTCTTCAAACGCTCACGATTCTTTTCTTGGCCCGCTGGGCCAGTGCAACAGGGGGCCTTCGCCATGCTGACCCTGCTCAACCTGCTTTCGGCCGTGACGCTTCTGGTCTGGGGCACCCATATCGTGCGTACCGGCATCCTTCGGGTATTCGGCTCGAACCTGCGACGCATCATCAGCCAGAACATGGACAAGCGCCCGCTGGCATTCATCGCCGGCATTCTGGTCACTGCCATGGTGCAAAGCAGCAACGCCACGGCCATGCTGGTCACGTCCTTTGTCGGCCAGGGCCTGATGGCCATGACCCCGGCCCTGGCGATCATGCTGGGTGCGGATGTGGGTACCGCGCTGATGGCCAGGGTGCTGACCTTCGACCTGTCTTGGCTGTCGCCGCTGCTGATCTTTCTGGGGGTTATTTTCTTCCTCTCGCGCAAGCAGACACGGGCTGGCCAGCTAGGCCGGGTAGGGATCGGGCTGGGCCTGATCATTCTGGCACTGGAGCTGATTGTGCAGGCAGCTGCGCCGATCACCCATGCCCAGGGTGTGAAAGTGCTGTTTGCCTCACTGACCGGCGACATCATGCTGGACGCCTTGGTCGGCGCTATGTTCGCCATGATTTCCTATTCCAGCCTGGCTGCCGTGCTGCTCACCGCGACACTGGCCGGCGCCGAGCTCATCAGCCTGCCGGTGGCCATCGGCCTGGTGGTCGGCGCCAACATCGGTAGTGGCTTGCTGGCCTTCATCAGCACCAGCATGCAGAACACCGCCGGGCGCCGGGTGGCTTTGGGCAGCCTGCTGTACAAGCTGCTCGGCCTGCTGCTGATCATCCCGGTGCTGCACCCGTTGGTGGCGTGGATGGACTCGCTGAGCTTCAGCCCACAAGAGCTGGTCATCGGCTTCCACCTGCTCTACAACACGCTGCGCTGCCTGCTCATGCTACCCACGGTCAAACTCATGGGCCGGCTGTGCAATACCCTGCTGCCCGAACGCGAAACAGGCAACGGGCAAGGGCGCCCACGGCACCTCGACCCTTCGGCACTGGAAACGCCCAGCCTGGCCTTGGCCAACGCATGCCGCGAAACCCTGCGCCTGGGCGATATCGTCGACAACCTGCTCGAAGCCATGCTCGGTGCCCTGCGCGGCACCCAGACCGCCCTGCCACAGCAGGTGCGCGCCCTGAGTGAAGATGCCGAAGCGCTGTACAGCGCCATCAAGCTGTACCTGGCGCAGATGTCGCGCGAAGACCTCAGCGAGCAGGACAACCGCCGTTGGGCCGAGATCATCGAACTGGCGATCAACCTCAAGCTGGCCTGCGACCTGATCGAGCGCATGCTGCGCAAGGTCCAGCAGCAGAAAACCAGCCAGCGCCGGGAGTTTTCCCAGACAGGCCTGGAGGAGCTGACCGGCCTGCAGGAGCAATTACTGGCCAACCTGCGCCTGGGCCTGTCGGTGTTTCTCAGTGCCGACCCGGAAAGCGCCCGCCTGCTGCTACGGGAAAAACGCCGTTTCCGCGCCCAGGAACGGCGCCTGGCGCACGCCCATGTCAGCCGCTTGCAGCGTAAGGTGGTGCAAAGTATCGAGACCAGTTCGCTACACTTGGAACTGATTGCCGACATGAAACGGTTGAACTCTTTGTTCTGCAGCAGTGCCTATGTGGTACTGGGCGGCTCGGACACCGGCGGCCTCATGCTCGACAGCGTACCGGATGAAGCCCGTCTGCCCTGATTCCGCCTACAAAAGGACCCTCGCTCGCCCATGCGTTGCCTGATGTTCGTTTGCCTGCTGATCTGCAGCCTGCCCTCATTGGCCCTCGACCGTTCACGCGTTGAGGGCTACCTGCTGCCCAACGGCCTGCAGGTCATCCTGAAAGACGGCTACGAGCGTGACCATGTGGCGATCCGCCTGGTGGTCGGGGTGGGCCTGGACGACTTCGATTGCGAGCAGAAAGAACTGCCGCACCTGCTTGAGCACCTGCTGTTCAGCGGCATCGACGAAACAGGCGAGGGCGGCCTGGAAGAACGCCTGCAAGCGCTGGGCGGCGAGTGGAATGCCTACACCAGCAGCGCCGACACCACCTTCGTGATCGAAGCCCCCGCGCGCAACCAGCGCAAGGTACTCGACCTGCTGCTGGCGGTCATCCGCGACACCCCTATCGATGCCAAGGCCTTGGCCACCGCCAAGCGCATCATCGAACGCGAAGATGGCGGCCACTATGGCCACCTGCAGCGCTGGCTCGACCGCCAGGACATCGGCCACCCCGCCAGCGCCCAGCTAGCGACCGAGCTGGGCCTGAAATGCCCGGAGCGCTCCAATATCGACGACATGACCCTGGAGCAGGTGCAGGCTTTGCGTGACCGCTGGTACGCGGCCAACAACATGACGCTGATCATGGTCGGGGGCCTCGACCGCCTGCTACCGGCCTACCTGGAGCGGACCTTTGGCGAGCTGCCCGCTACCGAACCGGAAGAACGCCGTAACCTTGAAAGCATCACCCACCAGGCGGAGCAGCGGCGCGACCTGACCCGCGGCTGGCTGGGCGATAGTGTGAAGCTGCACTGGCTGTTCATCGAGCCCGTGCTGGACAACGACCACCAAGCTACCCTCGACCTGCTGTCGCGCTACCTGGACTGGGCGCTGTACGACCAGCTGCGTCTGCGCAACGGGCTGTCGTACGGCCCCTCGGTGCAGCGTGAGAGCTTTGGCGACACTGGCCTGCTCAGCCTCAATGCGGACCTTGAGCGCGATGACATCGACAAGGCAGTCAAGGTGATGCAGGCCCTGTTCGACCATCTGCGCAAGGAAGGCCTCGACCCGGACACCTTCGCCCGTATCAAGGACGCCAGCGTGGCCAAGGAAAGCTGGAGCACCCAAGGCAACAGCGCCCTGGCCGACTACTATTGGGGGGCGCTGAACGACTATACCGACGGGCGCTTTGCCAACCCGGTGCGCAAGCTGCGCCAGGTCAGCCTGGAACAGGCCAACCAGGCGCTGAAAGAACTGCTCAAGGAAGATGGCTATGTGCGCATCGAGAAGCCGTTGCTTGGCTATGACGAGCTTTACGGGCTGGTCGCCTTGTTTGTGGGGCTGATTCTGGCGGCAGGGTTGCTGCGCTGGCGCCGGCCAGGACCTGAGCGGCCGAGTGGTGCTACACGGCAGCGGTGAATCAGCGGTATCCTTTTGCCAGTACCAGCCCCTTCGCGGGCGTTATCGCCGAACCCTGTGGGAGCGGGCATGCCCGCGAAGGGCCCGTACAGCCATCTCATCCTTTCTGTTGTAGCCCCCCATGCCCCAAATCCCCCATATCGTCCAGCGCATCATCGAACTGCTCAAACGCTACCCCGGCATCATCGCGCTCGGCGGTTTCCTCTCCGGCATCGGCAGCTTCATCCTGGTCGACCGCCAGGCCGGCCTGGCCAGCTGGGTTGCCGTGCTCATGCTGGTCAGCTGGGTCTGGCTGATGCTGGAAAACACCCTCACCGGCCTGTTTGCGCGCACCTTCAACCGCGAAATCCCGCAGCCGTTGCTGCGCTACGCGACGCAGATGATCCACCAGGAAACGCTGTTTTTCGTGCTGCCGTTCTTCTTCATCACCACCACCTGGAACAGCGGCCAGCTGGTGTTCACCGGTTTGCTCGGTGCTGCGGGCCTGATTTCGATCATCGATCCGCTGTACTACAAATGGCTGGCACCGCGGCGCTGGCTGTTCCTGGCGCTGCACACCCTCACGCTGTTCGCCGCCCTGCTGACCGCGCTGCCCATCATCCTGCACCTCACCACCGCGCAAAGTTTCAAGCTGGCCTTGATCGCGGCCATGGCGCTGTCGTTCCCCAGCCTGGCCAGCAGCTTCCCGATCAACAACTGGCGCCGCGCCGTGGCGCTGGTGCTGGTCACCCTGTCGGTCGGCGCCGGGGGCTGGCTGCTGCGCTCCTGGGTACCGCCGGCAACCCTGTGGATGACCGAGGTGGCGGTGAGCACCGAAGTGCTGAACCGCCAGCCAGGCGAGTCGCTGGACGAAATTGCCGCCAGCCGCATCCGCAGCAGCGGCCTGTACGCCTATACCGCCATCAACGCGCCACGCGGCCTGAACGAGCGGATCTACCATGTGTGGCAAAAGGACGGCAAAGAGGTCGACCGCATCGCCCTGGACATCCACGGGGGGCGCAAGGAAGGCTACCGCGCCTGGACCCACAAACAGAACTTCCCGCCAAACCCGGTGGGCAAGTGGCAGGTGAGGGTGCTGACCGAAGATGGCCAGGTGATCGGCGTGCTGCGCTTCAAGGTGGTTGACGATGCACCGGCGCAGTAATTGAAACGGGGGCGCTATGCGCCCCAGGGCATCAACACACAGCACATAATCACCAAACAGCCCAGGCCCGCTGCGCTATGATCAGCCCCTAAGCCTTAGCGCCGAGTCAATTGCATGGAGCCTATGACCACCCCCAGCGCCACCCTGGACGCCAGCAGCCAACCGGCCTGCCTGCGCATAACCGGTGACTGGACCCTGGCGCACTACGCCAGCCTCAAGCGCGAGAGCGAGCAGCTGCGCGCGCAATTCACTGCCGACACCGTCGCAGACCTCAGCCAGCTGCGCCGCCTGGACACCGCCGGGGCCTCGCTGCTGACCGAGCTGCTCGGCTCCGAGCGCCTGTCACACTGTACTCAGGACCTGCCCGAAGCCAGCCGCGCGCTGCTCAAGAACGTCTACTGCTCGGTCCAGGACTACTGCATCCCGGTCAAGGAGCCCGAGCGCAACGTACTGATGCTGCTGCTGGAACGCATCGGCCGCGCTGTCGCCACATTGTGGCAGGATTCCATGCAGTTGCTCGGCTTCATCGGTGTCATCCTCGAGACCCTGCTGCGCCGCGCCCTGACACCGCACCGCTGGCGCCTCACGCCGGTTGTGGCACATATCGAGCAGACCGGGCTGGACGCGGCCCCCATCGTCGCGTTGCTGACCTTTCTGGTAGGCGCGGTGGTGGCCTTCCTCGGTGCCACGGTGCTGGCAGCGTTCGGTGCGACCATTTTCACTGTCGACCTGGTGGCGTTCTCGTTCCTGCGCGAGTTCGCCGTGCTGCTGACCGCCATCCTCATGGCCGGCCGCACTGCCAGCGCCTTCACCGCGCAGATCGGCTCGATGAAGGCCAACGAAGAAATCGACGCCATCCGCACCCTGGGCCTGAACCCAATGGAGCTGCTGGTGGTGCCACGGGTACTGGCACTGCTGATTTCGCTGCCCTTGCTCACCTTCATCGCGATGATCTGCGGCATTGTCGGCGGCGCGGTGGTATGCGCCCTGTCGCTGGATATCTCGCCGGCCATGTTCCTGTCGCTGCTGCAAACCGATATAGGCGTGCAACACTTCCTGGTGGGCTTGGCCAAGGCGCCGTTCTTCGCCTTCCTGATCGCCGCCATCGGCTGCCTCGAAGGCTTCAAGGTCAGCGGCAGCGCCGAATCGGTGGGCGCACACACCACCTCGGCGGTGGTGCAGTCGATTTTCGTGGTCATCGTGCTGGACGCCGTGGCCGCCCTGTTCTTCATGGAGATGGGTTGGTGAATGATCGGGAAAAAGTGATCGAAGCCCGCGGCATCTGCAACCGCTTCGGCCGCCAGGTTGTGCATGAAAACCTGGACCTTGACCTGTACCGTGGCGAAATCCTGGCCGTGGTCGGTGGTTCGGGCAGCGGCAAATCGGTACTGCTGCGCAGCATCATTGGCCTGCGACGGCCCAATGAGGGGCTGATCAAGGTGTTCGACCAGGACCTTGCCGGCCTGGGCGAAGAACAGCGCTCGCTGGTGGAACGGCGCTTCGGCGTGCTGTTCCAGAAGGGCGCGCTGTTCTCTTCGTTGACCGTCACCGAGAACGTGGCCTTGCCGTTGATCGAACACGCCGGGCTGTCTCGCGCCGATGCCGAGCACCTGGCCGGCGTGAAGCTGGCCTTGGCCGGGCTGCCAATCTCGGCCGCCGACAAGTACCCATCCTCGCTGTCAGGCGGCATGATCAAGCGTGCAGCGCTGGCCCGCGCCCTGGCCCTGGACCCGGACATCCTGTTCCTCGACGAGCCCACCGCCGGCCTGGACCCGATCGGCGCCGCCGCGTTCGACCAATTGATCCTGACCCTGCGCGATGCCCTGGGCCTGTCAGTGTTCCTGATCACCCACGACCTCGACACCCTTTACACCATTACCGACCGCATCGCGGTGCTGTCGCAGAAAAAGGTCCTGGTGGCCGGCCCGCTGGCCGAGGTCGAGCAGACCAACGACGCCTGGATCCAAGAATACTTTCACGGCCCACGCGGGCGCGCAGCCGAACAGGCCGCCACCCGTGCCGGGCAGGAGCGCTGAGCAATGGAAACCCGAGCCCATCACGTCCTTATCGGCCTGGTCACCGTCCTGGTGGTGGCTGGTGCCATGCTGTTCGGCCTATGGCTGACCAAGTCCAGTGTCGATGACGCCTTCAAGGATTACGAAGTGGTGTTCAACGAAGCCGTTTCCGGCCTGTCGCGTGGCAGCCCGGTGCAGTACAACGGTATCAAGGTGGGCGATGTGTCTACCCTGCGACTGGACCCGAACGACCCGCGCCGGGTACTGGCCCGGGTGCGCCTGAGCGGTGACACCCCGGTGAAAGAAGATACCCAGGCCAAGTTGACCCTGGCCGGCGTAACAGGTAACTCGTTCATCCAGCTCAGCGGCGGCACCCCGCACAGCCCTGAACTGAAGGGCAAGGACGGCAAGCTGCCAGTGATCATTGCCTCGCCGTCGCCCATCTCGCGCCTGCTCAATGACAGCAGCGACCTGGTCACCAACATCAACCTGCTGCTGCACAACGCCAACCAGATGTTCTCCGAGGACAACATCGGCCACCTCAGCAGCACCCTGGCCAACCTCGACAAGACCACGGGTGCCTTCGCCGGCCAGCACGGCAGCATCGCCCAGGCCATCGAGCAACTGGTGCAGGTGGGCAAGCAGGCCAGTGCCACGTTGGCCGAAACCCAGGCACTGATGCGCAATGCCAACGGCCTGCTGGCCAGCGATGGCAAGCAGGCAATCGGCAGCGCCGAACAGGCCATGCAGTCACTGGCCGAAAGCACTGCCACCATCAACAACTTGCTGAAAAACAACAGCGAGGCCATCGGCGACGGCGCCCAGGGCCTGAACCAGCTCACCCCAGCCATTCGCGAGCTGCGCGAAACCCTCAACGCGCTAAAAGGCATTTCCCGGCAACTGGAGGCCGACCCGAGCGGCTACCTGCTCGGCCGCGACAACAACAAGGAGTTCCAGCCATGAAACCGTCGTTGCGCCTGCTGGCCCTGGCGGCCGCGCTGAGCCTGGCCAGTGCCTGCTCGATCCTGCCCAAGACCGAACCGGTCGACCTCTATCGCCTGCCGGTGAACCAGCCCAGCCGCACGGCGGCGCCGCTGGACTGGTCCTTGCGCCTGAACAAGCCGCTGGCCAGTGAAGTGCTGGCGGGGCCGCGCATTGCCGTCATCCCCCAGGGCGATGTGGTCAGCAGTTACAAGGGCGCGCGCTGGAGCGATGCGGCCCCGGTGCTGCTGCGCAACCGCCTGCTCGATGGTTTCCAGCGTGACGGCCAGGTGCAGCGCCTGAGCGCCGACGACAGCAACCTGCAGGCCGATTACGAGCTGGCTGGCGAGCTGCAGGCGTTTCAGAGTGAATACCGCCCGGGCGGGGCGGTGGAGGTGGTGATCCGCTACGATGCGCGCCTGGTTCAGGGGCGCGACCAGCGCATTCTGGCCAGCAAGCGCTTCGAGATCCGCCAGCCGCTCGCTGACAAGCAAGTGTCAGCGGTGGTCGCCGGCTTTGGTCAGGCCAGCGACCAGCTGGTGGGGCAGGTGGTGAGCTGGACCATTGTCCAGGCCAACCAGGCACAGCTGAAGGTTCAGGCGAAGAACCAGTAGCAGACGAAGATCGCCGCGATCACCCCGGACAACTCGGCCAGCAGTGCGCAACCGACCGCATGGCGCACGCGCTGGATGCCCACGGCGCCAAAGTACACAGCCAGTACATAGAAGGTGGTTTCGGTGCTGCCCTGAATCGTCGCCGCCACCAGGGCGGGGAAACTGTCCACGCCTTGGGTCTGCATGGTCTCGATCAGCATGGCCCGAGCTGCGCTGCCGGAGAACGGCTTGACCAACGCGGTGGGCAGGCCCTCGACGAAGCGGGTGTCCAGGCCCATCCAGTTCACCGCATGGCGAATACCGTCCAGGGCCAGCTCCAGGGCACCAGACGCGCGCAGCACACCCACCGCCACCAGCATCGCCACCAGGTAGGGCAGCAGGTTCTTGGCCACATCGAAGCCTTCCTTGGCCCCTTCGACAAAGGCTTCATACACTTTCACCCGCTTCAGGGCACCAATCACCAGAAACAGCATGATCACGCCAAACAGCGTGAGGTTGCCCAGGATCGACGACAGGCTGGCCAGCGCGGCGGCCGACAAGGTGCCAAGAAAGGCCATGAAGCCTCCCAGCAGCAAGGCGCCGGGGATGAAGTAGGCAAGCACCACAGGGTCCCACAGGCGCAAACGCTGCATCACTGCCACCGACAGCAGGCCGACCAGGGTCGAGACGCTGGTCGCCAGGAGGATTGGCAGGAACACCATGGTCGGGTCTGGCGCGCCCTGCTGGGCCCGGTACATGAAGATGGTGACCGGCAGCAACGTCAGCGACGAGGCGTTGAGCACCAGGAACAGGATCTGCGCGTTGCTCGCGGTGGTGCTGCTGGGGTTCAGCTCCTGCAGCGCGCGCATGGCCTTCAGGCCAATCGGCGTGGCGGCGTTGTCCAGGCCCAGGCCGTTGGCTGCAAAGTTCATGGTGATCAGGCCAAGGGCCGGGTGGCCGGGCGGCACTTCCGGCATCAGGCGGGCGAACAGCGGGCCCAGCACCTTGGCCAGCCATTCGACGATACCGGCCTTCTCGGCGATCTTCAGAAAGCCTAGCCACAGGGTCAGTGTGCCGAACAGCAGCACCATCACCTCGACCGACAGCTTGGCCATGGCGAAGATGCTTTCGACCATTGCCGCGAAGATGCCAGCGTTGCCGCCTACCAGCCATTGGGCCAGGGCGGACACCGCCGCCACCAGGAAAAAGCCAAGCCAAAGGCCGTTGAGCATCCGCGTGTACCCCCTGAAAAATGCCCGAATGATAGCGTATCGCAGCCCCTGACTGGCGATCGCAGCCCTGACACAGGAGCTTGTGGGAGCGGGCATGCCCGCGAATCAGCTAACGCGGTAGATGGCACCGGCGTTGCCGGTGTTCGCGGGCATGCCCGCTCCCACAAAGGCCCCAAGGTTTCACAGACAACAAAAAGCCCCGACAGGTCGGGGCTTTTTTCAAACAGCGGTCAGGCTCAGCGCTTGGCGGTTTCGCCAGCGACGACAGCTTCCTTTTTGTCGGCCATCAGCGAGGCGTAGTACTTCTCGCCCTTGGCCGCGTCGTACATGCCTTCCCAGCGAGCGATGACCAGTGCAGCCAAGGCGTTGCCCACCACGTTCAGTGCGGTACGGGCCATGTCCATGATGCGGTCGACGCCAGCGATGAAGGCCAGGCCTTCCAGCGGGATGCCCACGCTGCCCAGGGTGGCCAGCAGGACCACGAACGATACGCCCGGTACGCCAGCGATACCTTTGGAGGTGACCATCAGGGTCAGCACCAGCAGCAGCTGCTGGCTCCACGACAGGTCGATACCGTACAGCTGGGCGATGAAGATGGCCGCGATGCTCTGGTACAGGGTCGAACCATCAAGGTTGAAGGAGTAGCCGGTCGGTACCACGAACGAGCAGATCGACTTCGGCGCGCCGTACTTCTCCATCTTCTCGATCACGCGCGGCAGCACGGTTTCGGAGCTGGAGGTGGAGTAGGCCAGGATCAGCTCATCTTTCATGATGCGCATGATCTTGATCACCGAGAAGCCGAACACGCGGGCGACCAGGCCCAGCACCATGAAGGCGAAGAAGGCGATGGCGAAGTACACCAGCAGCACCAGCTTGGCCAGCGGCACCAGCGAGCTGAAGCCGAAGTTGGCCACGGTGACGGCGATCAGGGCGAACACGCCGATCGGTGCGTAGTTCATGATCATGTGGGTGACCTTGAACATGGTTTCCGATACAGCCTGGAAGGTACGTACCAGCGGGTCGCGCAGTTCTGCCTGCAGGCTCGAAAGGCCCAGGCCGAACATTACCGAGAAGAAGATGATCGGCAGCATTTCGCCACGCATCAGCGCTGCAAAGATGTTCGACGGGATCAGGTTGAGCAGGGTTTCGATGAACGCGTGCTCATGCTGCACCTCAGCCGCAGTGGCCTGGTACTTGGAGATGTCCACGGTACCCAGGGTGCTCATGTCGATGCCGGCACCCGGGTGGAACAGGTTGGCCAGCACCAGGCCCACGACGATGGCGATGGTGGTCACCACTTCGAAGTAGATGATGGTCTTCAGGCCGATGCTGCCCAGTTTCTTCGCATCGCCTACCCCGGCGATACCCACGATCAGCGACGAAATCACGATCGGGACGACGATCATCTTGATCAGGCGAATGAAGATGTCACCAGCAGGCTGAAGGACGTTGCTGATCCACCATGCCTTTTCTGCACTGAAATGATTCAGTAGCGCGCCGATTGCAACACCCAGCACCAGACCGATAACGATCTGCCAGGCGAGGCTCAGTTTTGCCTTCTTCATGTCTTTACCCTTTGTTCTAGTGGTCATGGCACCTGGCGGATGCACACGTAACAAAGCCATTGGCAAGGTCACGTACAGCAGAAGATTCCGTCCGGCGACTTCATGTAAGGACACCGCAGGCGAGCGACAGGGCGCTCTGGCCAGCGAAAAAGGCGGCAACTATTGCGACGGCAAGGGGCGAAAGCTAATGCCGGAAACGCATACCCCATACCGTTTATGCATATCGATTTGCACGAAAAGAGGGCGTTCGCAAGTGCTTGATTTATAACGTTCGGAATCCCGAACAAGACCAAACCGCCAGATTTCGGCAGATTTGACGGTACACAAAGGGCGAAGAAGATGGCTTGTTCGACAATCCGAATGGCGTAAATGCCACTTGTAGAAGCAGCCAGGAGGTCGAAAAAAATTTGATGTACGGTCGAGACAAAATGTGTCTCAGGGGAAAAAACGCGCAAGGAAAGCGACGTTTCCTACAGGGCTCCTCGGAAGTCAGGTCTGCCAAGGTATCCCTGTGACACCGCAGACCTGATACTTCCGATTCCGCCTTTCCTGACCCGGCCCATTGCTGGAGGCACTCCCTGTACCCCTAGGCCACTCCGATCCTGTAGCAATCAGAACAGCCCGACCCCTTGGTCATGTGCTGCCCCTCCTCGGGGCGGCGCATCATAGAAGGCTGAACTATAGAAAGGTTCAGCTTCTATTACGTGACAGTCGGTGACCTTTCATCCGTACCCGCAACAAAATGCTCAGTACCAGTTCGGGTCACGCTTGAGCTGCTCCTGCAGCATCGCCTTCATGCCGTCGTCGGGTTCGCCCAGCCAACGGTACTGCGCATGGCGAGTGGGCGACTTGTCGCTCGGCAAACCTTCGGGTACCTCCACGAGCATCCCGTAGGCATCGTCCTTGTCCCAGCTGAAGGCAACGATCAGGCGCTTGTAGGTGCACTTGTCCTGGGCCTCGCACAGGGGGCCGACCAAGTACTTGTCGCCGTCTTCGGTAACGGCGGACATCTGCTCCTGGGCACTGCCGGTCAGATTGACCACCCAATCGGGCAGGCGTTCCTCGCCCTTGATCGTGTCCTGCCAGGCTTCCCGGTACTCCGGGTCCGAGCCGAGCAACTGATCGACCCGGACCTGGCCGTCATTGGCCGCCATCGCCGCCGCACTGCCACCCAGTAACAGGGCGGCAGCCAGGGCTGTAGAAAGCTTCCTGCCCATCTTCAACCTCGTCCACGTCCAAAGAAGAAGGAGGCTACGAACAGCACCAGGAAGACAATGAACAGGATCTTCGCGATACCCGTCGCAGCGCCGGCGATACCACCGAAGCCCAGAACGGCAGCGACAATGGCGATGATGAGGAAAGTGATAGCCCAGCTCAGCATGGTGGTTCTCCTTTCTTTTTGCGGAATCGATCCGGCCGGTGGGTCAGAAAACCCAACGGTCCTGGGGTACGACATTTTCCAGGGTGGCCGGTGAAACAGTGGCCTGGCCAGCTGGCAGCCGGTCAGCGGCCTGGACCAGGGTATTGGCACGAGTTGCCTGAATCTGCGTCAACAGGGCAGTCTGAGCTGCCACTTGCTCAGCCAGGCGCGCTGTCTGCCAGCTGTAATAAAAGAGGCCAGCGGCCAAAGTCAGCAGCAGCGCCATGCCAAGTGTCAGCATCTGGCGCAAGGGCAGTGCGGCGATCTGCGAGCGGTTGACGGATTGGCGGTTCATGCCGGCTCCTCCTGCTGTAATTTTTGTTCAAACCTGAACAGGTAATTGCAGCCTGCATGCCAGCCTTGTGATTTAAATAAACTCCTTATAAATCAATGGTTTAACTAGACAGCAAACGGACCCCAAGCACGTATCCTGCACGATGGCGCCTGTGGGGTCGTGCGAATTGCACGATCAGCCTTCCACCTTGGTCGCCACCTTGAGCAAGTCGGCGTCCACCCCGCGTACACCGATGATCTGGCGGGCGATCTCCACGGCGATGGTTTTCTGCTCAGCGCTGACCACCTCGCCCGACAGCCGCACCATGCCCGCTTCGCTGGCCACTTTCAGGTTCAGGCCATCGAGGTTGCGGCTGAAGCGGTAGCTGTTCTGGATCTTGTCGACGATCCAGCTGTCACTCGGCTGCGGCCCGGTTGGCGCCCCCACCGGCGTTTCCCGCGCCTTGGCCATGGCGGCGGTATCCAGGCTGACCAGGTTGTTGACCAGATGCACGCCGTCGGTCGTACGCGCCACCACGCCCGCCAGCTCCTTGGCTTCGGCACTGTCAACCCTGCCGCGCAACGTCACCACGCCGTCACTGCTTTGCACTTCTATGGGTGCTTTTTCGGTTGTACGGCTCCACAGCAGCCGGGCACGGATCACCGCCGCCAGGGTGGCGTCCTCCAGGCGCTGGGCGTAGGCACGCAGCTCCAGCGGGCGCTCAACCAGTTGGGCGTTGACCTGCAGCTGGTTTTCCACCTGTTCGATGCCCCGGGTGGCCCGGGCTATATCTTCAGCCAGCTGCCGCTCGACCTCGTTCTCCACCTCACCCGAAAGCCGCGCCTGCTTGCCGTCCACTTCTACCTTGATACGAAACGGGTCGAGCATGCGGTTCAGTGACAGTGCGGTTTGCAGCGCGCCTTCCAGCCGCGCGTCCTGTACAGGGTCGGCGAAAGCCGGGGTAAAGATTGGCAGCAGGGTGGCTGCCAGAACGGCTGTACGTAGGGAAAAGGGCATGGCAGTGCCTCCTTCGTAGGCAAAATCTGAAAATCATCGCAACCAATGTGCCAGGGCATGTCTCTAAGCAAATCATTGGAAAATCGCGGTCTGTAGGCATCGTTTGGCCATTGGCTAGCATGCAAAGGACAGAATCCTTCAGAATGGACCATGCAACTTGCCCGATTTTTCCCACACTAAATAAAGATCTATCCCTAAGGAGCACAGGAAATGGAGTCAGCCCAGGACAAGCAAGGCCGCATTCTGCTGGTGGATGACGAGTCCGCGATCCTGCGCACCTTCCGCTACTGCCTGGAAGACGAGGGCTACAGCGTGGCCACCGCCAACAGCGCCGCCCAGGCCGAAACCTTGCTGCAGCGCCAGGTGTTCGACCTGTGCTTCCTCGATTTGCGCCTGGGCGAGGACAACGGCCTGGACGTACTGGCGCAGATGCGCATCCAGGCCCCGTGGATGCGCGTCGTGATCGTCACCGCGCACTCGGCAATCGATACCGCGGTAGACGCGATCCAGGCCGGGGCTGCCGACTACCTGGTCAAGCCGTGCAGCCCAGACCAGTTGCGCCTGGCCACCGCCAAGCAACTGGAGGTGCGCCAGCTTTCTGCGCGCCTGGAAGCCCTGGAAGGTGAGGTACGCAAACCCAAGGACGGCCTCGACTCCCATAGCCCGGCGATGATGGCGGTACTGGAAACCGCCCGCCAGGTCGCCACCACCGACGCCAACATTCTCATCCTGGGTGAGTCCGGCACCGGTAAAGGTGAGCTGGCCCGGGCCATCCATGGCTGGAGCAAGCGGGCACGCAAAGCCTGCGTGACCATCAACTGCCCGTCGCTGAACGCCGAACTGATGGAAAGCGAACTGTTCGGCCATACCCGCGGCGCCTTCACCGGCGCCAGCGAAAGCACACTGGGGCGGGTCAGCCAGGCGGACGGTGGCACGCTGTTCCTTGACGAGATCGGCGATTTCCCGCTGACCTTGCAGCCCAAACTGCTGCGCTTCATCCAGGACAAGGAATACGAGCGCGTCGGCGACCCGGTTACCCGGCGTGCCGATGTGCGGATTCTGGCCGCCACCAACCTGAACCTCGAAGAGATGGTGCGCGAAAGCCGCTTCCGTGAAGACCTGCTGTATCGCCTGAACGTCATCACACTGCACCTGCCCCCGCTGCGCGAGCGCAGTGAGGACATCCTCACCCTGGCCGACCGTTTCCTTGCCCGCTTCGTCAAGGAATACTCCCGCCCCGCTCGCGGCTTCAGTGACGAGGCGCGCTCGGCCCTGCTCAATTACCGCTGGCCTGGCAACATTCGCGAACTGCGCAACGTAGTGGAACGGGCCAGCATCATCTGCCCGCAGGAGCGTGTAGAAATCAGCCACCTGGGCATGGGCGAACAACCCGCCGGCAATGCCCCGCGCGTGGGCGCCGCACTGAGCCTGGATGAGCTGGAGCGCGCCCATATCGGCGCGGTGCTGGCCGCCAGCGATACCCTGGACCAAGCCGCCAAGACCTTGGGCATCGATGCCTCCACCCTGTACCGCAAACGCAAGCAGTACAACCTATGAAGTGGCCACCCATGAAGCTGCGCACGCGGCTTTTCCTCAGCATCTCGGCGCTCGTGACCGTGGCCTTGCTTGGGCTGCTGCTGGGCCTGGTCAGTGTGCTGCAGATGGCCACCGTGCAACAGCAGCTGGTGCGCGAGACCACCCATGCCCTGGAAGTGGGGCTGAAGTTGCGCCAGAACCTGGGCGAACAGCTGACCCTGATTCTTGATGAAGACACCGCCCCGGAAAGCCTGCGGCTGCTGCAGGAAAACTTCCAGGCCTTGCTCAATCAAGGGCTGGAGCAAGGCGGTGAGCGCACCGGTTTCAGCAAGGCCAGTAGCAATTACCAGGCATTCCTCCAGGCCTATCGCGACAGCGCCGCACCCGCTCGCAGCATGGGGGTGGATGAGCCGCTGGGGGCCGCGTTCAACCAGGTGCGCAGCGACCTGATCGATTCCCACAGGCAGGCACTGGACCTGATCACCCGTAGCGAGGAACGCACCCGTGACCGCGCCTTGCTGGTCAGTGGTGTCCTCGGCCTGATGGGCCTGGTGGTGCTGGTACTGGGCTTTATAACCGCGCACAACATCGCCCGGCGTTTCGGCCAGCCGATCGAAGCCTTGGCCAAGGCGGCCGACCAGCTGGGCAAAGGCAACTTCGACGTCACCTTGCCGGTCACTCAGGCTTCCGAGCTCAACCAGCTGACCCGCCGCTTTGGCCTGATGGCCGATGCTTTGCGCAAGCACCAGGCCACCAATGTGGACGAGCTGCTGGCCGGCCAGCAGCGGCTGCAGGCCGTGCTCGACAGCATCGACGACGGCTTGCTGATCATCGACCGCCAGGGCCGCCTCGAGCACCTCAACCCGGTGGCGCAGCGCCAGCTGGGCTGGAACGACGGCCGCGTGGGCAGCAGCCTGGCCGAAGCCCTGCAACGCCCGAGCTTGAGCAACAGCTGCGCCAGGTACTGCGCGGCGGCAGCCTGGACCGCCCACCTGACGACCTGAACATGGAGGTTGATGAAGAATCACGCCTGCTCACCTACAGCCTGACCCCCGTCAGCCACCCGCAAGGGCCAATCCTTGGCGCAGTGATGGTGCTGCACGATGTGACCGAGCAAAGGGCCTTCGAGCGGGTGCGCAGCGAATTCGTGCTGCGCGCCTCCCACGAACTGCGCACCCCGGTGACGGGCATGCACATGGCCTTCGGCCTGCTGCGCGAGCGGGTCAAGTTCCCGCCCGAGGCCCGTGAGAACGACCTGCTGGAAACCATCGGCGAAGAAATGCAGCGCCTGACCCAGCTGATCAACGACCTGCTCAACTTCTCGCGCTACCAGAGCGGGCTGCAGAAACTCGACCTGGCCCCCTGCGCGCTGGACGAACTGCTGGAGCGGGCGCAACTGCGCTTTGCCGAGCAGGCAGCACACAAGCAGATCGAGTTGATCAAGGAACTGGAACTGCCGCTGCCACGCCTTCAGGCCGATGCCGCCCAGCTGGACCGGGTGCTGGACAACCTGCTGCACAACGCCATCCGCCATACCGCCAATGGCGGGCGTATCCGTCTGCATGCCCGGCGGCATGCGGAGCGGGTCATCATCAGCGTCGAGGACAACGGTGAGGGGATTGCCTATGGGCAGCAAGGGCGCATCTTCGAGCCCTTCGTGCAAGTAGGCCGCAAGAAAGGCGGCGCCGGGCTCGGGCTGGCGTTGTGCAAGGAGATCGTGCAGTTGCATGGCGGGCGCATGGGTGTGTTTTCCCGCCCGGGGGAGGGCACGCAGTTCTACATGGCGTTGCCCGTTTGAGTTTCGCCTGCACCGACCTCATCGCCGGGCCGGAATCACTCAGTGGTCAACCCGTCGCGGCAAGTGCCCGCGGGTGACCAGCTCGGCAAATTGCCGAGCGTTCAGAGGCCGGGCAAACAGCCAGCCTTGGCCATAGTTGACCCCTTCGCTGTTCAGCAGCACCGCTTGGTCCTCGAACTCGATACCTTCGGCAATCACCCGCAGGTGCAGGTCATGGGCCATGCGGATGATATGCGGGGCAACGCCACTGCTGGCGGCATCGTGGCCCAAGGCATCAATGAACGCCTTGTCGATTTTCAGGCAGTCCACCGGCAAGGTCTGCAGGTAGGCCAGGCTGCAATAACCGGTACCAAAATCATCAATCAGCACCTGATGCCCCACGGCGCGCAGCGCCTGCAGGTTGTCGCGGGCTACCACCACGTCGATCAGGCCACGTTCGGTCACCTCGAAGGCTATCTGGCTGGGCGCCACGCGATGCAAGGCCAACAGGCGCGCCGCCACCCGGCCAATGCGAGGCACCATCACATCGCATGCCGCCAGGTTTATCGATATGTACAACTTGGGGTGCGAGCGCAGTAGCTGCCCTAGCTGTTCAAGCACACGTTGCAGGACAAAATCGGTGATCTGGCGAATCTGCCCGGTGTTCTCCGCCAGCGGAATGAACAGGTCCGGGCTGGTCAGAGTGCCGTCCGGGCGACGCCAGCGCACCAGGGCCTCGGCACCCACGCAACGCCGGCTGTCGAGCTCGATGATTGGCTGATAAAGCACCTGTAGCTCGCCACGCCGTAAGGCATGCTGCAACTCCGAGCTCATCGACCGTCGTTGCAGGATCAGCTGGAGTACCAGCCAACCGATGCAGCAGGCTGCCAGCACGCTACCGGGGAACAGCAACCAGAGCATGCCGTTCATCCTCAGCGGCAGGCTCGCCCTGGGCGCTATCAGCACAAGCTGGTAATCCGGCGACTTGGTCGGCATTCGGTAGATCAGCCGGTCACTGAGTTCCAGCAGTGACTTGTGGCTGTTCGACCATGCGGAGGGCGGTGGCCATACCTGAGGCGGGCCGAGCACCGGTATGGCCCGGGCGCCGTTATCCAGCACCACCACCAGGCTGCCGCCCGGGGGCAGGTCGACCACATCGGTCAGGTGCCCGCGCGAAGTGGAGACCACGAACTTGCCCCGGCCCAACATCAGTGCAGCCAGGTTCTCGTTCGGTTCGGTGGTGGTGTTCAACCAGTAGCTGTAGGTCGGCCCCTGGATATCGGGTGCCCGCAAAGGTTCGAACGCCCGCTCATCGCCACGGTTGGAGCAAGCGACATTGCCATCCACATAAGCTGCTTCATAAATGAACCGAGAACTCAGGCCAACCTGCTGCAACGCCGCCAGCATCTCCGGGCTACAGCCACGCAAGGGCTGCGCCTGCAACAGGTCCACCCCTTCTCGCAACTGGCCAAACACTTGCTCGAGGCGGTCGAGAAAACGCTCGCCCTGGGCGTTCATCTGCTCGCTCTCGCTTTGCTTCATCTGTTGCAGGGCAATACCGATGCTGGCAGAGAGCAACAGGGCGGCACTGGCCAGCGCTGCCAAGGTGGCCAGCATCCAGGGACGGTAAAAAATTTGGCGCAGCAGGGTGATGATGGCTGACATCAAAGGCATCCAGTTGATAACTAAGGTATAGCAACTGAATTGAGAATCACCTTCACCGTCTGGCGCTTATCCGAAGTTTACGCAGGCCCTTGTAGGAGCGGCCTTGTGTCGCGAAAGGCTGCAAAGCAGCCCCGGGATTTCAGCCTTTGGCTTGGGTCGCCGGGGCCGCTTTGCGGCCCGTTCGCGACACAAGGCCGCTCCTACAGGGCTCAGCGCATGCGGTTGAGCACCTGCAGCATCGCTGCCGTCTGCGCATCCGGCATGCCGTCGAAGCGCTGCGGGCGGAAGCGCATCTGAAACGCAGCAATCACATGGCGGGTGGCTACATCCAGCACCCCGGTCTGCTCGATTTGATAACCAAACCGCGCCAGCTCCTGCTGGTACCAGCCAATGTTCGGCGGGTTGACGCTGAAGTAGGCCTGCTGGCGTGCCACGGCATTGGCATCTGGCCAGATACCCAGCCCGGCATCGGCCAGGCGTTTCCACGGGAACAGCGGCCCCGGGTCCAGCTTGCGCAGCGGGGCGATATCGCTGTGGCCAATGATGTGCCGCGGCTCGATGTTGTTGCGTTTGACGATGTCCTTGAGCAGCGCGATCAGTGATTGCACCTGCGCTTCACTATAGGGGTGCCAGACCCGGCCGTTCGGTGTGTCGGTGAACCCCGGGTTGACGATCTCGATACCAATGGACGAGGAGTTCAGCCAGGTGCGCCCCTGCCACTGGCTGTCACCGGCATGCCAGGCTCGGCGGTTTTCATCCACCAGCTGATACACCGTCGCCGGGCCGTCGCCAATCAGGTAATGGCTGCTGACCTCACCGTGGGTAAGCAACGCCAGGGAGCGCTCCAGCGAAGCATTGGTGTAATGCAGGACAACGAACTGGATGCGGTTGTCGTGGTTGGCCGAGGGGTGGCTGCGGTCGATCCGCAGGCCCGTCGAGCAACCGGCGACAGACAATAGCAAAAAGGAAATCAGCGTTTTTTTTAGCGAAGAAAGCACGTCAGTGGCCTCAGCGAATGAGCGCTACAGTATAACGTGCTCCCCATGGCCGCGCTTACCGTGGGTCAGTGTTTGCAGGCTAGCCCTGCTCGACGCGGTTGCGCCCCTGCTCCTTGGCCCGGTACAGCGCCGCATCGGCACGCTTGAGCACCTGGTCGCCGCGCTCGCCGGAGCGGAATGCACCCAGGCCGATGGAGGTGGTGATCACCACCCGCTCGCCCCTGAAGTGGAACGGGCAGGCTTCCACCGTGGCCCGCATTGTTTCCGCCACCTGGGCAGCGGCGGCCGGCGATGTCTGTGGCAGCAGCAGGACGAATTCCTCGCCGCCGAAACGGGCGATGAAGTCACGGCCCCGCAGGCGCTTGCGCAACTGGTCGGCGACAATCTTCAAAACCTTGTCCCCGGCCAGATGCCCGTAACTGTCGTTGATGCGCTTGAAGTGATCCAGGTCGAGGATGGCCATGGCCAGATGGCCGCCGTTCTCCTGCCACTCGATTATTTCGCGCTCGACCCGCTCGCTCCAGGCCGCGCGGTTTGGCAGGCCGGTGAGGGGGTCGAGCAGGGCTTTCTGGCGCTGCTCTTCCAGGTGCTCGCGGTAACCGAGCGCCTCGTGCTCCATGTTCGCAACCCGTTCGGACAGGCCTTGCAGACGCCCGGCCAGCTCTTGCTCGCGGCGATCCCGCTCGTGCTTGTGCTCGTCCATGGTGACCAGCAGGCCTTCCAGGCGGTTTTCCAGGATGTGCTTGAGGCTATCGACGTCGGCGGCGCCCTGCACACTGCTTTGCAAGCCATCGACATGCTCGCGCAACTGGGTATCCAGCTCGCGAGCGGCAACGCTGTTGTCGGCGTGGCCGGCGCTGGCCTCGCGCAGGTGGCTCTGGAAGCCTTCCAGGCGCTCGTTGAGCTGCTGCAGGTAGGTTTCGAATTCGTGCTGGCCACTGTCGGTGATCGCCAGCATGAGCACAGCGAGGTCATCGAGCACCGGGATCAGCTCATACCAGTTCAGGCCACGGGCGACTCGCTCGCGCATTTCCAGCGCCTGGGCCTTGTGCCGCTCGGGCAGGCTCAGGTCATCGAGCAGGCCGATCAGGGTCTTTTCGATGTGCGCAGCGACCTGGCTGTAGGGCGGCTCTACCGCGTAGGGCAGGGCATAGGGGCCGTCTTCGCCGAACGTTTCTTCAAGTGGGGGTGCCGGTTGTGCTGCTGCCAGAGGTTCGCTGACGGCCGCGCCAGGCTCGGGCGCTTCATCCTGCAGCGGCAGCAGGGCAGTAGGTGTTTCAATTGTTTCGATCAGCGCCGGACCAGAACCCTCCAGCTCAGGTTGAGGCACTTCGATCGCTTCGGCGGCAGAGGCTGGAAGCGGTAGCAGCGCATCCACATCGTCAGGCTGCGGGGCTTCGATACTGCCCTTTGCAGCCGGGGGCGCGTCAGCAACAAGCACCGGCACCGGCACGTGCTCGCTTTGGGGGTCGTCCTCACGGCTGCCGAACAAGCGTTGCAAAAAGCCGGGCCGGGCTTCGTCCCCCGGTTTGCCAAGGGCCGACAGTGCAAGGCCCTGCAAGCCACTCAGCTCGCCCAACAGAGGCGGCAGTTCGCGAGACTGGGCAACGCCACCATCGAGTTTTTTCGCCAGCTTTTTCAACGGCCGCGAGATCTCGCTGGGCAGCGGCAAGCCTTGCAGCTGGCCCACCAGCGCGGTCAACGCATCGCTGACCTGATTCATGCGGGTTTCGCGGCGCTGTTCAGAGTCCAGCACCGCTTTCTCCAGGCGCGGAATCAACCCGGCGAGGCCGGCGTCCATGTTGTCGCTGCGGATAACCTCACGCATCTCCTTCATGCACGCGTCCACCACCTTGTCACTGCCTTCGGCAGCCAGGGTGCTGCGCACCAGACCGCGACGCAGCAGGTCGAGACGGGCGTCCCAGCGGCGTTCGAGCTTTTCTTGCTGCTCGATGCTTTTAAGGTATTTTTCTTTCCAGCGCTCAGCGTCTTCAGTCATGCCGGGGTCCGCAAACGGTGATGGCAATTAGCTCAAGACCGGCAGCGTATCCACAGTCAATGCATCAGGCAATCGAATCTCGACAGCAACGGGAAGGTGGTCGGAAATTGGCCGCGCCAGCACCTCGACACGCTCCAGCGTAAGGCTTGAGCTGAGCAGGATATGGTCCAGGCAACGCTGCGGGCGCCAGCTTGGGAAAGTCGCCTCGACTTGTGGGGCGATCAGGCCCAGATCGCGCAGCGGCGAGTGCTCCAGCAGGTCGGTGGCATGGGTATTCATGTCGCCCATCAGCACCTGGTGGCGGTAACCGCCAATCAGCTCGCGGATGTAGCCTAGTTGCAGGGCGCGGGTTTTGGCACCCAGCGCCAGGTGCATCATCACCACGATCAGCGCATCTTCACCTTCACCAAACCGTACCAGTATCGCCCCACGGCCGGCCGGGCCGGGCAACGGGTGATCTTCAAGCAGTTGCGGCTTCAGCCGGCTGAGAACGCCATTGCTGTGCTGGGCAAAACGCCCCAGGTTGCGGTTGAGCTGCTGGTACCAATAAGGGAAGGCACCCAGTTGGGCAAGGTGCTCGACCTGGTTGACGTAGCCCGAGCGCATGCTGCCACCGTCGGCTTCCTGCAAGGCCACCAGGTCGAAGTCGGCCAGCAATTCACCGATTTTCTGCAGGTTGCCGGCACGCCCGTTGTGTGGCAGCAAGTGCTGCCAACTGCGGGTCAGGTAATGCCGGTAGCGCTCGGTGCTGATGCCGACCTGAATGTTGAAACTGAGCAGCCGCAGGCGACCATCCTCGGGCAGGCCAGAGGCCTGCAGGTGATGCTCGTTGACCTGCGGCTGGTGCAGGCCAATGCCACGCGTGGTTCTGAAGCGAGGCATGGGTTACGCCGCCTACTTGGCGGCGCGCTCCTTGGCGATCAGTTGGTCGGCGACGTCCAGCACGCCCTCCGGCCCGCCAGCGGTACCCAGGTCGAAGCGGTACTTGCCGTTGACGACCATGCTCGGTACGCCGGTGATTTCGTACTTCTTCGCCAGTTCCTTGGCCTGGTTGACCTGGCCCTTGATGGCGAACGAGTTGAAGGTGGCGAGGAACTTGTCCTTGTCCACGCCCTGGGTGGCGAGGAAGTCAGCCATGTCTTTCGGGTCGGTCAGGCGCTTGTGCTGGTTCTGGATGGCATCGAACACTGCCGCGTGTACCTTGTGCTCGACGCCCATGGCTTCGAGGGTCAGGAACATCTGGCCGTGAGCGTCCCAGGGGCCGCCGAACATGGCCGGTACACGCTTGAAGTTGACATCCTGTGGCAGTTTTTCAACCCATGGGTTGATGACCGGCTCGAAGTGGTAGCAATGTGGGCAGCCGTACCAGAACAGCTCGACCACTTCGATCTTGCCGGGTACGGAAACCTGAACAGGGTTGCTCAGCTCGAGGTATTGCTTGCCGGCAACAGGCTCCGCGGCCTGGACGGCAGTCATACCGAATACGCTGGCAGCCACCAGCGCGGCGCTGAGAATCAGTTTACGCATGCTTTACTCCTGAGCAGTCATTGGTCGCCACGACGCGACCTGCACTGAGACAGGCCGGGAAGGGTTCGAGTTCTGTAGTGTAACGGCTGCGGACTGAAAAAAGGGCGGCCCGGCCGCCCTTTCATCATTGGCCTACAACATTAACTGAAGGTTAATGCAGCGCTGCTGGGATACTGGGGCCGCGTTACGGCCCATCGCGACGAAGCTCCTACACGTTAATGCAGGCCCTGAATGTAGCTGGCCAACGCCTCGATATCGTGGTTGCTCAGCTTGCCGGCGATGGTGCGCATGGTCATGGCATCGCCATCGTTGGTGCGGTTGCCTTCGCGGAAGTCCGTGAGCTGCTTGGTCACGTACTGCGAGTGCTGGCCGCTCAGGTGCGGGAAGCCGGCCAATGCGATGCCCCCGCCGTTGGGCGAGTGGCAGCCGGTGCAGGCTGGCATGCCTTTCTCCAGATCGCCACCGTTGAACAGCGCACGACCACGTTCGACCAGCTTTGGGTCGGCGGCGCCCACGCTGCCTTTCTGGCTAGAGAAGTAGGCGGCGATGTCGGCCAGGTCCTGGTCGCTGAACGGGGCCAGCATACCGGTCATTTCCAGCACGGTGCGCTTGCCCGACTTGATATCGTGCAGTTGTTTTTCGAGGTAACGCTGGCCCTGGCCGGCCAGTTTCGGGAAGTTCGGTGCCGGGCTATTGCCGTCGGGACCGTGGCAGGCGCCACAGACGGCCGTCTTGGCCTGACCGGCGGCGGCATCGCCTTTGACAGTTTGCGCAGCAGTGGCCGCACCTGCGACACCCAGGGTCAACAGCAGACTCACGACTAGTTTGTTCATCAGCTAATCCAACACGGCTAAGGGTGAAATGTTATGTATCGGGACTGCCGCTCATCCAAAGGATGACCAAACGGTAGTCCTCGGCACTGCAGTCCATGCACAATCCACGCGGCGGCATAGCCTTGAAACCCTGAGTCACGTGCTTCACCAGTACATCCATGCCTTGCGCCAGCCTTGGCTCCCAAGCTGCCCGGTCACCCTGTCTGGGTGCCTGTGGCAACTGCCCGGTGTGACAGGCCGCACACGTGCGGTTGTACAACACCTCGGGATCCTGTGTAGCCTGTGCGCTGAAAACCGGCAGGAACATACCGACAGCAAGCAGCCATTTCGCCATGCGGAACGACCTTCAGGGTTGGGGGCCGCGCTGCGTTCTGATGCGCGAGCTATTGTTCGACACCCCATGCCCGTTCTCCTTCGCTGGGAGAATGAGCACACAAAAACTGGGGCATTATATACTTCCGCCATCCAAACGGAAACGACACCGCTTGCCAGGCTCGGGCCTTCAGAGTCAGGCAACACCCACATCGGATATCCCATGCAAGTCAAGAACCCCATCCTCGGCCTCTGCCAGAAAGCCACATTCGCCCTCAGCGCTGCCAAGGTCGAACAATGCCCGGACGACCAGGGTTACGAGGTGGCTTTTGCCGGCCGCTCCAACGCCGGCAAATCCAGCGCCCTCAACACCCTGACCCATGCCAGCCTGGCGCGTACCTCGAAAACTCCCGGGCGCACCCAGCTGTTGAATTTCTTCAGTCTGGACGATGAACGGCGTTTGGTCGACCTGCCGGGCTACGGTTATGCAAAAGTGCCGATCCCGCTCAAGCAGCACTGGCAAAAACACCTGGAAGCCTACCTGGGCAGCCGTGAGTGCCTGCGCGGCGTGATCCTGATGATGGACGTGCGCCACCCAATGACCGACTTCGACAAAATGATGCTCGACTGGGCCAAGGCCAGCCGCATGCCCATGCACATCCTGCTGACCAAGGCCGACAAGCTGACCCACGGCGCGGGCAAGAACACCCTGCTGAAAGTGCAGTCGGAAATCCGCAAGGGCTGGGGCGATGGCGTGACCATCCAGCTGTTCTCGGCGCCCAAGCGCCTGGGCGTGGAAGACGCCTACCGCGTGCTGGCGGGCTGGATGGAGCTGGAAGACAAGCCAGTGGCCTGAAGCTGTATCGCTCCCTCTGTAGGAGCGGCCTTGTGTCGCGATGGGCTGCAAAGCAGCCCCGGCGATCTATGCGGCAACGCTGAAATCCTGGGGCCGCTTTGCGGCCCATCGCGACACAAGGCCGCTCCTACAGGGACCGCACAGACCAGGAATTGCGGGCAAAAAAAACCCCGGACTTCGTATGGGGAGGGGGAAGTTCGGGGTCCAAGTTCCGGACCGCTAGGGCGGGGTCCAGATATCTGCCAACACTTAACACAACATAGGAGCATCGAAGGGCTTCACCAGCCATTCAGTTACTCTGAGTTCCGCTTCACCACTTTAGTTCCGAAGGCCTGAAAACTATTTGCGATAGTTTCATGAAACTTCAGCACCCACGGCACTGAGCAGCGCCAGGATCCGCGTCACTCCGTCGCAGATCCTACACAGCTTTACCTGATCAATCAGTGAGCTTCGTCCCAATTCGCGCCGATTCCTGCTTCCACCAGCAGCGGCACATCCAGCTGCGCGGCCTGGCTCATGTACTGGCGAATTTCATCTTTCACCTGCTGCACCAGGTCCTCACGCACCTCCAGTACCAGTTCATCGTGTACCTGCAGGATCACCCGGGCATCCAGCCCGCTCTCGCTCAACCAGTTATCCACATTGACCATGGCTCGCTTGATGATGTCCGCGGCAGTGCCCTGCATCGGCGCGTTGATCGCCGTACGCTCGGCGCCTTTGCGCAGGGCCGGGTTCTTGGCGTTGATGTCTGGCAGGTACAGCCGACGGCCGAACAGGGTTTCGACAAAGCCTTGCTCGGCGGCCTGCGCACGGGTGCGCTCCATGTAGGCCAGCACGCCCGGGTAGCGGGCGAAGTAGCGGTCGATGTAATCCTGCGACTGCTTGCGGTCGACGCCGATCTGCTTGGCCAGGCCGAAGGCGCTCATCCCGTAGATCAGGCCGAAGTTGATGGCCTTGGCCTTGCGGCGCTGGTCGGTGGTGACGTCTTCCAGGGCCACGCTGAACACTTCCGCCGCCGTCGCCCGGTGTACGTCAAGGTCGTTGCGGAAGGCGTGCAGCAAGCCTTCGTCCTTGGCCAGGTGGGCCATGATGCGCAGCTCGATCTGCGAGTAGTCCGCCGCCAGCAGTTTGTAGCCCGGGCTGGCAATGAACGCCTGGCGGATACGCCGGCCTTCGGCGGTACGAATCGGGATGTTCTGCAGGTTCGGGTCGCTCGACGACAGCCGGCCGGTAGCCGCCACTGCCTGCTGATAGGAGGTGTGGATACGCCCGGTGCGCGGGTTGATCTGGCCCGGCAGCTTGTCGGTGTAGGTGCTCTTGAGCTTGCTCAGGCTGCGGTACTGCATCAGTACCTCAGGCAGTGGATAACCAAGCAGGGCCAGTTCATCCAGCACGGCTTCGGCGGTGGATGGCTGGCCCTTGGCGGTCTTGCTCAGCACCGGCATGCCCAGCTTGTCGTAAAGGATCGAACCCAGCTGCTTGGGCGAGCCAAGGTTGAATTCCTCACCGGCCAACTCGTAGGCACGCAGCTCCAGTTCGGCCATCTTCACGCCCAGTTCACCGCTCTGCACCTGTAACAGTGCGGCGTCGACCAGCGCACCCTGGCGCTCGATCTTGGCCAACACCGGCACCAGCGGCATCTCGATGTCCATCAGCACCGGCTGCACGCTCGGCGTCTGTGCCAGGCGCGCCTGCAACGCCTGGTGCAGGCGCAGGGTGATGTCGGCATCTTCGGCAGCGTAGGGGCCGGCCTTGTCCAGGTGGATCTGGTTGAAGGTGAGCTGCTTGGTGCCTTTGCCGGCGATGTCCTCGAAGGCAATGGTGGTGTGGCCGAGGTACTTCTGCGCCAGGCTGTCCATGTCGTGACGGGTGGCGGTGGAGTTCAGCACGTATGATTCGAGCATGGTGTCGTAAGCCACACCGCGCATTTCGATGGCGGGCGAGCCGTTGGCGAGGATATTGATGTCGTACTTGGCGTTCTGCCCGACCTTGGCCTTGGCCGGGTCTTCCAGCAGCGGTTTCAGTGCCAGCAATACGGTCTCGCGGTCCAGCTGGGCCGGTGCGCCTTCATAGTCGTGGGCCAACGGCACATAAGCCGCCTCATGGGGCGCGACAGCGAACGACAGGCCAACCAGCTGCGCCTTTTGGGCATCCAGGCCGGTTGTTTCGGTATCGAAGGCGAACAGCGGCGCCTGGCGAAGCTTTTCTAGCCAGGCGTCGAAACGGGCTTGGTCAAGAATGGTTTCGTACTTCGGCTCGACCTTGGCCGCCGGCTCTTCGACCGGCGCAACATCCTCACCAGCCCTTGCGGCGTCTCGCTGCACCTCGGCAACCCAGCTCTTGAATTCCATCTCGGTGTACAGCGCTTGCAGCGCTTCGCGGTCAGGCTCACCGCACACCAGTGCATCAACTTCGACGTCCAGCGGTACATCGACCTTGATGGTGGCCAGCTCGTAGGACAGGAATGCCGCGTCCCGGTGTTCTTCAAGCTTGGCCGGCAGGGTCTTGGCGCCGCGAATGGCCAGTGCCGGCACCTTGTCCAGGTTCGCATACAGATCGCTGAGGCCGCCGCCGATACCGGTCAGCAGGCCCACCGCAGTTTTTTCGCCAACGCCGGGGACGCCTGGGATGTTGTCGACCTTGTCACCCATCAGGGCCAGGAAGTCGATGATATGTTCCGGGCCGACGCCAAATTTCTCGTGCACGCCAGCCACGTCCAGCACGCTACCGGTCATGGTGTTGACCAAGGTAATGTGCCCGTCCACCAGCTGAGCCATGTCCTTGTCACCGGTCGAGATGATCACCGGGCGGCCCTGGGCGGCAGCGCTGCGCGCCAGGGTGCCGATGACGTCGTCGGCTTCGACACCCTCGACGCACAGCAGCGGATAGCCCAGCGCCTTCACGCTGGCATGCAGTGGCTCGACCTGCACACGCAGATCGTCAGGCATGCTTGGGCGGTTGGCCTTGTACTCTGCGAACATGGCATCACGGAAGGTGCCGCCCTTGGCGTCGAACACCACCGCGAACAAGCTGTCGGGGTACTGTTTGCGCAGGCTCTTGAGCATGTTCAGCACACCCTTCACCGCACCGGTCGGCATGCCCTTGGACGTGGTCAGCGGCGGCAGCGCGTGGAAGGCGCGGTACAGGTAGGAGGAACCGTCCACCAGGACGAGGGGGGCTTGGCTCATGAGCAGAATCAACCTTTTCGACGGGTCCGGCGCTAGAATAGCCAGAATCATTGACGACAAAGGGACTAGGTTATCATGCGTGCACTCAATCGCCTGTTACTGCTCGGCCTGTTGGCAACCACGCCAGTCGTCACCCTGGCGGCGGATGACGCCCCCTCGGCCGATCCCGAGGTGACCATTCGCACGGAAGGCGACAAAACCATCCAGGAGTACCGGCAGAACGGTTTCCTGTATGCGATCAAGATCACGCCGAAAAACGGCAAGCCTTATTTTCTGGTGCGCGCTGATGGCACTGATGCCAATTTCATTCGATCCGACCAGCCGGACATGCTGATTCCGTCCTGGAAGATCTTCGAGTGGTAATCTGACGCGCACCGTTCACATCAACCCGGCACTTCCCGGCGGAAGTGCCCGTATGGGCAAATTTTCATCATGTCAGTCTTCACCCCCGTGACCCGGCCTGAGCTGGAAACCTTTCTGGCACCGTATGAGCTGGGCCGTCTGCTCGACTTCCAGGGCATTGCCGCCGGCACCGAGAACAGCAATTTCTTCGTCAGCCTCGAACAGGGGGAGTTCGTCCTGACGCTGATCGAGCGTGGGCCAAGCGAGGACATGCCGTTCTTCATCGAACTGCTCGACACCCTGCACGACGCCGACATGCCTGTGCCCTACGCCATTCGGGATCGCGACGGCAACGGCCTGCGCGAGCTGTGCGGCAAGCCGGCGCTGCTGCAGCCACGGCTGTCGGGCAAGCACATCAAGGCGCCCAACAACCAGCACTGCGCCCAGGTCGGCGAGCTGCTGGCGCACATTCACCTGGCCACCCGCGAGCACATCATCGAGCGCCGCACCGACCGTGGCCTGGACTGGATGCTGGCCTCGGGTGCCGAGCTGCTGCCACGCCTGTCCGCCGAGCAAGCCGCACTGCTGCAGCCGGCGCTGGATGAAATCACCGCGCACAAGGCACAGATCCTCGCGTTGCCACGGGCCAACCTGCATGCTGACCTGTTCCGCGACAACGTGATGTTCGAAGGCACTCACCTGACCGGCGTGATCGACTTCTACAACGCCTGCTCCGGGCCGATGCTGTATGACATCGCCATCACCGTGAACGACTGGTGCCTGGATGAGAAGGGCGCGGTGGATGTACCGCGTGCCCAGGCATTGCTGGCAGCCTATGCAGCGCTGCGGCCGTTCACGGCGGCCGAAGCCGAGCTGTGGCCGGAAATGTTGCGGGTAGGCTGCGTGCGCTTCTGGCTGTCGCGCCTGATTGCGGCCGAGTCGTTTGCCGGGATGGATGTGATGATCCATGACCCGAGCGAGTTCGAAGTGCGCCTGGCGCAGCGCCAGAAGGTGGCCTTGCACCTGCCGTTCGCCCTCTAGACCCCGTCTGCTTCTTCGCGGGCACGCCCGCTCCCACAGGGATAACACAAACCTGAAAGTTATCGTTGTTCCTGTGGGAGCGGGCATGCCCGCGAAGACGCCGGTACAGGCTTACAGCTGTTCCAGGCACCCCGCCAGCTCACCACCCAGCTTCTCCAGCAAGCGCTCGTAACCCTTGCCATCCACCGGGTCGGTGCCACCCAGTGCATCCAGCTCAGCCAAACGCACCGGCAGCCCGGCAGTCAGGGTCTCGGCCAGGCGCGGTCGCAATGGCGGCTCGCTGAACACGCACGTCTTACCCACTTCCTGCAGGCGCTTGCGCATGGCTGCCACATGTTGCGCCCCAGGCTGCACCTCGGACGCCACGCTGAACACCCCGGTGTGCTTCAAGCCATATTCAGCCTCGAAGTAATCGAACGCTTCGTGGAACACGAAGTACGGCTTGTCGGCAATACCGGCCACCCGCGCCTTGATACGTCCATCCAGCGCATCCAGCCGCTCATCGAAGGCCTTCAGGTTGCTCTGGTAGCGAGCCGCATTGGCCGGATCGACCTGCGCCAGGTCAGCCGCCATTTTAGCCGCAATTACCCGCGCATTAGCCGACGATAACCACAAGTGTGCGTCCAGGCTGCCTGGACGGTGGTCGTGGTCATGATCGTCGTGGCCTTCTTCCTCATGGGAATGGCTGTCCTCGCCAAAGTGGCGCAGCTTCATGCCCGCAAGCGACTGCACAGCCACCGTGGCCTTGCTGCGGCTTGCCAGCACCCGCGGCAGGAAGTTCTCCATGTCCGGGCCGATCCAGTACAGCAGGTCGGCATCACCCACCCGCCGCACATCGGACGGGCGCAATGCATAGTGGTGCGGCGAGGCGCCTGGCGGCAGCAACACGTCAGGGCTGCCAACGCCATCCTGCACGGCGGCGGCAATCTGCTGCAGGGGCTTGATACTGGTGAGCACACGCACATCGGCCTGGGCAGAAAATGCGATGAAAGCGACAAACAGAGCTAGGAATCGGGACACGGTGGATACTCGAGTCGTCAGAAACAGGTAACATAATAACGTCTCCATCCAGAACCGTCGCTGCCCATGTCCATCACGCCGCTGGCCAACCGTCCTCACGATCATTCCCATTGCGTACACAGCGCACTGGCTGAAGCCGACGCCTTGTGCACCCGCCAGGGCTTGCGCCTGACCGCGCTGCGCCGCCGTGTGCTGGAGCTGGTGTGGCAAAGCCACAAGCCGCTGGGCGCCTACGACATCCTCGCCGTGCTCAGCGAGCAGGATGGCCGCCGTGCCGCCCCGCCCACGGTGTACCGCGCACTGGACTTCCTGCTGGAAAACGGCCTGGTGCACCGCATCGCCTCGCTCAACGCCTTCATCGGCTGCAGCCACCCCGAACACGTGCACCAGGGCCAGTTCCTGATTTGCCGGGCCTGCCATGTGGCCATCGAGCTGGAGCAGAGCAGCATCAGCGACGCCATCATCAACAGCGCCAAAGGCGTGGGCTTCACGGTCGAGACGCAGACCGTCGAAGTGGTCGGCCTGTGCGGCAGCTGCCGGAGCGCGGCATGAGCGATGCCCTGATCCGCCTGGAGCAGGTCGGCGTCACCTTTGGCGGCGAGGCGGTGCTCGACAGCATCGACCTGTCGGTCGCCCCCGGCCAGATCGTCACCCTGATCGGCCCAAACGGGGCGGGCAAGACGACCCTGGTGCGCGCCGTACTCGGGCTGCTCAAGCCGCACCGCGGCAAGGTATGGCGCAAGCCGAAGCTGCGCATTGGCTACATGCCGCAAAAGATTCAGGTCGATGCCACGCTGCCGCTGTCGGTGCTGCGCTTTCTGCGCCTGGTGCCCGGCGTAGACCGCGCAGCAGCCTTGTCGGCGCTACAGGAAGTGGGCGCCGAACAGGTCATCGACAGCCCGATCCAGACCATTTCCGGTGGCGAGATGCAACGCGTGCTGCTGGCCCGCGCCCTGCTGCGCGAACCCCAGTTGCTGGTGCTCGACGAGCCGGTGCAGGGCGTGGACGTGGTCGGCCAGACCGAGCTGTACAACCTCATCACCCGCCTGCGTGATCGCCATGGTTGCGGCGTGCTGATGGTTTCCCACGACCTGCACCTGGTGATGAGCGCCACCGATCAGGTGGTATGCCTGAACCGTCACGTGTGCTGCTCGGGCCACCCCGAGCAGGTCAGCGGCGACCCGGCGTTCGTCGAACTGTTTGGCCAGACTGCGCCGAGCCTGGCCATCTACCACCACCACCACGACCACAGCCACGACCTGCACGGTTCGGTGGTCGCCCCTGGCACCCATGTTCACGGAGAGCACTGCAAGCATGGCTGATTTTCTTCTCTACGCCTTGCTTGCCGGTTTGTCCCTGGCGCTGGTGGCCGGCCCGCTGGGCTCCTTCGTGGTGTGGCGACGCATGGCCTATTTTGGCGACACCCTGTCCCACGCCGCCCTGCTCGGCGTAGCCCTGGGCTTTGCCCTGGATGTCAGCCCGGCGCTGGCAGTTACCATCGGCTGCCTGCTGCTGGCGATCCTGCTGGTCACCTTGCAGCAACGCCAGCCGCTGGCGTCCGATACCCTGCTCGGCATTCTCGCCCCCAGCACCCTGTCGCTGGGCCTGGTGGTACTGAGCTTCATGCACGATGTGCGCATCGACCTGATGGCCTACCTGTTCGGCGACCTGCTGGCCATCAGCACCACCGACCTGGCCTGGATCCTGGGCGGCAGTGCGCTGGTGCTGCTGCTACTGGCCGCGCTGTGGCGGCCGCTGCTGGCGGTTACCGTGCACGAAGAACTGGCCATGGTCGAAGGCCTGCCGGTGGCCGGCCTGCGCCTGGCACTGATGCTGCTGATTGCGGTGGTGATTGCCGTGGCCATGAAGATCGTCGGTGTGCTGCTGATCACCTCGCTGTTGATCATCCCCGCGGCTGCGGCGCAGCGTCACGCCCGCTCCCCCGAGCAGATGGCCCTGGGCGCCAGCCTGCTGGGCGTTATCGCCGTCTGCGGTGGGCTGGCCATGTCCTGGTTCAAGGACACACCCGCAGGCCCGTCGATCGTGGTGTGCGCGGCGGTGCTATTCTTGCTGAGCCTGGCCCTGCCGAAACGCTGAGAGACAGGGCGTGTGCAGGCACGCCTTGCAACCTTTTGCCGGGTAAAGGGTCTGTAAGACCTGTTTTCGAGCGTGCGCACCTGGGTGTAGACTTGCTCGCTTTTTGCGCAAATAGAGAGTCGCAGGAATGAAGCCGTTCGCCTCCCGTTATCTGCTTGTTGCCGCGTTTTCCCTGTTCCTGGCTGCCTGTTCCAGCGCGCCGGTCGAACAGGCCACCGCACCTGCCCAAGCCGATGCCTGGCAGCAGTTGCAACAAAACATCGCCAGCAACGAGCTGGCCACCGCCGAAGACCAGCTGGCAGCCCTGCAGGCCCAGTCGCCGGATGACGCACGCCTGGAGCAATACCAGCGTCAGTTGGCCGAAGCCTATCTGCAACGCAGCCAGATCGTCTTGCAAAAGGGCGATGTGAACGCGGCCGCCACCGCCCTGGCCCGTGCCCGTGCATTGATGCCGCAAGCCCCGGCCGTAACCGGTGGCGATCCGCTGTCCCAGGCACGCAAGGCCGAGCTGGAGAAGGCGGAGGCTGCCTTGAAAGCCGCCGAAGCCAAGCCCAAGGCACGCATCATCGACCCGACAGCGCCAAGCACGGTGGTGGCGTTGAAGACCACTGACAGCCGTGCCATGCGCCGCCAGCTCGATGACATTGCCGCCGATGTGGTGAGCTATGACTGCGACGTGGTGTTCCAGGTGCCGCGTACCAACGATGCGCCCTGGCTGAAGACCTTGCTGGAGAAGCGTGTGCGCAAGATTGACAGCGGGTTCGAGCTGAAGCAGAAGCATCAGATTCAGCGCTCGCTGCCGGCGCAGGTGGTTCTGGTACCGCATCAGCGCTGAAAACACTGGGGGCGCTGCGCGCCCCTTTCGCGACACAAGGCCGCCCCTGCAAGGGAATGCAATCTCCTGTAGGAGCGGCCTTGTGTCGCGACGGGGTGCGAAGCAGCCCCTTAGGCCGGTACAGCCTGCGCAGCAGCTTCACGCTCCCACACCCGATGCCCCTCGACCGCTTTGACGAAAGCATCCAGCGTCTTCTGGTCATCGCCCAGCAACAGCCCCTTGTCCTCCTTCAGGCCCAGCGCGTCCACCAGCACCTTGCCCTCTGTGGCAAAGCCGATCGCCTTCAGGTGCTTGTAAGCCTCGAGCAGGAAGTGCTTGGCCAAGCCACTCGCCCCGAGCGCATCAAGTGCGGCCTTGCCGGCCGGTACCAGCACCCCGTCGAACATGATCGAAGGCATGCCCTCCATCGAAGCGTCCACTGGCAGTGCCTTGCCGTCGGCAGCCTTGACCGGTGCCGAGGTGGGCCCAAGCAGCATTATGCGCGCGCTGTGCGCCTCAAGCGCCTTGACCAGCCGGTCGACACTGCCAGCATCCACGCCATCAGCCAGCAGCACGGCTATCTTGCGCCCCTTGATACCCACAACCCCCGGATGGTTCATCTGGCTCAATGCCGGGGACTCGGCAAGCTTGCTGCCTTTCACCTGAACGGTGCCCGCCTTGGGTGCCGGCAACCCCAGGTTGGCGGCTACGGCGGCCGCCAGCTTGAGGTCGATGTTGGCCAGAATCTCGTTCACCTCTCGGGCACGAATGGCCTCGCGCTCGACCTTGCCCAGCTCGAAGCTGTAGGCCTTGATGATGTGCTGTTGCTCTGTCGGGCTCATGCTCTGGAAGAACAACCGCGCTTGCGAGAAATGGTCGCCGAACGACTCGCTGCGCTGGCGAATCTTGTGCGCATCAATGCGTTCCTGGAAGCTCTCGAATCCGCCGTCCTGTGCCGCAGGTGGCGTTTCCTTCGGCCAGCCACCGTCGATGGAGTTCGGCTCATACGAGGCACGGCCCCTGTGCACGGTGTGCTGGTGCAAAGCGTCGCGCTGGTTGTTGTGGTTGGGCGCCACAGGGCGGTTGATCGGGATCTGGTGGAAGTTCGGCCCGCCCAGCCGGCTCAGTTGCGTGTCGGTATAGGAGAACAGCCGGCCCTGCAGCAGTGGGTCATTGGTGAAGTCGATACCCGGCACGATATGGCCAGGGCAGAAGGCAACCTGCTCGACCTCGGCGAAGAAGTTGTCCGGGTTGCGGTTCAGCACCATCTTGCCCAGCGGGGTAACGGGTACCAGTTCTTCGGGAATGATCTTGGTCGGGTCCAGCAGGTCGAAGTCGAACTTGTGTTCGTCAGCCTCCGGCACAATCTGCACGCCCAGCTCCCATTCCGGGTAGTCGCCGGTTTCAATGGCTTCCCACAGGTCACGGCGCTGGAAGTCGGTGTCCTTGCCCGCCAGTTTCTGGGCTTCGTCCCACAGCAGCGAATGCACGCCCTGGCTCGGCTTCCAGTGAAACTTGACGAAGCTGGCCACACCCTCGGCATTGATCAGGCGGAAGGTGTGCACGCCAAAGCCTTCCATCATTCGCAGGCTGCGCGGGATGGCGCGGTCAGACATGGCCCACATGACCATGTGGGCCGACTCCGGCACCAGCGAGACAAAATCCCAGAAGGTGTCATGCGCCGAGCCGCCGGTAGGTATCTCGTTGTGTGGCTCTGGCTTTACCGCGTGGACAAAATCGGGGAACTTGATGGCATCCTGGATGAAAAACACCGGCATGTTGTTGCCGACCAGGTCGAAATTGCCTTCGTCGGTGTAAAACTTGACGGCAAAGCCCCGCACATCGCGCACCGTGTCGCCAGAACCGCGTGGGCCCTGCACCGTGGAAAAGCGCACGAAAACCGGGGTGATCTTTTCCGGGTCCTGCAGGAAGCCGGCCTTGGTCAGCTCTGCGTGGTTGCCATAGCTCTGGAAGAACCCGTGGGCCCCGGTACCGCGTGCGTGCACGATGCGCTCGGGGATCCGTTCATGGTCGAAGTGGGTGATCTTCTCGCGCATGATGAAGTCTTCAAGCAGCGAGGGCCCGCGGTCACCCGCCTTCAGGGTGTTCTGGTTGTCAGCGATGCGCACGCCCTGGTTGGTGCGCAGCGCATGCCCGGTCGCATCGCTGCGGTCGGCCTCCAGGCTTTGCAGCTTGGCATTGGTATTGGCCCGGTCAGGGGTCTGGGTGCCGGCGGCTTCGCTCTGCTTGGGCGCGTCCGTTTTCTTGCTGGGCATGATCGGCTCTCCTCATCAGTCTTAAGGCGTGCCCGTTCAGGGCTTGTCCAAGTAGTGACTGGAGGGCGTTGCCGAGCGTTCAATCTTGATTACCAGTTGTCGCGATATGCCCGAAGGATTGGTGCATTACGAAATAAATGCTAAGAACAGCTATGGGAAAAGGCTAAAATGCGCGACCCCAGCTAACCGCTGACCCAAATTTCAATGCGCCCCACAAGGTTCGCTACGTGATCGAGTTCCAACAGGTACATAAGACCTACCGCGTTGCCGGTAGGGAAATCCCCGCACTGAATCCGACCAGCCTGACCATCGAAGATGGCCAGGTGTTCGGCCTGATCGGCCATTCCGGCGCCGGCAAAAGCACCATGCTGCGCCTGATCAACCGCCTGGAAGAACCCTCCGGCGGCAAGATCATCGTCGACGGCGAAGACGTCACCGCGTTCAACGCCAGCCAACTGCGCGGCTTCCGTCAGCAGGTCGGGATGATTTTCCAGCACTTCAACCTGCTGGCCTCCAAGACCGTCGCCGACAACGTCGCCCTGCCACTGACCCTGGCCGGTGAGCTGTCGCGCAGCGAAATCGACAAGCGCGTCACCGAGCTGCTAGCCCGTGTCGGCCTGCAAGACCACGCCAAAAAGTACCCGGCGCAGTTGTCCGGCGGCCAGAAGCAGCGCGTCGGCATCGCCCGCGCCCTGTCCACCAACCCGAAGATCCTGCTGTGCGACGAGGCCACCAGTGCCCTCGACCCGCAAACCACGGCCTCGGTCCTGCAACTGCTGGCCGAAATCAACCGTGAGCTGAAGCTGACCATCGTGCTGATCACCCACGAGATGGACGTGATCCGCCGTGTTTGCGACTGCGTGGCAGTGATGGACGCCGGCCAGATCGTCGAGCAAGGCTCGGTGGCCGATGTGTTCCTGCACCCGCAGCACCCCACCACCAAGCGCTTTGTCCAGGAAGACGAGCAGGTCGACGAAGGCGAGCAACGCGACGACTTTGCCCACGTACCGGGCCGCATCGTGCGCCTGACCTTCCAGGGCGACGCCACCTACGCGCCGCTGCTGGGCACCGTGGCCCGCGAAACCGGTGTGGACTACAGCATCCTCGCCGGGCGTATCGACCGCATCAAGGATGTCCCCTATGGCCAGCTCACCCTCGCCCTGATCGGCGGTGACATGGAAGCGGCGTTCGCCCGCTTCAAGGCAGCTGACGTACATATGGAGGTACTGCGTTGATGGACGCGCTCAATTTCTTTGCCAACGTCGACTGGGCCGAAATCTGGCTGGCCACCATCGACACCATGATCATGCTGTTCGGCTCGCTGTTCTTCACCGTGCTGCTGGGCCTGCCACTGGGTGTGCTGCTGTTCCTCTGCGGGCCAAAGCAGATGTTCGAACAGAAGGGCGTGTACGCGCTGCTGTCGCTGGTGGTCAACATCCTGCGCTCGCTGCCGTTCATCATCCTGCTGATCGTGATGATTCCGTTCACCGTGTTTATCACCGGCACCTCGCTGGGCGTTGCCGGCGCCATCCCGCCGCTGGTGGTGGGTGCCACGCCGTTCTTCGCGCGCCTGGTGGAAACCGCCCTGCGTGAAGTGGACCGCGGCATCATCGAGGCTACCCAGTCGATGGGCGCCACCACCCGCCAGATCATCACCAGTGCGCTGCTGCCGGAGGCCCGTCCGGGTATCTTCGCGGCCATTACCGTCACCGCCATCACCCTGGTTTCGTACACCGCCATGGCCGGTGTGGTGGGTGCCGGTGGCCTGGGCGACCTGGCTATCCGCTTCGGTTACCAGCGTTTCCAGACCGATGTGATGGTAGTGACCGTGGTACTGCTGCTGGTACTGGTTCAAGTACTGCAGAGCGTGGGCGACAAACTGGTCGTGCATTTTTCCCGTAAGTAACCCCAATGGGGTCGGCCTGGCCGACCCGTTCGGGGGCCGTCGCGGCCCTCACAAGGAGTGATCAATGAAGAAGCTGCTTGCTGTTGCTGCCGCTGTTGCGGCCTTCTCGGCCCACGCCGATACCCTGACCGTTGCCGCCACCCCGGTGCCGCACGCCGAAATCCTCGACTTCGTCAAACCGCAACTGGCGAAAGAAGGCGTGGAGCTGAAGGTCAAGGAATTCACCGACTACATCCAGCCGAACGTACAGGTTGCCGAAAAGCGCCTGGACGCCAACTTCTTCCAGCACCAGCCGTACCTGGATGAGTTCAACAAGGCCAAGGGCACCAACCTGGTCAGCGTGGCCGGCGTGCACATCGAGCCGCTGGGCGTGTATTCCACCAAGATCAAGAAGCTCGACGAGTTGTCGTCCGGCGCCACCGTGGTCATCCCCAACGACGCCACCAACGGCGGCCGCGCCCTGCTGCTGCTGGACAAGGCCGGTGTGATCAAGCTCAAGGACAACAAGAACATCCTGTCCACCGTGAAGGATGTTGCCGAGAACCCGAAAAACGTGAAGTTCCATGAGCTGGAAGCCGCCACCATCCCGCGCGTGCTGACCCAGGTCGATGCTGCCCTGATCAACACCAACTACGCGCTGCAAGCCCAGCTGAACCCGGAAAAAGACGCGCTGGCCATCGAAGGCAGCGACTCGCCTTACGTGAACATCCTGGTTGCCCGCCCGGACAACAAGGATTCAGAAGACATGAAGAAACTGGCGGCTGCACTGCACTCGCCAGAGGTGAAGCAGTTCATCATCGAGAAGTACAAGGGCGCTGTGGTTCCGGCATTTTAAGCTGAAACCCCTGGGGCCGCTTTGCGGCCCATTCGCGGCACAAGGCCGCTCCTACAGGGGATCGCGTACCCCTGTAGGAGCGGCCTTGTGCCGCGAAAGGCCTGCAAAGCAGGCCCGAAATCTCAATCCCGCTTCACAAGCCCGGGCAACTGCGCCACCAGCTTCTGGTTGTTGAACGGCGCACGAATGAACCCACGCTGACGCCCATCCGGCCCGACAACCGCCAGGTTGCCACTGTGATCCACGGTATACCCCGGCTTGCTGGTATCCGCCGGAATGAACGGAATGCTCAAGGCATTGGCCAGCTTCTGGGTATCCTCGATCGACCCCGCCACGCCGACAAAATCCTTGTCGAAATACCCCAGGTACTGCTTCAGCTGGTTCGGCGTGTCGCGGTTCGGGTCCACGCTCACCAGCACCACCTGCAGCCGGTCGACGGCTTCCTTGGGCAGCTCGCTCTTCACCTGACGCAACTGCGCCAGGGTGGTCGGGCAGATGTCCGGGCAGTAGGTGTAGCCAAAGAACAACAGCGACCATTTGCCTTTCAGGTCATCCAGCTGCACCGGCTGCCCGTCCTGGTTGGTCATGGTCACGTCGGCCACGCTGCGGCTCTGCGGCAGCAGGATGATGCCGGCGTCGATCAACTCGGCAGGGTTGGGCTGGTCGCGGCCATTGAGCACCTTGTTGACGGTCAGGCCCAGGATCAACGCGACCAAGGCGACGAGAATGAAGACGGTTTTCTGGGTTCGGGTCATAGGCTCAGCAACAGGTAGTGGTCGAGGAGCAACGCGATGAACAGCGCGAACAGGTAGCCGATAGAGTACTTGAAGGTGCCGATCGCCGCGTGCGGCCGGGTGCCACGGTACAACACCCAGGCCCATTGCAGGAAGCGCAAGCCCAGCACCAGGGCACAGGCCAGGTACAGCGGGCCACTCATGTGGATGGCATACGGCAGCAGGCTCACCGCCAGCAGTATCAGGGTATACAGCAGGATATGCAGCTTGGTGTAGCGCTCCCCGTGGGTCACCGGCAGCATCGGGATATCGGCCTTGGCGTATTCTTCTTTGCGGTGGATGGCCAGCGCCCAGAAGTGCGGCGGGGTCCAGGCGAAGATGATCAGCACCAGCAGCAAGGGTTCGGCGCTGACATGGCCGCTTACCGCCACCCAGCCGAGCAACGGCGGGGCGGCGCCGGCCAAGCCGCCGATGACGATGTTCTGTGGCGTGGCGCGTTTGAGAAAGCCGGTGTAGAGCACCGCATAACCGAGCAATGAGGCCAAGGTCAGCCAGGCAGTGAGGGCGTTGGTGAACACCAGCAGCAGGGCCATACCCAATAGCGCCAGGGCCAGGGCGAACAACAACGCCGGTAGCGGCTCAACCCGCCCTTGGGCCAGCGGGCGCTTATGGGTGCGGGCCATCAGTGCATCGATGCGCCGGTCCACCACATGGTTCACCACCGCCGCCGCGCCAGCGCACAGGCCGATGCCCAGGTTGCCGAACAGCAGCACACTCCAGCCGACCCCCGCCCGTGTGGCCAGGAACATGCCCGCCAGCGAGGTGATCAGCATCAGTACCACTACCTTGGGCTTGGTCAGCTCCAGGTAATCGCGCCAGCTGGCCCGCCGTGCGCTCAGAAGCGTCGCCACGAGTCGTTCCTCATGTGATGGGAGATGCCCACGCCGGCTACCGGCCGCAGGCGCCAGCCTTGGCCGACACCCACCCGAACCTTGTCGACCACTCGAATGCGGTAGTTCACCAGCACCATGCTCAGCAGCAACAGCGCCCCGCCGGCATTGTGCGCAACCGCTACCGCCAGCGGCAGGTGAAACACCACGTTGCTGATGCCCAGGCCCACTTGCAGGGCCAGCGCCAGCAGCACCAGCCGTGCCAGGCCGGGCAGGCCACAGCGGTACAGCTTCCAGCTCAGCATCAGCAGCACGCAAGTCACCAGTAGCGCGCCCAGGCGGTGGCTGATGTGGATGGCCGTGCGGGCATCACTGTCCAGTTGCCCGCCCAGGTAATTGGGGCCGACGTGCTGGGTCAGGTGGAAGCCATTGCTGAAGTCCGCTGCGGGCCACCACTGGCCGTGACAGGTCGGCAGGTCGATGCAGGCGACCGCTGCATAGTTGGCACTGACCCAGCCGCCCAGGGCGATCTGGCCGATCACCACCAACAGCGCCAGCGCAGCGATCCGCCGAAGGCTCAGCGGCAGTTTCGGCAAGGGCGCAAAGGCCCGGGATAGACGCAGTGACAACAGGAATAGCAAGCTCAGGGTCGTGAAGCCGCCCAGCAAATGCGCCGTGACCACCTGCGGCCACAGCTTCAGGGTGACCGTCCACATTCCGAAAGCCGCCTGGGCCAGCACCACACCCAGCAACAGCACCGGCAGGCGATAGGGTTGGCCATCGCGGGCATGCCGGCGCAGCGCCTGGAAGGCGAGCAGGGCAATCACCATGGCCAAGGTACCGGCGAAATAGCGATGGACCATTTCCGCCCAGCCCTTGGCCTCTTCCACCGGGTGATCGGGGAAGTGCAGCTCGGCATGGGCAAGCTGAGCCTCGCTCTTGGGCACGCTGATGAAGCCATAGCAACCTGGCCAGTCAGGGCAGCCAAGGCCGGCATGGGTCAGGCGGGTGTAGGCACCGAGCAGGACGACCAGCAGTGCCAACAGGGTGGCGAACACAGCAATGCGGAATCCAGGTCTGGCCATGGCAGGCTCCTAGCCGATGTTGGACAGCTTGAGCAGGTGGCGCAGGTCATCCAGCACATGCTTGCCGTTGGCCTTGCCGTCGTAACGCAGCACCAGGTTGCCGTGGGGGTCAACGATCCACAGTTGCGGGCCAGGCTCGCCTACCTTCTGCAGGTAGCGCGGGGCATCCAGCGGGTAGCGTTGCAGCTGCGGGTACTCGCGACCAAGCAGGGCCTGGTAGTCGGCGCTCAGCGCTTGGGCGGTGGCCAGCGCATGGCTTGCGCGGCTGGCATCGCGGCCCAGGCCAACCTGGATTTGCCGGGCCAGGTACACCAGGCGCTGGCAGTCCTCGGTACAGGCTTCGGGCGCACTGACCAGCAACTGCCAACGCTGGTCCTGGCCTGCCACGCCGATATCGGTGCGGGTTTCACCATTGCCGATCATGGCGCCGTGGTAACTGCGGCCTTCCGGCACCCAGAACTTCAGCTTGTACATGCTGGTGGCCAGAATCATCGGCCCGAGCACCACCAGCAGGATCAGCAAAAGCTGCAAACGCCCGCGGGCTCTGGGTTTGCTACGTTCAGGCACGTCCAGTGGAGTGGCGGTGGCCATGGCGTTTCTCCTTGTTGTGGTGCCAGCCGAAATAGAGGTAAAGCAGAACCAGTGCACCCGCCAGGGCAAACCACTGCACGGCGTAGCCCAGGTGTTTTTCCGGGCCCATGGCGACAACCGGCCAGTCCAGGCGGTAGGCCGCCGGGCCGGGCTCCAGGCGCAACTCATGGGCAAAGCCTTCGCGGCCCAGCGCCGGCCATAGCTGCGCGGCATCAACGGCAGTGAGCAGGTGCGGCCATTGCCCGCCTTCAGGGTCGGGATGCAGCTGGAACGTGCTGCCGGGCGATACATACACCGAAGCGTCCAGTGCCAAGGCCTGTGCAGGGGTATCGAAATGCACCGGCACGCGGCGGTCCGGCCATGGCAGCCAGCCGCGGTTGATCAGCAGCCACTGGCCACTGGCCTGGTCATGGAAGGGTTGCAGCAGTTCGACACCGGCTTGGCCATCGCGCATGCGGTTGTCGAGGAGCACGCTATGCCCGGCGTCGAAGCGGCCGTACAGGTGCACGCGGCGGAAGGCGTTGTCTTCGTCTGATGCGAGCTGGGCGGCGGCGATCGGCGCCTCGATCCGCCGTTCGGCATAAGTGGCCAGCAGCACGCGCTTTTCCTCGGCACGGCCGAGTTGCCAGCAGCCGAGCGCAATCAGCCCTGGCAACAGTGCAAGCACCACCAGGGTCGGTATCCAGCCTGGGCGAAACGGCCTCACGGGCGCCTCGCTATACTTATCCACATCACCGCATCCCCCCGGAGTAGCGCCATGCTCAAGGCCGCGATTGTCCTGATGCTGTTGGCCACCATCGCCAGCCTGTTCAGTGGCCTGGTGTTTCTGGTCAAGGACGACGAAAACTCGACCCGCCTGCTGAAGGCACTGACCGTGCGGGTGACCCTGGCGGCCCTGACCATTGGCCTGGTCGCCTGGGGTTTGCTCAGCGGTCAGCTGGTCTCACACGCCCCTTTCTGAAACTGCACTTGTTTTGCTGGCCTCATCGCCGGCAAGCCAGCTCCCACAGGAATCTCCATAGGCCACAGGCCCTGTGTAACCCTGTGGGAGCTGGCTTGCCGGCGATTGGCCCTACAGCACATACACAAAGATGAACAACCCCACCCACACCACGTCGACGAAGTGCCAGTACCAGCTGGCTGCCTCGAAGCCGAAGTGTTTTTCCGGGTTGAAATGCCCGCGCAAAATGCGCACGAACATCACGATCAGGATGATCGTGCCCAAGGTCACGTGGGCGCCGTGGAAGCCGGTGAGCATGAAGAACGTCGCGCCATAAATCCCCGACCCCAACGTCAGCCCCAGCTTGGTATAGGCCTCGTGATACTCGAAGGCCTGCAACGCAATGAAGCTGACGCCCAGCAGGATGGTCAGCGCCATCCAGAATTTCAGCGGGCCACGGTGATCACGGCGCAGGGCGTGGTGGGCGATGGTGATGGTCACACTGGAACTGACCAGCAAGATCGTGTTGATCAGTGGCAGGTGCCACGGGTCGATCACCTCCTTGGGCGGCGGGAACAGTTTCGGGTCGGGCGTGTGCAGCAGCGGCCAGGTGAACTCGAAAGTCGGCCACAGCATATGCGCAACACCTTTGGCCCCTTCCCCCCCCAGCCACGGCCCCGCAAGCACGCGCACGTAGAACAGTGCACCGAAGAAGGCCAGGAAGAACATGACTTCAGAAAAGATGAACCAGCTCATGCCCCAGCGGAACGAGCGGTCCAGCTGCGGGCTGTACAACCCGGCACGGCTCTCCTTGACCACCGCGCCAAACCAGCCGAACAGCATGTAGGCCAGAAACAACGCCCCCACGAAGAAGATCAGCGGCCCGTGCGAATCCGGGTGCCCGGCCTTCATGTCGTTGAACCAGGTGCCCAGGCCGAACACCGTGATGAACATGCCGATGGTGGCGATGATCGGCCACTTGCTCTGCGCCGGAACGTAATAGTGCTGGTGACTTGCCATTGCTGTTCTCCTTCCCTTAACGGGCGCCCTGGACGTCCTGGGCCGCAACATGCGCGACCGGCGGGTGGCGAGCGGTGATGTCGAACAAGGTGTAGGCCAGTGTCAGGTGCTTCACGCTGGCCGGCAGGTCGCGGTCGACGATGAAGCGCACCGGCATCTCGATGCGTTCGCCGGGCTGCAGCACCTGCTGGGTAAAGCAGAAGCACTCGGTCTTGTGGAAGTACGCCGCAGCCTCGGCCGGGGTGATGCTGGGTATGGCTTGCGCGCTCATGGGCCGGTCGGTCGGGTTGTGCGCGACGAATATCATCTGGTTCACCGCCCCCGGGTTGACCTCCAGTTGGTCAGCCGTGGAGTAGAAGTCCCAGACCATGTCACTGGCATTGGTCGACATGAACTGCACCCGCACCGAACGGGACGGGTCGCTGACCTGGCTGCCTTCGTATTGCCCGCCGGTCTTGCCGTTGATGCCGAAGGCCTTGCACATCACGTCATAGATCGGCACCAGGGCGAAGCCGAAGGCGAACATCACCACCGTCAGCATCAGCAGGCGCGTTACCAGGCGTTTCAGCGACAGGCCGTTCATGGCGGGTTTCCTATTTCACTTCCGGTGGTGTCTGGAAGGTGTGGTAGGGCGCGGGCGAGGGGACCGACCACTCCAGGCCCTCGGCGCCATCCCAGGGCTTGGCCGGTGCCGGCGCGCCACCGCGAATGCACTTGATGACAATGAACAGGAAGAAGATCTGCGTGGCGCCGAACATGAACGCGCCGATCGACGACACCATGTTGAAGTCGGCGAACTGCAGGTTGTAGTCGGGGATGCGCCGTGGCATGCCGGCCAGCCCTACGAAGTGCATGGGGAAGAAGGCCATGTTCATGCCGATGAACGACAGCCAGAAGTGCAGCTTGCCGAGGGTTTCGTCGTACATGTGGCCGGTCCATTTCGGCAGCCAGTAGTAGGCCGAGGCAAAGATGCCGAAGATCGCCCCGGGCACCAGCACGTAGTGGAAGTGCGCCACCACGAAGTAGGTGTCGTGGTATTGGAAGTCCGCCGGAGCGATGGCCAGCATCAGCCCGGAGAAACCGCCGATGGTGAACAGGATGACGAAGGCGATGGCGAACAGCATCGGCGTCTCGAAGGTGAGCGAGCCTTCCCACATGGTGCTGACCCAGTTGAACACCTTCACCCCTGTCGGCACGGCGATCAGCATGGTGGCGTACATGAAGAACAGCTCGCCCACCACCGGGATGCCGACCACGAACATGTGGTGGGCCCAGACGATGAACGACAGGAAGGCAATTGCGCCCGTGGCATACACCATGGAGGTGTAGCCGAACAGCGGCTTGCGCGAGAACGCGGGGATGATCGAGCTGACCGCGCCGAACGCCGGCAGGATCATGATGTACACCTCGGGGTGGCCGAAGAACCAGAACACGTGCTGGAACAGCACCGGGTCACCGCCACCGGCCGCGCTGAAGAAACTGGTGCCGAAGTGGATGTCCATCAACATCATGGTTACTACGCCGGCCAGCACCGGCATCACTGCAATCAGCAGGAACGCGGTAATCAGCCAGGTCCAGACGAACAGCGGCATCTTCATCAGGGTCATGCCAGGCGCACGCAGGTTGAGGATGGTGGCAATCACGTTGATCGCGCCCATGATCGAGCTGATGCCCATCAGGTGGATGGCGAAGATGAAGAAGGTAACGCTGGCGGGTGCATAGGTGGTGGACAGCGGGGCGTAGAAGGTCCAGCCAAAGTTCGGCCCGCCGCCCGGGCTGAAGAGGGTCGAGACCAGCAGCAGGAAGGCCGCCGGCAGCAACCAGAAGCTGAAGTTGTTCATGCGCGGCAGGGCCATGTCGGGCGCCCCGATCATCAACGGGATCATCCAGTTGGCCAGGCCGACGAAGGCCGGCATCACCGCGCCAAACACCATGATCAGGCCGTGCATGGTGGTCATCTGGTTGAAGAACGCCGGTTCCACGATCTGCAAGCCCGGTTGGAACAGCTCGGCCCGGATGACCATGGCGAACGAGCCACCCAGCAGGAACATGATGAAACTGAACCACAGGTACATCGTGCCGATGTCTTTATGGTTGGTGGTCAGCACCCAGCGCATCAGGCCCTTGGCCGGGCCGTGCGCATGGTCATGGCCGTGGGCGTGGTCGTCGATCACTGCACTCATGTCCTGTCTCCTGCAACCCATTGATTGCCGCGAGTAACCCGGTTCACTTGGCTTCTGCCTGCTTCAGCGCCAGCACGTCCTTCGGCGTGACCATGTCGCCTTTGTTGTTGCCCCAGGCATTGCGCTCGTAGGTGACAACGGCGGCAATGTCGACTTCCGAGAGCTGCTTGCCGAACGCCGCCATGGCGGTGCCGGGCTTGCCGTGGAAGACAATGCTCAGGTGGCCTTCCTTCGGCCCGGTAGCGATCTTCGAGCCCTTGAGCGCCGGGAACATCGGCGGCAGGCCCTGGCCTTCGGCCTGGTGACAGGCCACACAGGTGGTGTGGTAGACCTTGTCGCCACGTTCCACCAGCTCTTCCAGGGTCCACTCCTTGCTGGTCAGTTCCTTGAGCTTGGCGGCTTCAGCCTTGCGTTCGCCCAGCCAGGTGTCGTAGTCGGCCTTGGACTTGACCTCCACCACCACCGGCATGAAGCCGTGGTCCTTGCCGCACAGCTCGGTGCACTGGCCGCGGTAGATGCCGGGCTTTTCGATACGGGTCCAGGCTTCGTTAACAAAGCCGGGGATGGCGTCGCGCTTGACCGCGAAGGCCGGCACCCACCAGGAATGGATGACATCGGCGGCGGTCACCAGGAAGCGCACCTTGGCCCCCACCGGCAGCACCAGAGGCTGGTCGACTTCGAGCAGGTAATGCTCGTCCTTGGGTGCCTTGTTGTGAATCTGATCGGCAGGGGTGGCCAGGTTGCTGAAAAACTCCACATCCTGACCCAGGTATTTGTAGTGCCACTTCCACTGGTAGCCGGTGACCTGGATGTCGATGTCCGACTCGCTGGCATCATAGATGTCGATCAGGGTCTTGGTGGCCGGAATGGCCATTACCACCAGAATCAGGAAGGGCACCACGGTCCACATGATTTCCACCCAGGTATGCTCGTGGAAATGCGCGGCCTGTTGGCCGGTGGAGCGGCGGTGGACGACCATGGACCAGAACATCGCGCCGAATACAACTACGCCGATGATCACGCAGATCCAGAAGATGGTCATGTGCAGGTCGAAGACGGCGTTGGAAACTTCCGTCGCCCCCGGGTGCATGTTCACGGTCCAGGCGGCGTTGGCCTGACCAAAAACCGACCACAACAGGAGGCCCATCCAGACATGTGGATGTCGCATCATTGCGGGTTCCCCTTCTAATTCTTGTTGTCCCGGAGGCGTGGCCTGCGGCAAGAGGGAACGGCGGTCAAGACTGCCTGGCTTCGACGACCGAGCCCCTGCTAAAAGCAGTCGGGCCTCATCAACGAATCACGTTCAACGGGAGTATAGACAGCGACCAATGGCACGCAATGAAGCGTGTGAAATGAACTTCACGAAATGGCTGAATAGCCTGAAAACCGCGCGCTTGATAGGGTGTGGCCAAATAATGGCATTGCCATATGCCTTGGATCGCACACGTTTGCGTGGCTTATAACAAATACGTCTTAGGTATTCTGTATACCGAGCTAATTTAGTGTCTTCCGTTTGAAACGTAATGTCCCTGGAGTTGTCATGAACATCGCTGCTGTACGCGAGCAGGTAAGCCAAGCCCATCAACATGAAGGCCAGACCGGCCAACTGAAACAGCGTCTCGAGCTGCAACTGCCCCACCTGCACCCCTCGATCCAACTGCCTGAGCAGGACGCCCAGGGTACTTTGGCGCGCTTCGTCAGCGCCTACATCGACCAGGTTCCGGAACTGCTGGAGGCCGCCCACGAGGTCGCCCGCGAAGCCGGGATCGAATCGCAGATCAAACCTGTACTGAAAATTGCCGAGGCCTACTTCCTGCAGCCGCCCAGCGTGATGCAAGGGCATGTAGGCCTGGATTGCCTGCTGGATGAGGCCTACCTGGCGCACCGCCTGGTGGAAGAGGTGAATGACCTGTACATCCGCCACTTCCAGCAGCCGCTGATCCCGGTCGACACCACGGTCGCCAACCTGATTGCCCACCAGCTGATTGGCGAGAGCTTTGCCAACCAGCTGGATGAAGTGGTGCACCACTCGGTTGACGAAATGCTCAATGACGAAAGCTTTGCGGTGGAATCGGTGGAGGCTTACCGCGAGAAACTCAGCAGCCCGGCAACCGGCGAGGCGTGGAAGCGCTGGCCTTGCCTGTCGCGACAGCTGGGTGTGGAGCTGGGTCAGCCAGCCTGATATTCCTGTACCGCCCTCTTCGCGGGCTCGCCCGCTCCCACAGGTACTGCACAGCATTGAGTGTCTGTGCGGTCCCTGTGGGAGCGGGTTCACCCGCGAAGAGGCCAGTTCAGGCGATAGAAGTTTTCAGGCCCCAACCCCCGCCGTAGTCCGCAACCGCCCTTCGATCCGCCGCTTCAGGCGCCGCTGCTCTATCAGCAACCGTGACCCATTGGCCGAATTGCTGCGGCTCCAGTCTTCCAGCAGCTCAAGGCACGAGTGGTCGATGTAGCTCAGGTTACCCAACGGCACATGCAACGTGGTGCCCGCCGGTACTGTATCCAGCACCTGGGTCAGCGCCGGCACCTTCAGGAACGTCGCCGCGCCACTGAGGCGCAGCTCCATGTGCCCATCCTTGGCGAGGCTCACCAGGTTGATCTTCAGCCGCGCCGCCTTGAACGCCAGCTTCAGCAGGGTCAGGGCAAAGCCCAGCAGCACGCCGGTCAGCAGGTCGGTGAAGATGATCGCCAGTGCCGTCGCCGCATAGGTGAACATCGGCATGCGACCATAACGGCCGAGGCCACGAAATGCCTTGAAGTCGACCAGCTTGACCCCGGTAAACACCAGCACACCCGCCAGGCTCGCCACCGGAATCTGCTGCAGCACGCTGCTCAACACCACAACGAAGGCCAACAGCCACAGGCCGTGGAAGATTGCCGATGCCCGCGTCTGCGCCCCTGCCTGCACATTGGCCGAACTGCGCACGATCACGCCGGTCATCGGCAGCGCGCCGAGCACGCCACAGAGCATGTTGCCGATACCTTGGGCCGACAGTTCACGGTCAAAGTCCGAACGCTGGCCGCTGTGCATGCGGTCCACCGCCGCAGCCGACAGCAAGGTTTCGGCGCTGGCGATGAAGGCCAGGGCAAAGGCGGCGACCAGCAGGGTAGGGTCGGCCAGTTGCATTAGATCGCCCGGACTGATCCAGTCGATGGCCTCGGACAGGTCTGCCGGCACCTGCACGCGGTTTACCGGCAAGGCCAGCCACATACTGATGACCGTCATGGCTGCAACACCCAGCAAGGCGCCAGGGACAAAGCGCAACCGCTGAGGCCGCAGGCGCTCCCAGCCCCACATGATGGCGATGGTGCCCAGGCCCAGCGCACCGGCCATCCAGCCGGAGCCTGCGCTTTCGTGCGGCAGGGCTGCGGCAACGGTGGACGGGAATTCCAGCAGGTTCTGTAACCCCGAAGGCTGCGGCGCCGTGTCGAACATCACATGCACCTGCGACAGCACGATCAACACGCCAATCCCGGCCAACATGCCGTACACCACGGCTGGCGCAGTGACGCGAAACCAGCAACCCAGGCGCAGGCGCCCGGCCAGCAACTGCAGCAGCCCCGCCAGCAACAAGATCGGCCCGAGCATGGCCATGCCATGCTGGCGCACCAGCTCGAACACCAGCACCGCCAGGCCGGCGGCCGGGCCACTGACCTGCAACGGCGAACCGGCAAGGAAACCCACCACAATGCCGCCGATAATGCCGGTAATCAGGCCCTTGGCCGGCGGCATGCCCGAGGCAATCGCAATGCCCATGCACAACGGCAAGGCCACCAGAAAGACCACCACCGACGCCAGCAACTCACGCGGCAGGGCCGCTTTCAACTGTGTAATGTTCACCGTGTTTCTCCTTTCTCTGTCACACGGTCATTCCTCTGACCGTGGGCACGTTTGCCCCTGACGAGCGCGCAAGCGCGGGCAGCCAGCGGGCTTGCCGGCAAGGCAGTCAGGGAATTCAAGGCAGCAGAAGGCCGCGCCACACCCCTACAGGGTGCAGCCGGCTATCAAGGTTCTAGCGGTGGATGGGTCGCTTAGTAGCGGCCTCTCGGAGTAGCGCAGGGGACCGGCTCGCCAGCAGCCAGGGGCAGGAAGCTGTCGCTGATGGCGTCGTAGGCTTCGATCTTGCTGGTTTCGATGTCGTAAACCCAGCCATGAATGAACAGCTCACCAGCTGCCAGGCGCGAGGCAACCGAAGGGTGGGTGCGCAGGTGATGCAACTGGGCGATCACGTTTTCCTTGGTCAGCACCTGCATGGTTTCGTGTTCGGTACCGCACGAGCAGTTGTTCTCGACCACGGTACGCGCCACTTCGGCATGGCGCAGCCAGGCGGAAACAGTCGGCATCTTGGTCAGCGATTGCGGGTTGAGTACCGCACGCATGGCGCCACAGTCGGAGTGGCCACAGACGATGATGTGGTGCACTTTCAGCGCAAGCACGGCGTATTCGATAGCGCTGGAAACGCCGCCGTTCATCTGGCCGTAGGGCGGTACCACGTTACCCACGTTACGGGTCACGAACAGGTCGCCAGGCGAGCTCTGGGTGATCAGCTCGGGGACGATGCGCGAGTCGGCGCAGGTGATGAACATGGCACGCGGCGTTTGCGCAGTGGCGAGCTTCTTGAACAGCTCTTGCTGTTCGGGGAAGACGTCATGGTGAAAGCGCAGGAAGCCGTCGACGATGTGCTTCAGGGCGGCATCGGCGCCCTCGGCGGGTACCTCCGGAACGACCTTGGATGGGTCCTTGACGGGCATGATTCATCCTCTTGACGGTGTGTTGGTAAATCCATTTTACCGGGGAAAGATTCTGGCTATGCAGGGTTTTAGATGACACGCACGGGCCATAGATCACAGTCGGTGTGGACTGATTGCCTACGCTAGCGGGGAAAACTTAACTGAAACTTAATTCGAAGGCTCTAGAACGGGCGTTCCAGATATAAAAGGCGGGATCTGGATAATAGCAAAAAAACATCAACTGCCAATATGTATTAGCGCAATTATTAACTCGGATTAGTTGTATTGAGGGCTGGCAATAGGCCCCATGTGGGAACCTGAGGCCTGCAAAGTACCTGTGGGAGCGGGCGCGCCCGCGAAAAGGGCAACTCGGTATATGGCACCGGCTGCGCCGGTGTTCGCGGGCACGCCCGCTCCCACAAAAACTGTGATCTGTTCAAAGATCAAAACAGGGGCATCTGCCCACCGGGCGGGCAGAAGGCAGAGCAATCCAGCGTCTGCGCCTCGCGCCCTTCAAAATCCAGCCGCTTCATGGCTTTGGCAAACCGTTGCGCCAACAGCTCGGCAAATACCCCTTCACCGCGCATGCGCGCGCCAAACCGGCTGTCATACAGCTCGCCGCCCCGGCTCTGGCGGATCAGGCTCAACACATGGGCCGCCCGTTGCGGGTAATGGTCCTGCAGCCACTGCTCGAACAGCGGCGCCACCTCCAGTGGCAGGCGCAGCATCATGTAGGCCGCGCTCTGTGCGCCTGCTTCTTTGGCGGCCTCCAGCAAGCGCTCCAGCTCACTGTCGTTGATCATCGGAATCATCGGCGAACACAACACACCCACCGGCACACCCGCCTCGCGCAACACGCGGATGGCCCTCAACCGGGCACTGGGTGACGCCGCCCGCGGTTCCAGAACCCGCTTGAGGTCGTCGTCCAGCGTGGTCAGGCTGATCATTACCCGCGCCAGACGCTGGCGGGCCATTTCGGCCAGCAGGTCGAGGTCGCGCAACACCAGCGAGCCCTTGGTCACGATGGTCACCGGGTGACGAAAACGCAGCAACACTTCCAGCAGACGCCGGGTCAGCAACTGCTCCCGCTCGATCGGCTGGTACGGGTCGGTATTGGAGCCCAGGTTGATCGGCGCGCACACGTAACCCGGCTTGCTCAGCTGTTGCGCGAGCACTTCGGCGGCATTGGTCTTGGCGATCAGCTTGGTTTCAAAATCCAGGCCGGGGGAGAGGTCCCAATAAGCATGGGAAGGGCGGGCATAGCAGTAGATGCAGCCATGCTCGCAGCCGCGATAGGGGTTGATGGAGCGGTCGAAGGGCAGGTCGGGCGAGGTATTGCGGGAGATGACCGATTTCGCCGTCTCGCTACGCACTTCGGTGCCCTGGGTCTGGGGCACTTCCTGATACCAGCCGTCGTCCTCGACCACCGAATGGTTGGGGGCAAAACGGTTGTGCGGATTGTGCGCCGTGCCACGGCCCTTTAGTGGTGCTGGAGGATTCATGGCTAACCCCTATACTGTATTTACATACAGTATCGCAGCTGCCATGAATCCACCAGCGCCTCTGATCCGACAGCCAGTGCTTACTCTGTCGGTTTCTTCAGCTTCGGATTAGGGAAGAACTGCACCGTCTGCACCTTGGCCGGCGCCGCCTTGGGTGCCAGGTGGTTGACCCGGGTGCCGAGCTCCTTGGGCACCGACAAGCCCTGCTCGTTGAGGGTGTCGGTGAACCCGCAGGCGACGCACTCGCGGTGCGGTACGTCGTCTTCGCTCCACATCATCAGCTTGTCGGGCTCGCTGCACGCGGGGCATACCGCCCCGGCAATGAAGCGTTTCTTGGTCTTGTTCACAGCTACCTCGCTCACGCCGCAGCGCCTTCGGTAAGGCCACTGTGCCGCAGCAGCGCATCGATGGAAGGCTCACGGCCACGGAAGTCGACAAACAGCACCATCGGCTCGCGCGAACCGCCACGGGCCAGGATAGCCTCGCGGAAGGCGCGGCCGGTCTCGGCATTCAGCACGCCCTCTTCCTCGAAGCGCGAGAACGCGTCAGCCGACAGCACTTCAGCCCACTTGTAGCTGTAGTAGCCCGCCGCGTAACCGCCAGCAAAGATGTGCGCAAAGCTGTTGGGGAAGCGGTTGTACGCCGGTGGGCGCATGACCGACACCTCGTCGCGCACGCCTTCGAGCACCTGCAGCACGCTGCGGCCGTCGCCATGGCTGGCGTGCAGCTCGAAATCGAACAGCGAGAACTCCAGCTGGCGCACCATCATCATGCCCGACTGGAAGTTTTTCGCCGCCAGCATCTTGTCCAGCAGGTCCTGGGGCAGGGCCGCGCCGGTTTCGTAATGGCCAGAGATCAGCGCCAGGCCTTCCGGCTCCCAGCACCAGTTTTCCATGAACTGGCTTGGCAACTCGACCGCGTCCCAGGCCACGCCGTTGATACCGGAAACACCGGCATGCTCGATGCGGGTCAGCAGGTGGTGCAGGCCGTGGCCGAATTCGTGGAACAGGGTGGTGACTTCATCATGGGTCAGAAGCGCAGGCTTGCCGGGTGCGGCCGGGGTGAAGTTGCACACCAGGTTGGCCACCGGGCTCTGCAGCTCGCCGGCAGCAGTGCGACGACGGTCGCGGGCGCCATCCATCCAGGCACCGCCGCGCTTGTTGGCGCGGGCGTAAAGGTCGAAGAAGAAGCGGCCGACATGCTGGCCGTTTTCCTTGATCTCGAACAGGCGCACGTCCGGGTGCCAGCTGTCGAAGCCCTTGAGCTCGGTAATTTCGATGCCGTACAGGCGCTGCACGATGCTGAACAGGCCACCCAGCACCTTGTCGATCGGGAAGTAGGCGCGCAGGGCTTCCTGCGACACGCTGTAGCGCTGCTCGCGCAGCTTCTCGCCAAAGTAGCCGGCGTCCCAGCTGGCCAGTTGCGGGCAGCCTTGCTCGGCGGCATAGGCCTTCAGCTGCTGCAGGTCCTGGGCGGCAAACGGCTTGGAACGCTTGGCCAGGTCACGCAAGAAGCTCAACACCTGGTCGCTGGACTCGGCCATCTTGGTGGCCAGGCTCAGCTCGGCGTAGTTCTCGTAGCCCAGCAGTTCGGCCAGCTCCTGGCGCAGGTCAAGGATTTGCTGCATGACCGGGCCGTTGTCGAACTGGCCGGCATTCGGGCCCTGGTCCGAGGCGCGGGTGCAGTAGGCGGCGTACACCTCTTCGCGCAGGGCGCGGTCGCTGGCGTAGGTCATCACGGCGTAGTAGCTGGGGAATTCCAGGGTGATCAGCCAGCCTTCAAGGCCCTTGGCCTGGGCCGCGGCGGCCATCTGCGCCTTGGCCGAGTCGGTCAGGCCGGCCAGCGCAGCTTCGTCGGTGACGTGCTTGGTCCAGGCCTGGGTGGCGTCGAGCAGCTGGTTGGAAAAGCGGCTGCCGAGTTCGCTGAGCTTGCTTTGCACTTCGGCATAGCGCTGCTGCATGTCCGCCGGCAGGTCGATACCCGACAGGCGGAAGTCACGCAGGGCATGCTCGAGAATAGTCTTTTGCGCCACGTCGAAACCGGCGGCTTCGGGGCTGTTGATCAAAGCCTGGTAGGCATCGAACAGCGCACGGTTCTGGCCCAGTTCGGTAGAGTAGGCGCTCAGCGCTGGCAGGCACGACTCGTAAGCCTCGCGCAGTTCTGCGCTGTTGCACACCGCGTTCAGGTGGCTGACCGGGCTCCAGGCCGCGCCCAGGCGGTCGTTCAGTTCGTCCATCGCCAGCACCAGGCCAGCCCAGGTAGGGGCCTTGGCCTGCTTTTCGAGGATCTCGGCAATGGCTTTACGGTTGTCGGCCAGGATCGCTTCGATCGCCGGCAACACGTGTTCGGCACGGATTTGCGAGAAGGGCGGCAGATCGTGGGATTGCAGAAGCGGGTTGTTCGCAGTCACGGTTTGGATACCTTGGCAGAAGAAACACTGCTCCATCTTAATTACAATCGACGCCGACCGCAGCAGGCAGCCTGCCTATCGGCGCAGATGAGAGACGCTATCATGGCCATCCGAAGCTTCCAGCAACACACTCCGAAAGTTGGACTACGTGCCTTCGTCGACCGTTCGGCGGTGGTGCTGGGCGACGTGGAGATCGGTGAAGACAGCTCTATCTGGCCCATGACCGTGGTGCGCGGCGACATGCACCGCATCCGCATCGGTGCGCGCACCAGCGTGCAGGATGCCAGCGTGCTGCACATCACCCACGCCGGCCCGTTCAACCCGGACGGCTTCCCGCTGATCATCGGTGACGAGGTGACCATCGGTCACAAGGTGATGCTGCATGGCTGCACCCTGGGCAACCGCATCCTGGTCGGCATGGGCAGCACCATCATGGATGGCGCCATCGTCGAGGACGAAGTGATCATCGGTGCCGGCAGCCTGGTACCGCCGGGCAAACGCCTGGTCAGTGGTTACCTGTACATGGGCAGCCCGGTGAAACAGGCCCGGCTGCTGAACGACAAAGAGCGCGCGTTTTTCTCCTACAGCGCCGGCAATTACGTAAAGCTCAAGGACCAGCACCTGGCCGAAGGCTACGACCAACCGGAATGACCGCATTCGCGGGCTTGCCCGCTCCCACAGGTTTCGTGGAGCCTTCAGGGCCAGCGCCATACCTGTGGGAGCGGGCAAGCCCGCGAAGAAGGCAACGCAGCACTCAAGTGGAACCTTATACATGCAACAGCAAAACATCCTCTTCGACCTCGACGGCACCCTGACCGACCCCCGCCTGGGCATCACCCGCTCGATCCAGTATGCCCTGGCCAAGCTGGGCATCGACGAGCCGGACCTGGCACGCCTCGAACATTTCATCGGCCCACCCCTGCTGCAAGCCTTCATGCAGTTCTACAGCTTCGACGAAGCCAAGGCCTGGGAGGCGGTGAACTTTTACCGGGAGCGTTTCCGCGTCACCGGCCTGTACGAAAACCTGGTGTTCCAGGGCGTGCCGGAATTGCTTGAAGCCCTGAACGGGCAGGGCCGCACGCTGTACATCGCCACCTCCAAACCGTGGGAATTCGCCCGCGAAATCGCCCGGCACTTCGCCTTTGACCACCACTTCAAGGTGATCTACGGCAGCGAACTGGACGGCACGCGCACCAACAAGGTCGAGCTGATTCGCCACCTGCTGGATGAAGAAGGGCTGGACCCGGCGCAAACCCTGATGATCGGGGACCGCAAGCATGACCTGATCGGCGCGCGCAGCAATGGCTTGCAGGCGGTGGCGGTGGGGTATGGGTTTGGTAGCCGGGAAGAGCTGATGGCGCAAGAGCCGGCCTACCACTTTGCGACCTTGGCCGAGATGCATCAGGCATTCATCAAGGCTTGAGGGCTCTAGGGGCTGCTTTGCAGCCCATCGCCGGCAAGCCAGCTCCCACAGGTCCTGCATCAAATTCAAACCTTGTGCGGTCCTTGTGGGAGTTGGCTTGCCGACGATGGGTCGCGCAGCGGCCCCAAAATCTCACAGGCTGACCATCAGACGCTGCAGCGCCGCTTTCCTTTCTTCAATCGGCAACCGCCCCAACTGCTCGACCCGCTGGTAAAACCGAAGCCAATCCCCACCCACCTCACGAAACACCGCCGCAAACGCCGGCACCCACTGGTCATACAGCCCAAACGGCAACAACTTGGCATTATTCATCGGCCCATACATCCAGGCGTCATAGCGCTTGTCCCCGCCCCACTGGCCATCACGCACCTGCCGGTACTCACGCCTCAAACGCTCAAACTCGGCCTGCTTGGCCAGCCGCTTGTGGGCATCGTCCAGCGGCCCGGCATATATCGCCTGCAACCGCTCGCGGCTGGCCAGCACCAGCCGGATGAACTGGTCACGCTGCTGCCCCTGCTCCTCGCCAACAGCGGCAAGCCCACGCGCTGCACGCCATTGCCGGGTGCCTTCCTGCTCGACAAAGGAGGCAAACGATTCGTTGAACTCGGTATCGTCCTGCACATAGAAGCGCTGGTGAGCGAGTTCGTGAAAAATCAACGTCGCCAGGCGTTCATCACCCCAACCCACCATCGACGACAGGATCGGATCGTCGAACCAGCCCAGGGTCGAATAAGCCTCCACGCCGCCCAGATACACATCCAGGCCTTCCTGGCGCATCAACGCCGCCGCACCTCGCGCCGCACCTTGCTGGTAATAGCCGCGATACGCCACGCACCCCGCAATTGGGAAACAGTGCGTAACCGGCTGCAACGACAACTCGGGCGTGGCGAACACATTCCACACCACATAAGGCCGGGCTATGTCGGCATAAACCCGGTAACTACGGTTGTCCGGCAGTTTCAACTGCTCGCTGGCGAACACCCGCGCCTGTTCGGCGTGCGCCAAGCGCGAGCGTAACTGCGGTGACGTGGCCGGGTCGGCCAGCACCTGCCCGACTGGCTGTCGCGCACGCAGCAGCTGCAATTGGCCCTCGGCCAGCTGCCCATAGTAGGCCACGCTGCTGCAACCGTTCAGCAGGAGCGCCCCCAGCAGGGGAACCAAACGGGTGAAAACGCGGTCGAGTGCCCCAGGGCCTGAGCGCTGCATAAGAAAAAGTCGAAGCATCCGGGACTGTCTGACTCGCTCAAGGCCAATTCGCTCCAAGACTATCTCGCCAAGGGGGAGTTTCGCCATGCGTGCATTGTTGGTCGCCGGTTCACTGTTGCTGATATCCGCCTGTTCCACGTTGCCAGCCCCGGACCCGAACCAGGCCTGGATCGACCTCACCCCCTACGACAACACCTCGCTGGACGCCGTGCAGGTCGATGAACGTGACTGGGCCGACAGCCGCTATTTCGAAGTACAGCCCGGCAGCCACGAGCTGACCGTGCGCTACCAGTTCCCGGTCACCCCCAGCAATATCGGCCCGGTCGACGAGCCGTTGTGGCGCGATTGCCAGGTCAAACTGACCTTCAAGGACTTCAGTGCCGGGCAGCGCTATCAACTGCACGCCGGCAGTATCGGCTTTCGCCCCTGGATCAAGCTCTACGACGACCAGCAGAAAATGGTCGGGCAGGGCTTGCCTGCCGGCTGCCAACGCACCTGAACCGCACAAACGGCGCTATGCTTGTTACTTGTAAATCGCAAGTGGGAGTTTTGCCATGCGCCAGCCCATGATGCTGATCGCCCTCAGTGCACTGGGGGCTTGCGCCAGCCCCTTGCCCCCCGTCGACCCAAAGCAGGCCTGGGTTGACCTCTACACCATGACCCCCGGCCGGGTGATCATGGCCGACCGCCTTGATGGCAAGCGCCTGGAGGACGGCCGTTACTTTCAGGTAACGCCCGGCAAGCACGAACTGGTGGTGCGCTTCGATTACGAAATCTATTCGGGCGGCGTCATGTCCCAACCCAGGGACCGAACCTGCTACCTGACTGTGCGCTTTGACAACTTCAAGGCCGGCGAGCGTTATCGCCTGGAAGCGCGGGCGCCGGTGATGGAGCCGCAGGTGCTGCTGTACGACGCCAGCCGCACGGTGCTGGTGAACGAGCCCAGCAACGTGTTTTGCATTCCGTGAGACGGGGCCGCAAAGCGGCCCCAAAATCCCGAATTTACCGATCATTCTTCTGGTAAATGATCTTCTTCGTCCCGCCATCGCAAGTGCCGACGACCATATTCTGGTCCTTGACCTCACTGTTGGGCACGATCTCCAGGGTGTAGGACGGCACACCCTGAGCCTGGATCTTGGCCTCGATCTCGGCTTTGAGCTCCTCGCACGGCTTGACCGCCGCCAACGTGGACGTGGCGACCAGGGAAGCCAACACGGCGATTGCTACGCGAATCATGGAACGGCTCCTGAAAAGGCAGCGTGCTGCCGACGCTGTTTAGACTACAGCAAACCGCCTCCGTTGCGCCGCTTCAGCCCACCAACGCCGCATCCAGGCTGATTTTTGCGTTCAGCACCTTGGACACCGGGCACCCTTCCTTGGCCTTGTTGGCAATTTCCAGGAACTGCGCCTCGCTTGCCCCCGGTACCTTGGCCCGGAGCACCAGATGCACGGCCGTAATGGCAAAACCATCCGGCAGCTTGTCGAGCGTCACCTCGGCAGCGGTGTCGATCCGGTCCGCAGTCAGCCCTGCTTCACCGAGCATCATCGACAACGCCATCGAGAAACAGCCGGCATGCGCGGCGCCAATCAGCTCCTCCGGGTTGGTGCCGGGCGTGCCCTCGAAACGGGTGTTGAAGCCATACGGGTTCTGCTTGAGCGCGCCGCTTTCGGTAGAAAGCAGGCCCTTGCCATCCTTCAAGCCACCTTGCCAGATCGCCGATGCTGTCTTTTTCATACTGCCTCCTGGTCATTCGGTTACGTGGTTATGGATTCAGAGGCCCGCCGCTTACGGCAAGTTCAGACCAATCGCACAGCAAACATTGAATCCCCCGAATATGCCCATACAGAGTTACAAAGGCCTCTGGCCAACCACCTTTGCGGAGGCTCCCATGACGCAGCTGCGTGACCTGAAAATATCCACCCTCGACCTGGTGCCCGTGCGCGCCGACGCCGGCCCGGCGCAGTCGCTGCGCAACTCGCTGGACCTGGCGCAACACGTCGAACGTTTTGGCTACAACCGCTTCTGGGTGGCGGAGCACCACAACATGGACGGCATCGCCAGTTCGGCGACGTCGGTGCTGATTGGCTACCTGGCCGGTGGCACTTCGACCATTCGCGTGGGCTCTGGCGGGGTGATGCTGCCCAACCACGCGCCACTGGTGATCGCCGAGCAGTTCGGCACCCTGGCCAGCCTGTACCCGGGGCGTATCGACCTGGGCCTGGGCCGTGCGCCGGGCTCGGACCAGATGACGGCCTACGCCCTGCGCCGCGACCGCGCTGGCGGCCCGGATGACTTCCCGGACGATGTCGAGGAACTGTCGCGCTACCTCGGCCCACGTACCGATGATCAAAAAGTGATCGCCGTGCCGGGGCACGACACTGACGTGCCGATGTGGCTGCTCGGTTCCAGCCTGTTCAGCGCCCAGCTGGCGGGCATGCGCGGCATGCCCTATGCCTTTGCTTCGCACTTTGCGCCGCGCTACATGCACGAGGCCATTCGCGTGTACCGCAACCACTTCAAGCCATCGACCACGCTGGACAAGCCGTATGTGATGCTGGGCATCCCCATGGTGGTGGCCGAAACCGACGAAAAGGCCGAATACCTGGCCACCTCGGTGTACCAGCGCATCCTGGCGCTGATTCGCGGCCAAAGCCTGATGCAGAAGCCGCCGGTAGAGAGCATGGACGGGCTGTGGTTGCCCCATGAGCGGGATACGGTAGGCAGTTTCCTGGGCCTGGCGATGATCGGCAGCCCGCAAAAGGTAAGGGCCAAGGTGGAGGTGCTGCTGGAGCAGACCGGGGCGGACGAACTGATCTTTACCTGTGACCTGTATGAGCATGCGGACCGCATCCGGTCCTATGAGCTGTTGGCGCAGGCCCTCAAGACTGAGTGACCTTCTTCGCGGGCTCGCCCGCTCCCACAGGACTGCACGGGTGCTTGACCCTGTGTATTACCTGTGGGAGCGGGCGAGCCCGCGAAAAAGCAAACGCATCAACCGCGGCGGTAGACAATTTCCTTGGTACCCGCCTCACAGCTACCAACCACCTTGCCGGCCGGATCGCCCTTGTTGACGACCTCCAGCTTGTAGCCAGTAACCCCTTTGGCATCGAGCTTGGCGGCAATCTCCGCCTTCAGCTCTTCGCACGGCTTGCCCGCCGCCAGCGCACCACCGGCCAGTGTCATCAGGCCAAGCGCCAGAATCAGTTTGTTCATCGATCGCTTTCCTTGTGCAGATGAAATCAGAAAGAGCGCCCGCCAAGGCGCCCCTTTCCTGAATACCCCATCAAGCCGGGATCATCCAGCCCGGCAGTGTTTCAGCTATTGGCGATACGAAAGCCCACCTTCAGCGTGACCTGAAAATGCGCGGCCTTGTTGCCTTCAATATGCCCACGGGTATCGACCACTTCAAACCATTCCAGGTGCTTGATGCTCTTGCCGGCTTCGGCGAGGGCATTGTTGATGGCGTCTTCGATGCTGGTTGGCGAGGATCCCACCAGCTCGATCTTCTTGTACGTGTGATGGTCAGTCATGTTCACGCTCCTTGGATAACGGTGAAATTCAGCCTAGCAGGGTAGGCCTGGTTTACCTGCGAGCCGTCCGCCAAGGTGAAAGTTCGATCGCACTTTCGCGCGGGCCAAGGGTCGCAACCTTACAGCCCATACTGCAAAGGAGAGTCAACATGCACCGCAACTCGCTGCGTAAAACATCCCTGGAAAGCATGGAAGCGGAGATCGAGAGCCTTCTGAAAAGCCTGGAAAACCTCAAGCATGACGCCTCGGAAGAGTCCCAGAAGTCGGTGAAGGCAATCCGCAGCAACGCCGAAAGTGCGCTGAAACACTCGCGTAGCCTGCTCAGCGATGCTTACGAGGAAGTGAAAACCCGCACCCGCCAGACCGGCATTGCTACCCGTGATTATGCACAGGAGCACCCGGTGACCACGGCAGGCGTGGCGATTGGCGCCATCGGTCTGCTGGCGGCCTATCTCTTGACCCGTCGCAACTAACCCGCCTGGCGTTCCAATTCACCGCGCAGCCACTGCGCCAACTGCTCGGCGCGCCCATCTGCGGCGCGCCGGGGCACCCACAACGCCAGCGCTGCCCGGGTAGGTGAAAAGCCCCACGGCGCGCTGAGACGCCCGGCCCGCAAGTCATCAGCCACCAATGGCTGTGGCGCGATGGCCACGCCAAGGCCTGCAACCGCAGCCTCCAGCAAATAGTACAAATGCTCGAACGCCTGGCCGTACTGCAACCCGGCCGGGTCCAATCCCTGTTGCCCAACCCATGTCGGCCATGCTTGTGGCCGTGAGGTGGTGTGCAAAAGGGCCTCGTCCAGCAGGGCACTGGCGGGCGCGTCGCGCAAGCGATCGAAGCCGGCAAAATGCGGGCTGAGTACCGGCCCGATACGCTCCTCGGCCAGCACATGCACCTGCATATCCGCCGGCCAGGGGGGTTCAGCGAATACCAGCAAGGCATCGAGCCCTGGCCGACGCGGGTCGAGGTCACCTTCACCTGCTGACAAGTGCAGGCGCAGTTCGGGCAATTCCGCCTTCAGACGCCCCAGCCTGGGGATAAACCAACGTGCCAACAGGCTGCCCGAGCAGCCCAGCACAAACGGCGCCTCGCTGACATCGCGGCTGAGTTCGGCACATACGCTGCGCAGCCGGTCGAAGGCCTCACCGCTGGCATCGCGCAGACGCACACCGGCATCTGTGAGTTTGATGCCGCGCCCGTCCTTGACGAAAAGCGCCACCCCCAGGTGCTCCTCCAGCACCTTGATCTGCCGGCTGACAGCGCCATGGGTAACATGCAGCGCTTCAGCCGCCTGGCTAACGCTGTTAAGCCTGGCGGTAGCCTCAAAGGCGCGCAGGGCATTCAGGGGAGGGAGGTCGTGGGCCATGGTACCTGTGAGTTTTTCTGACAAGTTTGCGCAATCTTATCGGTTTTCAGCCGGGCTTGCCGTGGTTAGAGTAAAGCCCATCACTCATTCATTACGCCCTGGAGCGCCCCATGACCCAGTCCCAATACCGCCCCGGCCCCGACGCCAATGGCCTGTTCGGCTCGTTCGGTGGCCGCTACGTGGCCGAAACCCTGATGCCACTGGTGCTGGACCTGGCCCGCGAATACGAAGCGGCCAAGGCAGACCCCAAGTTCCTCGAAGAGCTGGCTTACTTCCAGCGCGACTACATCGGCCGCCCCAACCCGCTGTACTTCGCCGAGCGCCTGACCGAGCACTGCGGCGGCGCCAAGATCTTCTTCAAGCGTGAAGAGCTCAACCACACCGGCGCGCACAAGGTGAACAACTGCATCGGCCAGGTGCTGCTGGCCAAGCGCATGGGCAAGAAGCGCCTGATTGCCGAAACCGGCGCCGGCATGCACGGCGTGGCCACCGCCACCGTCGCTGCCCGCTTCGGCCTGCCGTGCGTGATCTACATGGGCGCCACCGACATCGAGCGCCAACAGGCCAACGTGTTCCGCATGAAGCTGCTGGGCGCCGAAATCGTCCCGGTTACCGCCGGTACCGGCACCCTGAAAGACGCCATGAACGAAGCCCTGCGCGACTGGGTCACCAACGTCGAAGACACCTTCTACCTGATCGGTACCGTGGCCGGCCCACACCCGTACCCGGCCATGGTCCGCGACTTCCAGTCGATCATCGGCAAGGAAACCCGCGCCCAGCTGCAAGAGAAGGAAGGCCGCCTGCCAGACAGCCTGGTTGCCTGCGTCGGTGGTGGTTCCAACGCCATGGGCCTGTTCCATGAGTTTCTCGAAGAGCAAAGCGTGCAGATCATCGGCGTCGAAGCCGGTGGCCACGGCGTGCACACCGACAAGCACGCTGCCAGCCTGAACGGCGGCGTACCGGGCGTACTGCACGGCAACCGCACCTACCTGCTGCAAGATGCAGACGGCCAGATCACCGACGCCCACTCGATTTCCGCAGGCCTCGACTACCCGGGCATCGGCCCGGAGCACGCCTACCTGCACGAAGTGAAGCGCGTCGAGTACGTCAGCATTACCGATGACGAAGCGCTGGATGCGTTCCACGCCACCTGCCGCCTGGAAGGCATCATCCCGGCGCTGGAAAGCTCCCACGCCCTGGCCGAAGCGATCAAGCGCGCGCCGAAACTGCCCAAGGACCACCTGATGGTGGTGTGCCTGTCGGGCCGCGGCGACAAAGACATGCAAACCGTCATGAACCACATGGCCGCCCAGGAGAAACAGGCATGAGCCGTCTTGAACAACGCTTCGCCGAACTGAAGGCCGAAGGCCGTTCGGCACTGGTCACCTTCGTCACCGCAGGCGACCCGGGCTACGACGCCTCGCTGCAGATCCTCAAGGGGCTGCCGGCAGCCGGTGCCGACGTGATCGAACTGGGCATGCCGTTCACCGACCCGATGGCCGATGGTGTGGCCATTCAGCTGGCCACCCTGCGCGCCCTGGAAGCTGGCCAGACCTTGGCCAAAACCCTGCAGATGGTTCGCGAATTCCGTGTGGATAACCAGACCACGCCAATCGTGCTGATGGGCTACTACAACCCGATCCACCGCTTTGGCGTGGATGCGTTCGTGGCTGAAGCCAAGGAAGCAGGTGTCGATGGCCTGATCATCGTCGACCTGCCGCCAGAGCACGACGCCGAACTGGCTACGCCGGCCCAGGCTGCAGGCATCGACTTCATCCGCCTGACCACCCCGACCACCGACGATGCGCGCCTGCCGCGCGTGCTGGAGCGCAGCTCCGGGTTTGTGTACTACGTGTCGGTGGCCGGAGTGACCGGTGCCGGCTCGGCGACCACCGAGCACGTGACCGAGGCCATTGCCCGCCTGCGCCGGCACACCGATCTGCCGATCAGCGTTGGTTTTGGCATTCGTACCCCGGAGCAGGCTGCGAACATCGCTCGCCTGGCGGATGGTGTGGTGGTGGGCTCGGCGCTGGTCGACAAGATTGCCCAGGCCAAGAGTGCCGATCAGGCAGTGAATGATGTACTCAGCCTGTGCTCGGCACTGGCTGAACGGGTGCGCTCAGCTCGCAATTGATTGCGAGGGCTCCGCCCTCGTTCGCGGCACAAGGCCGCTCCTACAGGGTATCGCGATCTCCCTGTAGGAGCGGCCTTGTGCCGCGAAGAGGCCGGCACAGGCAATACAAATCTACCCACCAAAAATCGACAGCTTCAATGGCCGCACGGCCCCCATCCAGATCGCATGATCCCGGTGGTCCGCCAGTTCATCCCCGGTTTCCGGGTGCATGAACACCACCAGGCCCTTGCGGTACAGCGCCAACCAAGGCAAAACCACCCCTACCACTTCAGGCCCGAACGCCAGCTGGCAACTCCAGTCCGGGTGCGGCCCAACCGGCTTCTGATGCATGCGCCCCATGGTCACGGGAAACAGCCGCGCCGCCTCCTCGCACAGTTCGCGGGCCTGTTCCATGGTCGCTGCGTCGTAATAAACGTGGGCGTGGTAACCCTTGATCCTTTGCACGATAACTCCTGATTGCGGTCCAACCATCACCACCTGCAAGGGAGTGATGCAGTGAAAAACGCCGAAACCCCAGTGTTCAAACTGGTCCTGTTCGGGCCTGAAAGCAGCCTGGGCAACGCCCTGATGGCCGAGCTGCTGTCGCGCCAGCACGAAGTCACCGCCGTGGTCGATGACCTGAACCGCCACACCGCACGCCCGGGCCTGCACTTCAAGATAGGCGGGCTGGACGATGCCGACCAGGCAGAGCAGGGCGCGGCAGGCGGCTCGGCGGTGATTGCCCTGTTGTCTGCGCTGGCGCCAGGTGACTTGCCCGGGCAAGCACGGCTGAGCGAGGCGCTGGTGGCGGGGCTTGAGCGTACGACTATACGCCGGCTGTTGCTGGTGGGCGATTTCGCTGTGCTGGATGAGCCGGCCAAGTACAGCGAGGCAGAGCGCGAATGTGTGGACCAGGTGGTTGATGGGTTGCAGCGCTGTGCTTTGCACTGGACCTTGATCAATACGCCGCAGGCGTTGCCCGATGAAGGGTGGGCACGCGTGGCGGCGGGGATGGCGGATATGCTGGAGCTGGACCTGCACCGGGGCGAGCATCTGAACTTCGTGGTCTAGATTTTGGGGCTGCTGCGCAGCCCATCGCGACGCAAGGCCGCTCCTACAACGACCGCGCAGCACCGGCTGATGCGGTCCCCTGTAGGAGCGGCCTTGTGCCGCGATGGGCCGCAAAGCGGCCCCAAATCTCAAAGGCTGCGCTCATCCTCCAGCCAACCCACAAACCGCTCGATCAGCGCCCCACGCCGCTTGCGCGGCGGCAGCACCGCGTAATACCCGCGCTGCGAGCGCAAACTCCCCTCCAGCGGCCGGCACAGCAGCCCTTGCTCTACCAACCCATCCACCAGATGCCCCCAGCCAATCGCCACCCCTTGCCCTGCAATCGCTGCCTGAATCAGCAACGTATAGTTGTCGAACCGCAACTGCCCCGCAGGCGGTGGGCTGGCCACGCCAAACCCGCGAAACACACCCGCCCAGTCAAACCAGCGGCTGGCCTGCTCGCCCTTCAAATGCAGCAAGGGCAAACGTTGCAAAGCCACGGCTGACAAGGGTTTGCCATCCGTCAGGCGGGGGCTGCACACCGGGAAGACTTCCTCATCGAACAGCCAGCGGCTTTCACCCTGGTGAAAGCGCCCATCGCCAAACAGCACCGCCACATCGATGTCCGGGCGCAACATCCCCTGGCTGCGTTCACCGGTCACCAGGCTCACATCCACCTGTGGATAAGCCTCGTGAAAGCGTTGCAGCCTGGGCATCAGCCAGAAGGCCGCAAAGGCAAAGTCGGTGGCCACCTGCAGCACTTCGCGCTGGCCGCGCCCGCTGGCTTGGCCAATGCCGTCATCCATGGCTTGCAAGCCCTGGTGCACCTGTTCGAACAACAGCAGGCCGGCCTCGGTGAGCTCGATGCCCCGATAAATACGGTCGAACAGGCGCGTGCCAAGCTGGGCTTCAAGGCGTTTCACCTGTTGGCTCACTGCCGGCTGCGTGGTACCCAGCTCCAGCGCCGCCGCGGTAAAACCCCGCAGCCGTGCCGCGGCTTCGAACACACGCAAGGTATCCAGCGACAGCTCGGAAAGGTGCTCAAACATAAGTTCAGCTAATCCCAGTCATTGCCCGCCATGGGCTTTACCCATGTTATCCACAGTTGCATCTTGGTAGGCAAGACACGTCGCATAACCCTCAACGATGGAAGCCACCATGACGCGGCCGAATATCCTGTTCATCATGGCCGACCAGATGGCCGCACCCTTGCTGCCGATCTACGCCCCTTCGCCCATCCAGATGCCGCACCTGAGCCGCCTGGCCGAGCAGGCGGTGGTGTTCGACTCGGCCTACTGCAACAGCCCGCTGTGCGCGCCGTCACGCTTCACCCTGGTCAGCGGCCAGTTGCCCAGCCGCATCGGCGCCTACGACAATGCCGCCGATTTCCCCGCCGATGTGCCGACTTATGCCCACTACCTGCGCCGCCTGGGCTACCGCACCGCGCTGTCCGGCAAGATGCACTTCTGCGGCCCGGACCAGCTGCATGGCTACGAAGAGCGCCTGACCAGCGACATCTACCCGGCCGACTATGGCTGGGCGGTGAACTGGGACGAACCGGATGTGCGCCCAAGCTGGTACCACAACATGTCCTCGGTACTGCAGGCCGGCCCGTGCGTGCGTACCAACCAGCTGGATTTCGACGAGGAGGTGGTGTTCAAGGCGCGCCAGTACCTGTACGACCATGTGCGCGAAAACGATGGCCGGCCATTCTGCCTGACCGTTTCGATGACGCACCCGCACGACCCGTACACCATCCCCAAGCGCTACTGGGACCGCTACGAAGGTGTGGATATCCCCATGCCCCGCGCCGAGTTCAACCAGGCAGAACTCGACCCCCACTCGCAACGCCTGCTCAAGGTCTACGACCTGTGGAACAAGCCGCTGCCTGTGGACAAGATCCGCGACGCCCGCCGCGCCTACTTCGGCGCCTGCAGCTACATCGACGACAACATCGGCCAGCTGCTGCAAACCCTGGAAGAGTGCAACCTGGCCGACGACACCCTGATCGTGTTCTCCGGCGACCACGGCGACATGCTTGGCGAGCGTGGCCTCTGGTACAAAATGCACTGGTTCGAGATGTCGGCGCGGGTACCGCTGCTGATCCATGCGCCCAGGCACTTTGCGGCGGCTCGGGTGCGTGCCTCGGTATCGACCTGCGACCTGCTGCCAACCTTGGTAGAACTGGCCGGCGGCGCTGTGGATAAAAACCTGCACCTGGACGGCCGCTCGCTGCTTGGCCACCTGCAAGGGCAGGGCGGCCACGATGAAGTGATCGGCGAGTACATGGCCGAAGGCACGGTCGGCCCGCTGATGATGATCCGCCGCGGGCCTTACAAGTTCGTGTACAGCGAAGACGACCCATGGCTACTCTATGACCTGAGCCGCGACCCGCACGAGCGGGAGAACCTCACCGGCAGCCCGGACCACCAGGCGCTGCTGCAGGCATTTGTCGATGAAGCACGACAGCGTTGGGATATCCCCAGCCTGCGCCAGCAGGTACTCGCCAGCCAGCGGCGGCGCCGCCTGGTGGCCGAGGCGCTGGCCATCGGCACGCTGAAAAGCTGGGACCACCAACCGCTGGTGGACGCCAGCCAACAGTACATGCGCAACCACATCGATCTCGACGACCTCGAGCGCAAGGCACGTTATCCACAGCCCGCACCCCTGGATTGAAAAGAGAGGCCGCCATGCACAAGTTCTCCGCCGCCGTGTTCGCCCTGGCCCTGGGCGCCGCCACGGCCCACGCCGCCGACAGCGACGCGCAATGCAGTACCGTGAAAATGGCCGACCCCGGCTGGAGCGACATCGCATCGACCAATGCCGTGGCGCGTCTGTTACTGGAAAGCCTGGGCTACCAGGTGAAAATCGACAGCCTGGCCGTACCAATCATCTACGGCGGCCTGAAGGACGGCCGTGTCGACGCCTTTCTGGGCAACTGGATGCCGGCGCATCAAGGCTTTCATGACAAGTTCATCGACAACGGCGATGTGCAGCAACTGTCACGTAACCTGGAAGGAACCGAGTTCACCCTGGCGGTGCCCGACTACGTGTGGAATGCCGGGGTGAAGGATTTTGCCGACCTGCAGAAGCACGCCGACCAGTTCGACAAGAAGCTGTACGGTATCGGCTCCGGCGCACCGGCCAACCTGTCGCTGAAGGCAATCATCGACAAGAATGAATTCAACCTCGGCCAGTGGAAACTGGTGGAGTCCAGCGAGCAGGCGATGCTGGCCCAGGTCGACCGGGCGGTGAAGAAACAGCAGTTCATCACCTTCCTTGGCTGGACCCCGCACCCGATGAACGTGAAGCTGAAAATGCATTACCTGACCGGTGGGGAAAAGTGGTTCGGCAGCAAGGGTGAGGTGTACACGCTGACCCGCAAGGGTTATCCACAAGCCTGCCCGAATGCGGCGAAGCTGCTGGGTAACCTGAAATTTACCCTGGACATGGAAAACGCCATCATGGCCGAGGTTGTGGATAAGAAAATCAGCTTCGATGACGCGGCCAGGGCTTGGGTGAAAACGTATCCCGAAGTGCTGGACGGGTGGTTGGCTGGGGTGACCACCAAGGCCGATGGCAATGCCCTGGAGGCCGTCAAAGCCAAACTGTAGTTTCAGACACGACGCGCCCCCTGTGGGAGCGGGTTCACCCGCGAATGCTGCATTGCATGTACCGACGCATTCGCGGGTAAACCCGCTCCCACAGGGGACAGTGGACCTTTGGAAATGTGAATATCTCATGCATCGCATCATTCACCTGCTGCCCTTCCTCACCTGGCTCCCCCGCCAATCGGGCCGTAGCCTGCGCCAGGACCTGCTGGTCGGCCTGAGCGGTGCCATCCTCGCCCTGCCACAATCCATCGCCTACGCGCTGATCGCCGGCTTGCCCGCCGAATATGGCCTGTACGCCGCCATCGTACCGGTGTTGATCGCCTGCCTGTGGGGTTCGTCCTGGCACCTGATCTGCGGCCCCACCGCTGCCATCTCCATCGTGCTCTACGCCAGCATCAGCCCGCTGGCCGTGGCCGGCAGCGCCGATTACATCACCCTGGTGCTGCTGCTGACCTTCCTCGGCGGCATCTTCCAGCTGCTGCTCGGGCTTTTGCGCTTTGGCGCGCTGGTCAACTTCGTCTCCCACTCGGTAGTACTCGGTTTCACCCTGGGCGCCGCTATCGTCATTGCCCTGGGCCAATTGCCCAACCTGCTGGGCATGAACCTGCCCAGCCAGGCCACAGCACTGAAGACCGTGCAGGACCTGGCCAGCCATGCAGGTGAGGTCGACCTGCCTTCCTTGATGCTGGGCCTGGCCACTGTCGTGATCGGTGTGGCCTTCAAACTCTGGCGCCCGCGCTGGCCGAGCCTGTTGATAAGCCTGATGCTGGTCAGCCTGCTGGCCTGGCTGTTGCCGGGCTACTTTGGCCATGTGCCAAGGGTGGCGGCATTCACCGGGCAGCTCCCGCCCTTCAGCCCGCTGCCTTTGCTGGATGTGGAGCTGATGCTGCGCCTGCTGCCCAGCGCCGTGGCGGTGGGCATGCTGGGGTTGGTCACCAGCCTGTCGATTGCCCGCTCGTTGTCGGCACGTTCGGAACAGCTGATAGACCCTGACCAGGAAATACGCGCACAGGGCCTGTCGAACATAGCGGGTGCATTTTTCTCCGGTTACCTGTCTGCCGGTTCCTTCACCCGCTCGGGCCTGAGCTATGAGGCAGGTGCCCGCTCGCCTATGGCCGGGGTATTTTCGGCGCTGTGGGTGGCGTTGTTTGCCGTTACCGGCGCCGGCCTGATCGCGCACCTGCCGATACCCGCCATGGCCGGCAGCATCCTGCTGATCTGCTGGGGGTTGGTGGACCATCGGGGGATTCGCGCGCTGTTTCGGGTCAGCCGCTCGGAGTTCCTGGTGATGGCGCTGACGGCGGCGGCAACCTTGCTGCTGGAGCTGCAGACGGCGATCTATGCGGGCGTGCTGGCTTCGCTGTTTTTCTACCTCAAGCGCACCTCACGGCCACGGGTACAGCAAAGCCGTGAAGGGGAGGCGGATGTGTTGCGGGTGGGCGGGTCGATTTTCTTTGGTGCGGCGCATTACCTGCAGGTGCGCTTGCAGCGCTGCCAGGGGCCGCATGTGGTGATTGATGCCCGGCAGGTGAATTTTATCGATTACTCGGGTGTGGATATGTTGCACCGCGAGGCACGGCGGTTGCGGCGGTTGGGCGGGAGTTTGACCTTGCACCGGGCCAGGCCGCAGGTGATCGAGGAATTGCAGAAGCTGGAAGGGGTGGAGTTGTGCCCGATCCGGTTTGAAGAGTGAGGTTGGGTTGAGATCCTGGGGCTGCTTTGCAGCCCATCGCGACACAAGGCCGCTCCTACAAGGGTCTCGATTTGCCGCCAGACGGCGATCCCCTGTAGGAGCGGCCTTGTGTCGCGATGGGCCGCAAAGCGGCCCCGACAATTTCAGCCCCGAGCCAGTTGCCGGCGCAGTTCAGCCAACACCGGCGCCGTATCCGGCCGCACACCACGCCAGATAAAGAAGGCTTCAGCCGCCTGCTCAGCCAGCATCCCCAACCCATCGAGCACCTTGGCCGCACCCAGCCGGGTAGCCCACGCGCAAAACGGCGTCGGCTCCTTGCCATACATCATGTCGTAGCAAACCGTGCGCCCCGCCTCGACCAGGCTGTCGGCAATCGGCGGCATTTCCCCGGCCAGGCTCGCCGAGGTGGCGTTGATGATCACATCCACCGGCTCCTGCAACCAGGCAAACCCGCTGGCCACCACCGGCCCCAGCTCATCGAACTCACGCGCCAGCTGCTCGGCTTTTTCCACAGTGCGGTTGGCAACCACAAGCGACTGCGGCTTGTGCGCCAGAATGGGCTCCAGCACGCCACGCACGGCGCCACCTGCACCGAGGATGAGAATGCGTTTGCCAGCCAGTTCGACCCCGGCATTCACTGTCAGGTCGCGCACCAGGCCCGCGCCATCGGTGTTGTCGCCCTGCAGGGTGCCATCAGCCAGCTTGCTTAGCGTGTTCACTGCACCAGCGCGCTGGGCACGCGGGGTCAGGCTGTCGCACAGGCGGTAGGCCTCTTCCTTGAATGGCACGGTGACGTTGCCGCCGCTGCCTTGCTTGAAGAAGCCGCGTGCGCAATCGCTGAACTCGTCCAGCGGCGCCAGCAGCGTGGCGTATTCCAGGTCCTGGCCGGTCTGCTCGGCGAACAGGCGGTGGATCAGCGGCGACTTGCTGTGGCCGATGGGGTTACCAAAAACGACGTACTGGTCCATGACGGCTCCTTGGTTATCCACAGGCTTACTGGCCAAGCCAGTCGCGGTCCTGCAGGAAGTACTCGGTCAGGCGCGCTTCTTCGCTGCCGGGTGCGGCCTTCCAGTCGTAACCCCAGCGCACCTGAGGTGGCAGCGACATGAGGATGGACTCGGTGCGGCCACCGGATTGCAGGCCGAACAGGGTGCCACGGTCGTAAACCAGGTTGAACTCCACGTAGCGGCCGCGGCGGTATTCCTGGAACTCGCGCTGCTGCGGGGTGTAGGGCGTGTCCTTGCGGCGCTGGACGATCGGCAGGTAGGCGTTGACGAAGGCATCGCCGATGGCGCGGATGAAAGCGAAGCAGGTGTCGAAGTCCCACTCGTTCAGGTCGTCGAAGAACAGGCCGCCGATGCCGCGTGGCTCGCCACGGTGCTTGAGGTGGAAGTAGCGGTCGCACCAGGCCTTGTAACGCGGATACACGTCGGCGCCGAAGGGTGCGCAGGCCTGTTCGGCCACGCGGTGCCAGTGGATGCAGTCTTCTTCGTTGCCATAGTACGGGGTCAGGTCGAAGCCGCCGCCGAACCACCATACGGCCTCTTCACCTTCCTTTTCGGCGATGAAGAACCGCACATTGGCGTGGGAAGTGGGCACATGCGGGTTGTGCGGGTGGATCACCAGCGACACACCCAGGGCCTCGAAGCCACGGCCCGCCAGTTCAGGGCGGTGGGCGCTGGCCGAGGGTGGCAGGCCGGCACCAAACACATGGGAGAAGTTGACCCCGCCTTTCTCGATCACCTTGCCGTCGCCGATCACCCGCGTGCGGCCCCCGCCACCGGCTTCGCGCACCCAGGCATCCTCGACGAAACGGGCGCCGCCGTCTTCTGTTTCGAGGGCAGAGCAGATGCGGTCTTGCAGGTCGAGCAGGTAGGCTTTCACGGCCTCGGTGCGGCTAGTCATCGGGTCACCAGGAACGGGCAGGGAAGAATTCGCGCGTAGCATACCACCGCCAGCGCGCGCGCCGCAGTTGACGGCGATCAAGCAAAGGCGTCCGATAGAAGGCCTTTTCCCGATCCCGACTACAGGAGTGCGAGATGGCCAAGCGTATCCAGTTCAGCCAGCATGGCGGCCCGGAAGTGCTGCAATTTGTGGAATTCGAACCCACCCCGCCCGGGCCCCAGCAGGTGCGTGTGCGTAACCACGCCATCGGCCTGAACTTCATCGACACGTATTTTCGCAGCGGGCTCTATCCACCGCCGTCCCTGCCTTCTGGCCTGGGTACCGAGGCGGCCGGCGTGGTCGAGGCGGTGGGCGAGGGTGTCACCCGCCTGAAGGTGGGTGACCGCGTGGCCCATGCCGGTGGCCCGCTGGGCGCGTACAGCGAGGTGCATACGCTGCCGGAGGCCAACCTGGTCAAGCTGCCCGACAACATCAGCTTCGAGCAGGCGGCAGCGGTGATGCTCAAGGGTTTGACCGTGCAGTACCTGCTGAAGCAGACCTATGAAGTGAAGGCGGGCGATGTGATCCTGTTCCACGCCGCAGCAGGTGGCGTCGGTTCGCTGGCCTGCCAGTGGGCCAAGGCCCTGGGCGCCAAGCTGATCGGCACCGTGAGTTCTGCCGAGAAGGCCGAGCGGGCCAAGGCGCTGGGGGCATGGGAAACCATCGACTACAGCCACGAAGATGTGGCCAAGCGGGTACTGGAACTGACCGACGGCAAGAAATGCCCGGTGGTGTATGACGGCGTAGGCGCCGATACCTGGCTCACCTCGCTGGACTGCCTGCAGCCACGCGGGTTGATGGTGAGCTTTGGCAATGCCTCGGGCGCGGTGAGCGGGGTGAACCTGGGGATCCTGGCGCAGAAGGGCTCGCTGTATGTCACCCGGCCGACCTTGGCGACCTATGCCAATAATGCCGAGAACACCCAGGCCATGGCCGATGACCTGTTTGCGATGATTGCAAGTGGCAAGCTGGTTGTGGATATCCAGCAGCGGTATCCATTGAGCGAGGCGGCCAAGGCACAGGCGGAGCTGTCGGCGCGGCGGACCGTGGGGTCGACTGTACTAATCCCCTGAGCCACACTCGTTCCCTGTAGGAGCGGGCATGCCCGCGAAGCAGCCACCGCGGTGGATGGCACCGGCTCTGCCGGTGTTCGCGGGTAAACCCGCTCCCACAGTGTATTGAGTCGACCTTAATTACGGCGCAATCCCATAGGATTTCTTCGCCTTGATTAATCGTCGTAGTGGTATCGGCACTGCAAGATCGTCATCTGACCACCTTCGAAAAGGTATACCAACCGATGCTCGCGAGTAATACGGCGAGACCAGAATCCTGACAGGTCGCCCTTGAGCGGCTCGGGCTTGCCAGTACCTCTGAACGGAGTACGTAGGCACTCCCTGATCAGTGTGTTGATCGTCGCGAATACATCAGAGTCAGCATCCTTCCAATGGCAGTAGTCTTCCCAACCCTCTGAAGTGAACGCAACGCTTACAGAATTGCGAGCCTCAGTCTTGTTGCGTTGTTTTGACTTCATGTTCATCTATGGGCAGCTCATGGGTAGCCGCTTCACCCGACCGCAGCTGATCAATGGATGCGCGCAAGCGCTTGGCATTGGCTGAAGAACCCAACAGGTACATGGTCTCTTGCATGCCGTTGTAGTCTTCAAGCGAGATCATGACCACCGGCTCACCACGCTGGCGCGTAATGATCGCAGGTTCGTGATCCCGACATACATCATCCATCGTCTGCTTCAGGTCGGCGCGAGCCTGGCTAAAAGTCAGTACATGCATTTCTTCAAATCCTTCCCAGGCAGGGCCCGGATCAGGTTTTTCTCGACCCACTCAGCACTGCTGAATGGGCGCTAGGCTTGGTGGCTTCCTACCAACTCAAACATTGTACAAGCCTAGGTACAAACTTCAACATCCCATGGTCGGGAACCTTGAGGATGCAAAGCATAAATTGGATGTCTTCTGGTGGGCAGGTGTTTGCCTTCGCCAGAGCTTGTAGGAAATCGCTGCGAGAGCAGGCCTGCCTACTCCCACAGCAATCGCATCGAATTAAGGTACGACGCTGTTTTGGGGTGAACCGCTTGTGGATGGAGGGGTCGACTCGATGCCATCGAGTATCGCCTCAATCACACCCTCTGCCATCTCAATCGCATGCAGGTTCGACCAGAACATGCCACGGCCCTCTTCGCGCATGTAGTCCAGGGCTTTGTAGCCGGTTTCGTAGGCGCTGCGCAGGTACAGGGCTACGTGGACCAGAGCGTCTTCGGCGGAAATGTTCGGGTTGACGGTGAAGAGCGGGTCATGGCCGGCGTCGCAGCGGCCGAAGGGGCGGGTGGAGGTGCAGGGTAGGGGTGGATCGGGCACTATCTTTTTCATGGCTTGCTCCAGGCATTGAAGCTAACGCCGGGCCGTTACCACACGGATTAGGCGGCAGCTGTACGCGAGGTGGTAAACCGGGCTGGAGGCGCTCCCGGCAGGCATGACGCCTCCCGCGCACAGCTGCCATAGCTGTGACGCCTCAAGCACATCCGGGTTACCACACCCGATCGCCAAGTTATTCGGCGACGGTTTAAGCCTAAGGGCAGAGGTTCCCACTGAGAAGGTGATGGCAGAGGACGCGGCTCGTAGGATATTTCCGAAGTGGCCAGCTGGACAGCCATTTTGGCAAAAATCAGAAAACCCTGATCACGCAAATGGCAACAGGAGGCGCATGCACAGCACGCGATAAAAAGGGCACTGCCTTGACCATGCTGGTTTGGAAGCGTAGCGTTTCTGCTTCAGGTTGTACTGGTGCGTCGGCTGAGCTCAAGTTATCCGGGCGAGTACATCCTTACCATTTGGGCCGCTTGTGCGGCCTTTGTTTTTTCGGGCTATCGGGCCTAGGCCACACCCTCAATCGATTTGGCGCACGCAGACAGCGTAACGGTAACCAGGCGCACGCCTTGGTTTCTGTGGTGTCGCGCAAATCGAGCGCCGCCCGCGCGGCGCATCGCGAGCAAGCTCGCTCCTACATTCGTTTCGGGCCAATAACGCCTGCATCAACGCGCGCGACCGCCTTGTTTGTTCCACGCGATATTGAGCTGGAAGCCAAGGGCCCGCGCGCGCCTGCCTCAGGAATAACTGGCCCGAAACAAATGTAGGAGCGAGCTTGCTCGCGATGCGCCGCGCGGGCGGCGCTCGATCTCACAGGCGCCTCAAACCTCAAGGCAGGCACCTCTAGGCGGCGCCAGATCGCCCCCCACGCCTGTGGATAGGTATCAGCCCGGGCGCACAACCTCGCCGGTTGCCAGGTTGCGAATCACACTCGGGTTCTTCCGCCCCCCCAGCGCCCCGCCAAGCACCAGGTCCAGCTGGCCGTGGAAGTACTGCTCCACCCGCAACCGGGTCTTCGCCGCCGGGCGACCGCCTGGGTTGCACGAGGTGGAAATCAGCGGCCCCACCAGTGCGCACAGTTCACGCACCACCGGGTGGTCACTGACGCGCAGCGCCACCGTGTCATGCTGACCGGTCACCCACTCGGGCAGCAGGTCCTGGTGCGGCACCAGCCAGGTATTCGGCCCCGGCCAGGTGCTGCCCATGCGGTCGATCCAGTCTTCGGGGAAGTCCTCGAACAGGAAGTCGAACTGGCGGATGTTGTCAGCGATCAGGATCAGCCCTTTATCCACAGGCCGCGACTTCAGCGCCAGCAGGCGATACACCGCGTCCTCGTTCCATGGGTCGCAGCCCAGGCCCCAGACCGCTTCCGTCGGGTAGGCGATTACTGCGCCCGCCCGGATCTCACGTGCGGCTTGTTGCACACGAAAACTGCTCACCATTGCTGTTACTCCGCCTGAATACCTTGCTTGTGCGCAGTGTACTTAGCCCGCGCGGGCAAACCAACGCCCGGCTTCATTGCTGACCCGGCCTTCCAGCTCCAGCTCGGTCAGCTGCGCCAACACTTCGGCCAGCGGCAGCTCGCTGCAGTGCGCAAGGCTTTCGCTGGTTTGAGGCGCTGCATGCAGCAGGGCGAGCAGGGGATGGTCGAACCTGTCCACAACTGCAGGTGGCAGGTTCTGCCAACCCTGCAGGCTTTCCAGGATTTGCTCCACCGTTTCCACCAGTAATGCCCCATCCCGGATCAGTTGGTGACAGCCCTTGGCCCCCGGGTGATGAATAGACCCCGGAATGGCATACACCTCACGGCCTTGCTCGGCCGCCAGGCGCGCCGTAATCAGCGAGCCGCTGGCCATGCTGGCCTCTACCACCAGCACACCCAGCGACAGCCCGCTGATGATGCGGTTGCGCCGTGGGAAGTTGCCAGGCAGTGGCCCGGCATCCAGCGGATACTCCGAAACCAGCGCACTGCCGTTGTCGATCATCGCCTGCGCAAGCTCAAGATGGCGCTGTGGATAAAGTTTTTGCAGCCCCGTGCCGAGCACGGCAATCGTGCACCCACCGGCCTGCAACGCAGCCCGATGAGCGGCACCGTCGACGCCTACCGCCAGCCCGCTGGTAATGGTGAAACCTGCCTGCGCAAGGTAGCGGGAAAATGCCCGGGCTGTGTCGAGCGCCGGGGGTGTGGCACGTCTGCTGCCCACGATGGCCAGCTGAGGGCGGTCGAGCAAGGCCGGGTCGCCGGCAACAAAAAGCAGCGGCGGGGCGTCGTCGATTTCTGCCAGCAAGGCAGGGTAGCCAGGGCCGTCCCACATCAGCAAATGCTGGCCGGGGCGCTCTAACCAGGCCATTGCGGCCAGCGCGCCATCGCGGACCTCGGCACTGCGCCGGGCATCGATGGTGGCTTGGGGGATGCCCAACGCTCGCCAGGCCGAACCGGGAGCGCTAAGCGCGCTAGAGGCGCTGCCGAACGCATCCAGCAAGGTGCGAAAACGTCGCAGTCCTGTCTCGGGCAGGCGATGCAGGCGTAATCGCGCCTCCAGTTCGGCAGGCGGGCAGAGCGACGAATGGTAACTGGGCATGGGGATCGTCCTTGATCTAAACAGGGCCATCTACGTGGCACAACCTGTGGATAACTCTGTGAGTAACACTTTGAAAAGCTGTCCATTGATTGGGGGCTATCAAGCCCATAGACACCCTAGACGAGCTTGCCAGGTGCCGAAATCCCCGTTTCCCTTTATTATGTGTGCTCAGTTTTCAACCGAACGCACAGTGACTGCCTGACCTTATGGCCATCTTGAACATTCTCGAATTCCCGGACCCGCGCCTGCGCACTATCGCCAAACCGGTGACGGAGTTCGACGACGCCCTGCGTCAGCTGATCGACGACATGTTTGAAACCATGTACGAAGCCCCTGGTATCGGCCTGGCCGCCACCCAGGTCAACGTGCACCTGCAGGTCGTGGTCATGGACCTCAGCGAAGACCGCAGCGAGCCGCGCGTCTTCATCAACCCCACGGTCGAAGAACTGACCCACGACATGGGCCAGTACCAGGAAGGTTGCCTGTCGGTGCCCGGCTTCTACGAGAACGTCGACCGCCCGCTGCGTGTGCGGGTCAAGGCCCAGGACCGCGACGGCAAGCCGTACGAGCTGGAATGCGAAGGCCTGCTGGCGGTGTGCGTACAGCACGAATTCGATCACCTCAACGGCAAGCTGTTCGTTGACTACCTGTCGCAGCTCAAGCGCGACCGGATCAAGAAGAAGCTGGAAAAGCAGCACCGCCAGCAAGCCTGATCCCCACCTTCCAGAAGGCTTGCTCCGGCAAGCCTTTTTCTATTTTGAAGCGAGAACTCCATGCGCATCGTCTTTGCAGGCACTCCAGAGTTTGCCGCCGAACACCTCAAGGCCCTGCTCGACAGCCCGTACCAGATCGTGGCCGTCTACACCCAGCCCGACCGCCCGGCCGGCCGTGGCCAGAAGCTGATGCCAAGTGCGGTCAAGGCACTGGCAGTGGCCCATGACATCCCGGTGTTCCAGCCGCAAACCCTGCGCAACGCCGATGCCCAGGCCGAACTGGCCGCGCTGAAGCCGGACCTGATGGTGGTGGTCGCCTACGGCCTGATCCTGCCGCAGGCAGTGCTGGATATCCCGCGCCTGGGCTGCATCAACAGCCACGCCTCCCTGCTGCCACGCTGGCGCGGTGCGGCGCCGATCCAGCGCGCCGTGGAAGCCGGCGACGCCGAAAGCGGCGTAACCGTGATGCGCATGGAAGCTGGCCTGGACACCGGCCCGATGCTGCTCAAGGTAGTCACCCCCATCAGCGCCGACGACACCGGCGGCACCTTGCATGATCGCCTGGCCGAAATGGGCCCGCCTGCAGTCGTTCAGGCCATTGCCGGGCTGGCCGAAGGTTCGCTGCAAGGTGAGGTGCAGGACGATACCCTGGCTACCTACGCACACAAGCTGAACAAGGACGAGGCACGCATCGACTGGACCCGCCCTGCCGTTGAGCTGGAGCGCCTGATCCGCGCCTTCAACCCGTGGCCGGTGTGCCACAGCACCCTGGATGGCGAAAGCGTGAAGGTGCTGGCCGCCAACTTGTCCACAGGCAAGGGCGCCCCGGGCGAAATCCTGTCCGCCAGCAAGGACGGCCTGGTCGTTGCGTGCGGCGACCTGGCGCTGAGCCTGACCCGCCTGCAACTGCCCGGCGGCAAGGCGCTTAACTTCAGCGACCTGTTCAACAGCCGCCGCGAGAAGTTCGCCGCCGGCAAGGTGCTGGGCCAATGAACCCACGTCTCGCCGCCGCCCGTGCCCTTGCCGCTGTACTCAGTGGCAAGGCCTCGCTGAACAGCTCGCTGCCGGCACAACTGGACAAGGTTGATGAACGCGACCGTGGCCTGACCCAGGACCTGGCGTTCGGTACCGCACGCTGGCAGCCGCGCCTCGACCTGCTGGCCGCGCAACTGCTGCAAAAGCCCTTCAAGGCCGCCGACGCCGATGTGCAGGCGCTGCTGCTGGTCGGCCTGTACCAGTTGTTCTACACCCGCATTCCGGCCCACGCCGCCATCGGCGAAACCGTGGGCTGTGCCGACAAGCTGAAAAAGCCGTGGGCCAAGGGCCTGCTCAATGCCGTGCTGCGCCGCGCCCAGCGCGAAGGCGAAGAACTGCTCGCCGGCATGGAGCGCGACCCAGTGGTACGCACCGCCCACCCGCGCTGGTTGCAAAAGGCGCTGAAAGCCTTTTGGCCAGAACAGTGGGAAGCCATCTGCGCCGCCAACAACGCCCACCCGCCGATGATTCTGCGGGTCAACCGCCGTCACCACAGCCGCGATGCCTACCTGGCACTGCTGGCCGAAGCGGGCATTGGCGCCAGCGCCTGCCAGTACAGCCGTGACGGCATCGTGCTGGCCGAGGCCTGCGACGTGCGCGGCCTGCCAGGCTTCGCCGAGGGCTGGGTGAGCGTGCAGGACGAGGCCGCGCAGCTGTCCGCCGACCTGCTCGAACTGGCCCCCGGCCAGCGCGTGCTGGACGCCTGTTGCGCCCCGGGTGGCAAAACCTGCCACTTGCTGGAGGCCGAAGCCGGCCTGGCGCAGATGGTGGCCATCGACCTCGAAGCCAAGCGCCTGACCCGCGTGCGCGAGAACCTCGACCGCCTGCAACTGGACGCCGAGCTGATCGCCTGCGATGCCCGCGACACCGCCAGCTGGTGGGACGGCAAGCCGTTCCAGCGCATCCTGCTCGACGCGCCGTGTTCGGCCACCGGCGTAATCCGCCGCCACCCGGACATCAAGCTGACCCGCCAGGCCGACGACATCCCGGCCCTGGCAACGCTGCAAGGCGAGCTGCTCGATGCCCTGTGGCCGACACTGGAAGTAGGCGGCATGCTGCTGTACGCCACCTGCTCCAGCCTGCCGACCGAGAACACCGAAGTAGTGGGCGCCTTCCTTGCCCGCACCCCAGGCGCCCGTGAGCTGGACCTGGCCACCGAGGCCGGCCTGCGCCAGCCCCACGGCCGCCAGTTGCTGGCCCAGGAAGGCGGCCACGACGGTTTCTACTATGCCAAGCTGATCAAGATCGCCGCCTCACGCGGATAAGCACAAACGGTAGGGAGTAGCGGATGAAGATCATCATCCTCGGCGCAGGGCAGGTAGGCGGTACGCTGGCAGAGCATTTGGCCAGCGAAGCGAACGACATCACCGTGGTCGACACCGATGGCGAGCGCTTGCGCGACCTCGGTGACCGCCTGGACATCCGCACCGTGCAGGGCCGTGGCTCGCTGCCGACGGTGCTGCGTCAGGCCGGTGCCGATGACGCCGACATGCTGGTGGCAGTGACCAACAGCGACGAAACCAACATGGTCGCCTGCCAGGTGGCCTATTCGCTGTTCCACACCCCGACCAAGATCGCCCGGGTGCGGGAATCGTCTTACCTCACCCGCGAGGAGCTGTTCCACAACGACCATATCCCGGTCGACGTGCTGATCAGCCCCGAGCAGGTGGTGACCAACTACATCAAGCGCCTGATCGAACACCCAGGCTCGCTGCAGGTGATCGACTTTGCCGAAGGCAAGGCCCAACTGGTGGCGGTGAAGGCTTACTACGGTGGCCCGCTGGTGGGCCAGCAGCTGCGCCAGATCCGTGCGCACATGCCCAACGTCGACACCCGCGTGGCAGCCATCTTCCGCCGCGACCGGCCGATCACCCCACGTGGCGACACCGTGATCGAAGCTGACGACGAAGTGTTCTTCATCGCCGCCAAGAAGGACATCCGCGCGGTGATGGGCGAGCTGCGCCGCATCGACGAAACCAACAAACGCATTGTGATCGCTGGCGGCGGGCAGATCGGCGAACGCCTGGCCGAAGCCATCGAGAGCCGCTACCAGGTGAAGATCATCGAGATGAACCCGGCGCGCTGCCGGCACCTCTCCGATACCTTGGAAAGCACCGTGGTGCTACAGGGCAGCGCCTCGGACAAGGACCTGATGCTCGAAGAAAACATCGCCGACGCCGACATCTTCCTGGCCCTGACCAACGACGACGAAGCCAACATCATGTCGTCGCTGCTGGCCAAACGCCTGGGCGCGGGCAAGGTGATGACCATCATCAACAACCCGGCCTATGTCGACCTGGTGCAGGGCGGTGATATCGACATCGCCATCAGCCCGCAGCTGGCCACCATCGGCACGCTGCTGGCGCACGTGCGCCGGGGCGACATCGTCAGCGTTCACTCGCTGCGCCGTGGTGCGGCCGAGGCCATCGAGGCGGTGGCACACGGGGACGCGAAGTCGAGCAAGGTGGTTGGCAAAGCCATCGAAGACATCGCCCTGCCGCCGGGTACCACCATCGGCGCCATCATCCGGGACGAAGAGGTGATGATCGCCCACGACGCCACCAGGATCGAATCGGGTGACCATGTGATCCTGTTCGTTGTGGATAAAAAACACATTCGGGATGTGGAAAAGCTGTTCCACGTTGGCTTGAGTTTCTTCTAGGAGAAGAGGGCATGCGCGAATCGCTGGAGAAAATGCTGGCCAAGGGTGTGGATAACCCATTGCTGCGTTTCGGGCTAGGGAAGGCTTGGCTGGATGAAGGCAACGGCGCTGAAGCGGCGGTACACCTGGCACGGTGTGTGGAGCAGGATCCCAAGTATTCCGCGGCGTGGAAGCTGCTGGGCAAGGCGCATCAGTTGCAGGGTGACCTGGCAGCAGCGCGCAAGGCCTGGGAAGATGGGATCGTGGCGGCGCAGGCCCATGGGGACAAGCAGGCCGAGAAAGAGATGACAGTGTTCCTGAAGAAACTCAACAAGGTCTGAAATTGCCGGGGCTGCTTTGCAGCCCATCGCCGGCAAGCCAGCTCCCACAGGGGCCGAGCAAACCCATGGGCTTTGTACAAGCCAGAGCTTGTCTAAGCCAGAAGTTGTCCAAGGCTGAAGCATGAGCTCGGGCCGGCACGGTCAGGGTGGGAGCTGGCTTGCCGGCGAAAGGGGCGCAAAGCGCCCCCAAAAATCTCAGTACCAGCGCGGCTCGCCAGCCGGGCGCTTCTTGAAGCGCTTCATGCTCCACATGTACTGGCTCGGGTACTCGCGCACATAGCGCTCGACCACCTTGCTCATCGCCGCCGCCGATTCGGTCACATCGGTGCTGTACATCGCTTCCGGCGCTGCTTCCAGAATCACCCGAAAGCCCGAACCATCCGGCAGCCGCAGCGCATGCAGGAACACCCCCACAGCCTTGCCACCGGCCAGCATATTCGGCACGAACTTGCTGGTCAGCGCCTGGGTACCCAGAAACGGCACGAACACCCCTGCCGATTCCGCCGGCTCCGGGTCGGCGGGGATGCCCACCTGGCCACCACGGCGCACTTCCTTGATGACGCTGAGGATGCCTTCCTTGGTCGAAGGCGCCACGCGGTTGCCCATCTGCACGCGCTGCTCACGCAGCAGGTCATCCACAGCTTTGAGCTTCGGCGGGCGATAGAAGATGATCGGTTTGCACTGGTTGCAGTAGAAGTGGTTCAGCACTTCCCAGTTGCCCAGGTGGCTGGTGATTCCCACCACGCCCTTGCCCGAGGCCAGGGCCTGCTCCAGCACTTCCAGGCCGTGCACTTCCTTGACCAGCTCCAGCGAACGCTGCGGCGGCCAGATCCAGGCACAGGCACTTTCGACGAAGGACTTGCCGATATCCCGCAGCGCCTGGCCAACCAGCTGCTCACGGGCAACCGGGTCCATCTCCGGGAAACACTTGGCAAGGTTGATCCGCACCACGTTGCGCGAACCATTGGGCACTTTCCACATCAGCCAGCCGATACCCGCGCCCACACGCTGTACAGCGCCCCAGGGCAGCTTGGCAAACAGGCGCAGCACCCCGACCATCAGGGCGCCCTTGAACTTTTCCACAGGCGAATTCCTTATTTCAGCAAGGCGCGCATTGTAACCCCTCAGCGCAACAAGGCGGCGTAGCGATCGCAATCGGTGGTGTGGTCCATGACCATGCCGGTGGCCTGCATGAAGGCGTAGCAGATGGTCGGGCCGACAAAGGTGAAGCCAGCTTTTTGCAGGGCCTTGCTCATGGCCTTGGCTTCGTCGGTGACAGCCGGCACGTCGCCGCGCACTTCGAAGTGGTTGATCTTCGGCTCGCCGCCAACGAACGACCATAGCCATGCGGCGGGGTTATCCACAGCCAGCCAGGCTTGGGCATTGCGCCGCGCAGCCTTGAGCTTGAGGCGATTGCGGATGATGCCGGCATCCTGCATCAGTTCTTCGATGCGCTCGTCGCTCATGGCGGCCAGCTTTTCCGGGTCGAAGCCGTACATCACCTCGCGATAACGCTCGCGCTTGCGCAAAACGGTTATCCACGACAGCCCGGCCTGGAACCCTTCGAGCAAAAGCATCTCGAAGAGCAACGCCGGGTCACGCTGTGGCGTTCCCCATTCCTGGTCATGATAGGCCTGGTACAACGGATCGTCGGTACACCAAAAGCAGCGTGGCATAAGGCTCCAATGAGTAGAGGGCGAGGCGAATCAGGTTATACTCCCGCTCTTTACATCCGCATCCCCAGATACAGGTGAATTTCGTGAGCCAGCCTACGCCAGCCGTGCGTACCTTCCAAGACCTGATCCTCGCCCTGCAGAACTACTGGGCAGCTCAAGGTTGTGTGGTGCTTCAGCCCTACGATATGGAAGTAGGCGCCGGCACTTTCCATACCGCCACGTTCCTGCGCGCCGTCGGCCCAGAAACCTGGAACGCCGCCTACGTGCAGCCTAGCCGTCGCCCTGCCGACGGGCGGTATGGCGAAAACCCAAACCGCCTGCAGCACTACTACCAGTTCCAGGTCGTGCTCAAGCCCAACCCGGCCAACTTCCAGGAGCTGTACCTCGGCTCGCTGAAAGCCATCGGCCTGGACCCGCTGGTGCACGACATCCGCTTCGTCGAAGACAACTGGGAATCGCCGACCCTCGGCGCCTGGGGCCTGGGCTGGGAAATCTGGCTCAACGGCATGGAAGTCACCCAGTTCACCTACTTCCAGCAAGTAGGCGGTATCGAGTGCTACCCGGTCACCGGTGAAATCACCTACGGCCTGGAGCGCCTGGCCATGTACATCCAGGGCGTCGACTCGGTGTACGACCTGGTATGGGCCGACGGCCCGTTCGGCAAGGTTACCTACGGCGACGTGTTCCACCAGAACGAGGTGGAACAGTCGACCTACAACTTCGAACACGCCAACGTCGACAAGCTGTTCGAACTGTTCGACTTCTACGAAAGCGAAGCCAATCGCCTGATCAAGCTGGATCTGCCGTTGCCGACCTACGAAATGGTCCTGAAGGCCTCGCACACCTTCAACCTGCTGGACGCGCGCCGCGCCATCTCGGTAACCGAGCGCCAGCGTTACATCCTGCGTGTACGTACCCTGGCCCGGGACGTGGCGCAAAGCTATCTGCAAGCCCGCGCACGCATGGGCTTCCCGATGGCCACCCCTGAACTGCGTGACGAAGTGTTGGCTAAGCTGGAGGCTGCACAATGAGTGCTCAAGATTTCCTGGTAGAACTGGGCACCGAAGAGCTGCCACCCAAAGCCCTGGCCACCCTCGGCGACGCCTTCCTGGCCGGCATCGAGAAAGGCCTGCAGGCCGCTGGCCTGAACTACACCGGCAAGCAGGTGTACGCCGCGCCGCGCCGCCTGGCCGTGCTGATCCGCCAGTTGGACGTGCAGCAGCCTGACCGCAGCATCAACATCGACGGCCCGCCCCTGCAGGCTGCTTTCAAAGACGGCGAGCCGACCCAGGCTGCTCTTGGCTTTGCCAAGAAATGCGGTGTAGATCTGTCGGAAATCGACCAGAGCGGCGCCAAGCTGCGCTTCTCCCAGCATATCCCGGGCAAGTCCACCGTCGGCTTGCTGCCAACCATCGTCGAAGATTCGCTCAACGACCTGCCGATTCCCAAGCGCATGCGCTGGGCGGCCAGCCGTGAAGAGTTCGTGCGCCCGACGCAATGGCTGGTGATGCTGCTGGGCGACCAGGTGGTCGACTGCACCATCCTGTCGCAGAAGGCCGGCCGTGAATCCCGTGGCCACCGCTTCCACCACCCGGAAAACGTGGTCATCACCACCCCGGCCAACTATGTCGAAGACCTGCGCAAGGCCTACGTGCTGGCCGACTTCGCCGAGCGCCGCGAGCTGATCAGCAAGCGTACCGCCGAGCTGGCCATGCAGCAGGAAGGCACCGCCATCGTGCCGCCTGCGCTGCTGGACGAAGTGACCGCCCTGGTCGAGTGGCCAGTGCCGCTGGTGTGCTCGTTCGAGGAACGTTTCCTTGAAGTGCCACAAGAAGCCCTGATCACCACCATGCAGGACAACCAGAAGTACTTCTGCCTGCTGGACAGCGAAGGCAAGCTGCTGCCGCGCTTCATCACCGTAGCCAACGTCGAGAGCCGCGACCCGAAGCAGATCGTGCAAGGCAACGAGAAGGTCGTGCGCCCACGCCTGACCGACGCCGAGTTCTTCTTCAAGCAGGACAAGAAACAGCCGCTGGAAACCTTCAACGAGCGCCTGAAGAACGTGGTATTCCAGGCTCAGCTGGGCACTGTGTACGACAAGGCCGAGCGTGTGTCCAAACTGGCTGCGTTCATTGCCCCGCTGATCGGCGGCGACGCCCAGCGCGCCGGCCGTGCCGGCCTGCTGTCCAAGTGCGACCTGGCCACCGAGATGGTCGGCGAGTTCCCTGAAATGCAGGGTGTTGCCGGTTATTACTACGCGCTCAACGACGGTGAGCCGCAAGACGTCGCACTGGCCCTGAACGAGCAGTACATGCCGCGCGGTGCTGGCGCCGAGCTGCCGCAGACCCTCACCGGTGCTGCCGTGGCCATCGCCGACAAACTCGACACCCTGGTTGGCATCTTCGGCATCGGCATGCTGCCCACCGGTAGCAAGGACCCGTACGCCCTGCGCCGTGCCGCCCTAGGCGTGCTGCGCATCCTGATCGAGAAGCAGCTGGACCTGAACCTGACTGGTGCGGTCGAGTTCGCAGTCAAGCAGTTCGGCGCCAAGGTCAAGGCCGCCGGCCTGGCCGAACAGGTACTGGAATTCATCTTCGACCGCCTGCGTGCGCGTTACGAAGACGAAGGCATCGACGTGGCCACCTACCTGTCGGTGCGTGCACTGCAGCCAGGCTCGGCCCTGGACTTCGACCAGCGCGTACAGGCCGTGCAGGCCTTCCGCAAGCTGCCAGAAGCCGAAGCTTTGGCCGCGGTGAACAAGCGTGTATCGAACCTGCTGAGCAAGGCCGAAGGCGCCATCGCCGAACAGGTCGAGCCAAAGTACTTCGACAACGCCAACGAGTTCTCCCTGTACTCGGCCATCCAGCAGGCCGACCAGGCCGTGCAACCGATGGCTGCTGCACGCCAGTACAGTGAATCGCTGGCCCGCCTGGCGGCCCTGCGTGACCCGGTCGACGCCTTCTTCGAGGCGGTGATGGTCAACGCTGAAGACGCCAAAGTACGCGCCAACCGTTATGCCCTGCTCAGCCGCCTGCGCGGCCTGTTCCTGGGCGTGGCCGACATTTCGCTGCTGGGGTAAGCCTTGAAACTGCTGATTCTCGACCGTGACGGGGTCATCAACCATGACTCCGACGCCTACATCAAGACGCTGGAAGAATGGGTGCCGATCCCTGGCTCGGTCGAGGCCATTGCGCAGTTGAGCAAAGCGGGCTGGACGGTGGCCGTGGCCACTAACCAGTCCGGCATTGCCCGTGGCTATTACACACTGGCAACCCTGGAAGCCATGCACGCACGCCTGCGCGAGCTGGTGGCCGAGCAGGGGGGCGAGGTGGGCCATATCGTCTATTGCCCGCACGGGCCGGACGAAGGCTGCGATTGTCGCAAGCCAAAGCCTGGCATGCTGCTGGCGATTGCCGAGCATTACCGGGTCGGCCTGCAAGGCGTCTGGTTTGTCGGTGACAGCAAAGGTGACCTGGAGGCCGCCCTGGCCGTCGGTGCACAACCCGTGTTGGTAAAAACCGGCAAGGGCGAGCGGACCCTGGAAAAAGGCGTCCCTGAAACTACACTGATTTTCGACGATCTGGCAGCTATCGCCAGAGAACTAATTTAAACGGTGCGCCTTCGGGCGCATTTTTCTCAGGCGGGCATGCCCCGCAATGGTACAAGCCACTATGTCGATCCTGCAGGCGATCAGAATCTTTCTTTTTTACCTGCTGCTGGGCACCAGTTCGCTGCTGTGGTGCTCGCTGAGCTTCTTCATCGCGCCGTTCCTGTCGTTCCCCAAGCGCTACAGGTTCATCAACGTGTACTGGTGTCGCTGCGCGCTGTTCCTGGTGCGCACCATTCTCGGCATCGACTACAAGGTCACCGGCGCCGAGAACGTGCCGAATGAGCCCTGTGTGATTCTGTCCAACCACCAGAGCACCTGGGAAACCTTCTTCCTTTCCCAGTACTTTTCGCCGCTGAGCCAGGTGCTCAAGCGCGAGCTGCTGTACGTGCCGTTCTTCGGTTGGGCCATGGCCATGCTGCGGCCGATCGCGATCAACCGCGACAACCCCAAGGAAGCGTTGCGCCAGGTGGCGAGCAAAGGCGACGAGCTGCTCAAGCAGAAGACTTGGGTGCTGATCTTTCCGGAAGGCACCCGCGTGCCGTACGGCACCGTGGGCAAGTTCTCCCGCGGCGGTACCGCGTTGGCCGTGAATGCCGGGCTGCCGGTGCTGCCGATTGCCCACAATGCCGGCAAGTTCTGGCCGAAGACCGGTTGGGGCAAGCGTGCAGGCACCATCGAAGTGGTGATTGGCGAGCCGATGTATGCCAATGGCACCGGGCCACGTGCCATCGCCGAACTCAACGACCGCGCTGCAGCGTGGAACGAAGCCACCCAACGGGCCCTGGGTTCGCTGCCGCCAGCCGATGAAAAAACCCAACAGCAGACGGCTTGATGATCTGTGGATAACTTGTGAGCAGTTTTTCGATCAAATGCTTGAAGTGAACGCTAAGTAGTTGAATTAGCTGTTTATTTCTGCGTGTGACATTTTTCTTAAAATCGTGCATAAGTTTTTTTGGGGCATAAAAAAACCGGCTTTTACAGCCGGTTTTTTTGTGCCCTGTGAACAGCATCAGACCTTGTCGAGATCCACGTCTTTGGTCTCTTTAAGGCAGAAAATCCCCACGACCAAACTGATCCCGGTCACCAGCACCGGATACCACAGCCCGTAGAAGATATCCCCGGTATACACCACCAGCGCGAACGACACGGTTGGCAGGAAGCCGCCGAACCAGCCATTGCCAATATGGTAGGGCAGGGACATCGAGGTGTAGCGGATGCGGGTCGGGAACAGTTCGACCATCACGGCCGCCAGCGGGCCATAGGTCATGGTCGCGATCAGAATCATCGCCACGATCAGCACCACCACCATTACCTGGTTGACCTGCCCTGGGTCGGCCTTGGCCGGGTAGCCAGCCTGCTCCACTGCGGTGCGCATGGCCGCTTCGTCGTAGCCATTGATGGTCTTTTCACCAATGTTGACCACCACATCGCTGCCGGCCACGTTTACCGAGCTGTACGGCAGGCCCTGCTTGACCAGGAACGTCTTGACCTTGTCGCACGGGCTGTCAAAACGAGCCTTGCCCACCGGGTCGAACTGGAAGGTACAACTTTGTGGGTCGGCGGTGACCACGATAGGCGCCTGCCGGCTGGCGGCGTCGATCTGAGGGTTGGCGTAGTGGCTTAGCGCCTTGAACAGCGGGAAGTACAGCACCGTGGCCAGCAGCAGGCCCAGCATGAGGATCGGCTTGCGTCCAACACGGTCCGATAGCCAGCCGAAGAATACGAAGAACGGCGCACCGATCACCACACTGATGATCAGCAGGGTGTTGGCCTGGGCCGGGTCCATCTTCAGCATCTGGGTCATGAAGAACAACACGTAGAACTGCGCTGTGTAGAAGGTTACGGCTTGCCCGGCGTTGATGCTGAACAGCGCGGTCAGCACCACTTTCAGGTTCGGCCAGGAGGTGAACGACTCACGGATCGGCGACTTGCTGACCTTGCCCTGGGCCTTCATTTTCACGAACGCCGGTGACTCGTGCATGCTCATGCGGATCCAGGTGGAGATGGCCAGCAGCACGATCGACAACAGGAACGGCAGGCGCCAGCCCCAGGTTTCGAACTGGTCGCCACTGATGTAGCGGCTGCCCAGCACCACCAGCAGCGACAGCAACAGCCCAAGGGTGGCAGTGGACTGGATAAAACCGGTGTAGAAGCCCCGTTTGCCATGGGGCGCATGCTCGGCCACATAGGTGGCAGCACCGCCGTATTCACCGCCCAGCGCCAGCCCCTGGAGCATGCGCAGGATCACCAAAATGATCGGTGCGGCAATGCCGATGCTGGCATAAGTGGGTAGCAATCCCACGGCGAAGGTGGACAGGCCCATCAGCACGATGGTGACCAGGAAGGTGTACTTGCGCCCGATCATGTCGCCCAGGCGGCCGAACACCAATGCACCGAACGGCCGCACCAGAAAGCCGGCGGCGAAGGCCATGAGGGCGAAGATGAAGGCGGTGGTGTCGTTCACCCCAGCAAAGAACTGCTTGCTGATGACCGCTGCCAGCGCACCATAGAGAAAAAAGTCATACCACTCGAAAACCGTCCCGAGGGATGACGCGAAAATGATCTTGCGTTCTTCACGGCGGCTGGAGCTGCTGGCCGCCGCACCCTGCTCTTGGATGTAATCCGACATCGTTGCTGTCCTCGGCCCGCAGGCCACAGTGATTATTCTTTTTGTTCCACTGTCGGCGGCTTTTGACCGCAAGCCGCCGGTGTTGCACGCACCCGGGTCAGGGGGTCGGTATTGCGTCTTCGTTCAAGTAGGTCTGGGTAGCAGCTCCTTTGAGGATCAGTTGCGCCGCCTTTTCGGCGATCATCAGGGTCGGTGAACAGGTATTACCGGAGGTGATCTGCGGCATGATCGAGGCATCGGCCACGCGCAAACCGGGGATGCCGTGTACCCGCAGCTGGTTATCCACAACGTCCAGGGCACCGCTGCCCATGCGGCAGGTACCCACCGGGTGGAAGATGGTGGTGCCAATCTTGCCGGCTGCCTCGAACAGCTCTTGCTCGGTTTGCAGGGCTGGGCCTGGCAGGTATTCCTTGGGGTCGAACGCTGCAAGGGCAGGGGCCTGCACGATGCGCCGGGTGAGGCGGATGGCATCGGCAGCCACGCGCAGGTCCTGTGGGTCGCTGAGGTAGTTGGGGTCGATCAGCGGCGTGCTGTTCATGTCGGTGCTGCTGATATCGATACGCCCGCGGCTGGCTGGGCGCAGGTTGCACACCGATGCAGTAAAGGCCGGGAACAAATGCAGCGGTTCACCGAAGCGCTCCAGTGACAGCGGCTGTACGTGATACTGCAGGTTGGCGGTGGCCTGTTCCGGGCTCGAGCGCACGAACGCGCCCAGCTGGCTTGGCGCCATCGCCAATGGGCCGCTGCGGTCATAGAGGTAGCGCAGGCCCATGCCCATCTTGCCCCAGAGGCTGTTGGCCATCTGGTTCAAGGTGCGGGTGTTGCGGATCTGGTAGATCAGGCGCAGTTGCAGGTGGTCCTGCAAGTTGCCACCGACGCCGGGCATGTCGTGACGAACGCCAATGCCCAAGCCTTCCAGCAGGTGCCGCGGGCCGATTCCAGAGCGCTGCAGGATGCCGGGTGAGCCGACAGCGCCAGCACAAAGGATGATCTCACGGCGCGCAGCAAACTCATGCCAGGCACCTTGCCACAACGCCTTTACCGCCCGCGCCCGGGTGTTGTTGAGCAGTACCTGGTCAACCTGAACGCCGGTCAGCACAGTGAGGTTGGCGCGGTCCTTTATCGGCCTCAGGAAGGCTTTGGATGCGTTCCAGCGTACGCCGCTGCGCTGGTTGACCTGAAAGTATCCACAGCCCTGGTTGTCGCCGGTGTTGAAGTCGTCGACCTTGCCGATGCCGCTTTGCTCGGCGGCATCACGGAAAGCATCGAGGATCGGCCAGCTGTAGCGCTGGCGCTCGACCCGCCATTCGCCGTCACCGCCGTGGTGCTCACTGGCGCCGGCGAAGTGGTTTTCGCTGGCCTTGAACAGCGGCAGCACATCTTTCCAGGCCCAGCCGTCATTTCCTTGCTCGGCCCAACTGTCATAGTCGGCCGCCTGGCCGCGCATGTAGATCATGCCGTTGATCGAGGAACAGCCACCCAGCACCTTGCCACGCGGGTAGCCCAGGGCACGACCGCCAAGGCCAGGCTGGGCCTCGGTCTTGAAGCACCAGTCGGTACGCGGGTTGCCGATGCAGTAGAGGTAACCGACGGGTATGTGAATCCAGGGATAGTTGTCGCGGCCACCCGCTTCCAGCAGCAGAACGCGGCAGGAAGGGTCGGCGGACAAACGATTGGCCAGCAGGCATCCGGCGGGACCGGCCCCTACGACCACGTAGTCGAAGACAGAATCGGCTGATGGCATGTGCAACCTCGCGCCCGTTTTTTATTCTTGTCCCGATCCATCTTAGTGCGTAATTTCGTGGGTGAAACACGAGATTTCGCGCAGCCGTTGTGCGTTTTAGCACAGGGGTAAGCCTATACCGGCCTCTTCGCGGGTAAACCCGCTCCCACAGGTTCGGCGCTGCTTCTGAAGGCGGCGCGGTCCCTGTGGGAGCGGGTTTACCCGCGAAAGGGCCGGACGAACAGCCACAAGGATCAGCATGTTCGACTGGAACGATCTGCGGTTTTTCCTCGAGTTGCAGCGTAGCGGCCGACTGCTTACCGCCGCCAAGCGCCTCAACACTACCCACAGCACCGTGGCCCGGCACATCGAGAGCATCGAGCAAAGCCTGGGCACTGCCCTGTTTGTACAGCATGCCCAGGGCTACGAGCTGACCCCCTCCGGCCAAGCCCTGCTCAAGCATGCAGAAGCCATGGAAAACGTCGCGCTGTTGGCGCAGGAAGAAATCACCCAGGCCATCACCCCGTTGGGCAAGATTCGCCTGGGGGTGACCGAAGGCATCGGCATCATGTTTTTCACCCCGCGCATGAACGCGCTGTTCGAGCGCTACCCGGGCCTGGAGGTGGAACTGGTGGCGGTGCCGCGCTTTGTCAGCATCCTCAACCGCGAAGCGGAAATCAGCATTCACCTGGAACGGCCCAACGCCGACCTGTTGATAACCCGCAAGCTCACCGACTACCGCCTGGCGCTGTACGCAAGCCAAGGCTACCTGGACCGCGCGCCGCCACTGCGCAACCGCGAAGACCTGGCCAAGCACAACTGGATCGGCTACGTCGACGACCTGCTGTTCAGCCAGGAGCTGCTGTTTCTCAACAGCTTCTGCCGGGCACCCACCGTGGTGTTTCGCAGCACCAGCGTCATTGCCCAGCAAGCTGCCGCCCGCGCCGGGCTAGGCATCGCCGTACTGCCCAACTACATGGCGCGCCACGATCCGACACTGGTGCGCGTGCTGCCGGGTGAGACCATCCAGCGCAGCTACTGGATATGCACCCGCCGCGAGCTGCACAAGTCTGTGCGCCTGCGGGTGGTGTGGGATTACCTGCTGGCACTGTGTGCGGCGCAACAGGACGAGCTGCTAGCCCAATAGCGCTTTGCCGGCCAGTAGCACTGCCGCCGCCCAACCGGCCATGGCAAACATCTGCTGCAAGCGCGGCCCAGCCAGCCTGGCCGCCAATGGCCGCGCCAGTAACAGGCCGAGCACCGCACCGACGGCAAACGGGGCGCCGACCTGCCAGTGCATGACGCCGGCAAGGCTGGCGCTGACCACACTGCCGGTGGACACCAGCGCGATCACCGCCAGCGAAGTGGAAACGATGCTGGCCATGCGCAGGTTGGTATAGCGGTTCAGGGCCGGGATGATGACGAAACCACCGCCAACCCCGAGCAGACCCGACAGCAACCCAGACAAGGCACCGGTGAATGCCAGGGCTCGTGCGCAGGGCAAGGTCCAGCGCAAGCGGCCTTGCAACGGGTTCAGCACACACGGCTCGATAAAGCGATGAGCGTCATTTGCCTCGCCGCGCAGTTCTTTGGCAGCCTTGCGCCAGATCCGCAGACAGGCATAAACCAGCACCCCGGCGAATACCACCTGCAACGGTGTATTCGGCAGACGGTGCGCCAGCATCAGCCCGAACGGCGCCGCCGCTACGCCGATCAGCGCAATAAACAACGCCGCCCGATAACGCACCAGCCCCTGCCGTAGGCCCAGCATCGCGCCGACCGCCGCTGCCAGGCCTACAGCCAACAGGCCGACCGGTGCCGCCTCGACCATCGACAGCCCTAGGCCGAACACCAGCAAAGGCACTGCGAGAATGCCCCCGCCAGCGCCGGTCAACGCCAGCACGGCACCGATGATTGCCCCCAGGCCCGCCCCCAACAATTGATGTTCGATCACTGCCCACCCTCGGTTACCAGCTGCGGGCGGGCCAGCCACTCACGGCCCTTGAGCATGCCTTGCCAGTACAACGGCGGCAGCGCCTGCGCCTTGAGCAACCAGGCCAGCCGCGTGGGTTTGCGGCCGTCCAGCAACCAGTTGGGGAAGCTTGGTGCCAACTTGCCGCCATAGGTGAATTCCGCCAGGACGATTTTGCCGCGCTCGACAGTCAACGGGCACGAACCATAGCCATCGTATTGGGCAAGGGTAGGCAGCCGGCCCAAGGCCACCAGCACGTTGTTGGCCACTACCGGTGCTTGCTTGCGGGCAGCTGCGGCAGTCTTGGCATTGCTGGTACTGGCCACGTCACCCAGTGCATGGATGTTGGTGTACTTGCGATGGCGCAGGGTATGCGGGTCGACATCGACCCAGCCGGCGTTATCGGCCAAAGGGCTTTCGCGAATAAACGCCGGCGCCACCTGTGGCGGTACCACGTGGAGCATGTCGAATGCCTCGATGCGCGTTTCGCTGCTGCCATCGGGCAGGGTGCGCACGAAGGTGGCGCGCTTGCTCGGGCCATCCACGGCTACCAGTCGGTGGGAGAAATTGAGGTCCACGGCGTATTTTTCGATGTACTTCATCAGCGCGGGCACGTAGTCAGCCACTCCGAACAAAACTGCACCGGCATTGAAGAAGCTGGCTTTCACCGCGCCCAGATGGCCGTTGCGCAGCCAATGGTCACAAGACAGGTACAGCGCCTTCTGCGGCGCGCCCGCACATTTGATCGGCATAGGCGGCTGTGTAAATACGGCACGGCCTTGCTTGAGTTTTTGCACCAGCTCCCAGGTATAGGGCGCCAGGTCGTAGCGGTAGTTGGAGGTGACACCGTTGCGGCCCAGGGTTTCGCTCAGCCCATCGATGGCCGCCCAGTCCAGCGTGAGGCCAGGGCACACGACCAGCTGTTCATAGCTGATGGCGCGACCGTCTTCGAGGATTACCAACTGGCCCGTAGGGTCGAACCCCTGTACCCGCGCCTTGACCCAGCGCACACCGCGCGGGATGGTCGAGGCCATGGTGCGGGCGGTGCTCGGTGCCTTGAACACACCGGCACCGACCATGGTCCAGCCGGGTTGGTAGTAATGCACGTCGGCAGGGTCAATCAAGGCAACGTCCAGCGACGGGTCACGGCTGACCAGGCTGGAAGCGGTGGCGATACCAGCGGCACCGGCACCGACGATGACCACCTTGTGGTGGTCGGTATTGGCAGGGGACAACAAGGCAGGCATGGCGGTAAATCCTGGAAATCTGATTATGGGGCAGGGCGGTTACAGCTTGTTCAGCGGGATTTTCAGGTAGCTCACGCCGTTCTCTTCCGGCGCGGGGAGCTGTCCGCTGCGCATGTTCACCTGCACCGAAGGCAGGATCAGCACCGGCATGTCGAGGGTCTTGTCACGGGCTTCGCGCATGGCGACGAAACTGTCCTCATCGATGCCCTGGTGAATATGAATGTTGCTGGCGCGCTGCTCGGCCACGGTGGTGACGTACTGCATCTCACGGCCACCTGGCAGGTAGTCGTGACACATGAACAGCCGGGTCTGGTCGGGGAACGCCAGCAGACGACGGATCGAGCGGTACAGGGTACGGGCATCGGCCCCAGGGAAGTCGCAGCGGGCAGTGCCGTAGTCGGGCATGAACAGGGTGTCCCCCACAAACACCGCGATCTCGCCGGCGTCTTCGATCATGAAACTCATGCACGCGGGTGTATGCCCCGGCGTGTGCAGCGCCCGCGCGTGCAAGTTGCCAATACGAAAGCCTTCCTCGTCTTCGAGCAGCACATCGAACTGGCTGCCATCTCGGGCGAAGCCAGGCTCTGCATTGAACAACGCACCGAATACTTTCTGCACCTGGGTGATATGCGCGCCGATGGCGGTATGGCCGCCCAGCTTTTCCTTCAGGTAGGCGGCTGCTGAAAGATGGTCGGCGTGTACATGGGTTTCCAGTACCCACCGCACGCTGGCATTCAGTTCGGTCACGCGCTCGACCAGGCGATCCGCCGAAGCGGTGCAGGTGCGCCCGGACTTGGGGTCGTAATCCAGCACACTGTCGATCAATGCGCATTGCCGGTTTTCACGGTCCATGACCAGGTAGCTGATGGTCGAGGTCGCCTCGTCGTAAAAGGCGTCCACGTGAAGGTTGTTGCCGATGATCATCACGTTCTCCAATTTATCCGCCCCCCTTGCAAGGCGTAGGCAGTGACAGGAGGTTTATCAAGATGCATGCCAGCCTTTTCAGCGCGCTTGGGCCAAGGAAACCGGCCGGTTGCAGACAACTGGCAGCAGCAGTGGCAGAGCAGGTGGCAGTCGACTGTCAGCCAATGGCAGTGTTTGGCAGTCCTTGTTACGCTGCTCAGTCATCCAAACGGTGCCGTCATGCCTGAAGCCCATCCCCTCATCCTAGCTCTGGTTTCCTACCTTGAGCACGATGCCCTGCCGGCCATCGTGCTGGACACCGACTACAACATCCTGGCCGCCAACGCCGCCTATCGCCGCCAGTTCGGCCACCATGACCAGGCCCCGCTGGGGGAGAAGTGCCACAAGGTCTCGCACCATTACGCCGTACCGTGCGACCAGGCCGGCGAGCATTGCCCCATGCGCAAGGCCTGGGACAGCAAGGTGCCCGAGCGAGTGCTGCATGTGCATCACACACCACGCGGCCCCGAGCATGTGGATGTCGAGCTGCGCCCGATTCTGGATGAGCAGGGCAGGGTGGTGGCTTTTGTCGAACGCCTGACCACCATCACCCTCGCATCAGCGCAACCTCAAGAGCAGGGCCTGGTCGGCCGTGCGCCAGCCTTCAAGGCCGCCTTGGCCAGCCTGCAACGTGCAGCGCCAGCGCAGATCCCGGTGCTGCTGCAGGGTGAGTCCGGTAGCGGTAAAGAACTGTTCGCCCGTGCGGTGCACATAGGCAGCCCCAGAGCAAACGGCCCGCTGGTGGTGGTGGACTGCACTGGCCTGACGGAGCCGTTGTTCGAAAGCGAGTTGTTCGGTTATGAGAAAGGCGCGTTCACCGGTGCCAACCAACGCAAGATCGGCTTGGCTGAGGCGGCCCATGGCGGCACCCTGTTCCTCGACGAAATTGGCGAAGTACCGCTGGCGATGCAGGTGAAGCTGCTGCGTCTGATCGAGTCCGGCAGCTTCCGCCCGGTGGGCAGCCTGCGCACGGTGCATTCGGATTTCCGCCTGGTATCGGCCACCCACAAGCCGCTCAAACAGATGGTGGCGCAGGGCGCCTTCCGTGAAGACCTTTACTACCGCATCAGCGGCTTTCCGATTCGCCTGCCGGCATTGCGCGAGCGGGTGGAAGACCTGCCGCTGCTCGCGCAGAGCCTGCTGCAGCGCATGGCCACGGCCGGCAAGCCAACGCCCAGGTTGAGTGAGGATGCCTTGCAGCAACTTGGGTTGCATCCGTTTCCGGGCAATATCCGCGAGCTGCGCAACATACTGGAAAGGGCGCGTCTGTTTGCCGATGACGGGCTGATCCGACCTGAGCACTTGCCGGAAGATATCGGGCCGGTGGGGGCGCTGAAAGGAAGCGGCCGTCGTAATGACTTGGGTGAGCTGGCGCAGGCGCTGGAACAGTTCAAGGGCTCGCGTAGCGAACTGGCCAGCCATCTTGGCATGAGTGAACGCACGCTCTATCGCCGCTTGAAGGCCCTGGGGCTGAACTAACGAATATCCACAAACGCGGACTCTGTGGGAGTCAGAGGGTTGATGCGATACAGCATCCACAGCGGTCTCCCTTCTACACCTTTACCCGACCTTTACCTCTGCCCTTACATTAAACGGCTAGAACCGTGGTCTGATTGGTTAACCGCACCCGGTACCCAGACAGTGACAACCGGGCGTTAATAGGCAGAGGACCGCAACACATGAAGAAAACCCTAACCGTGATCTGCGCCGCGCTCATGTTCAGCGCACCGTTGGCCAGCTTCGCGCAGCCGGGCCCACCCGACCGACATGATGGCGGCCCATCGCACCAAGGCAACTCGCCGCATGGTCAGCCGCAGCAACAGGGCCGACATGACAATGGCCGCGGTCCCGCTTACCGTGACCCGAACTTCCGTCCACAACAAGGCATGCCGGTACCTCATCAGCAATGGCAGCGTGGTCATGCCGTGGACCCGCATTACCGTGGTGACCGTTACTGGGTGACCGACTGGAAAGCGCGCCACCTGTATGCGCCACCGCGTGACCACCGTTGGCTGTATGTGAACGGCGACTATGTGTTGATGTCGATCGCCAGTGGCAGGATCGTGAACATTCTTACCGGCTACTGATTTTTTGCAGACACTAAAAAGCCCGCATCAGCGGGCTTTTTAGTGTCTGTCGATTTACACCTGATCAGAAGTCCAGGTTCGACACCGACAGCGCGTTGCTTTCGATGAACTCACGACGCGGCTCGACTGCATCACCCATCAGGGTGTTGAAGATCTGGTCAGCAGCGATTGCATCCTCGATGGTGACCTTGAGCATACGGCGAACGGTCGGGTCCATGGTGGTTTCCCACAGCTGGTCCGGGTTCATCTCACCCAACCCTTTGTATCGCTGGATGGTATGACGCTTGGTGGTCTCGTTCATCAGCCAGTCCAGGCCTTCCTTGAACTCGACGATTGCCTTGCGACGTTCACCACGTTGTACGTAAGCACCTTCACCCAACAGGCTGGAGAGCTTGGCACCGATGTTGACGACGGTCCGGTAGTCATTGCTGCCAAAGAAGTCACGGTTGAACGTGATGTAGCTGGCCAGGCCGTGGGAAGTGATTTCCACTTCCGGCAGCCACACGTTGCGCTCTTTGTCTTCACGCAGGCTGGCGTTGTAAGCCAGGCCAGACTTCTGGCTGGAGTTCAGACGCTCCTGCAGCTTGGCCAGCCAGGCTTGCATCACTGCGTGGTCACCCAACTGCTCCAGGGTCACCTCAGGCAGGTAGACGAAGTGCTCGGTCAGCTCTTCCGGGTACAAACGCGACAGGCGCTTGAGGGTCTTCATGACGCTACGGAATTCGTTCACCAGGCTTTCCAGCTGCACGCCAGAAACCGCTGGAGCCGACTCGTCCAGGTGCAGGCTTGCGTCCTCCAGGGCCGACTGGGTCATGTATTCTTCCATGGCCTCGTCATCCTTGATGTACTGCTCCTGCTTACCTTTTTTCACCTTGTACAGTGGAGGCTGGGCAATGTAGATATAGCCGCGCTCGACCAGCTCCGGCAACTGACGGAAGAAGAAGGTCAGCAGCAGGGTACGGATGTGCGAACCGTCAACGTCAGCATCGGTCATGATGATGATGTTGTGATAACGCAGCTTGTCGATGTTGTACTCTTCGCGGCCGATACCGCAGCCAAGCGCAGTGATCAGCGTGCCCACTTCCTGGGACGAGATCATCTTGTCGAAGCGTGCTTTCTCGACGTTGAGAATTTTACCCTTCAGCGGCAAGATCGCCTGGGTACGACGGTTACGACCTTGCTTGGCCGAGCCACCTGCGGAGTCACCCTCCACCAGGTACAATTCGGAAAGGGCAGGGTCCTTCTCCTGGCAGTCTGCCAACTTGCCTGGCAGGCCGGCGATATCCAGCGCACCTTTGCGGCGAGTCATCTCACGGGCTTTACGTGCCGCTTCACGCGCACGAGCTGCGTCGATCATCTTGCCAACGACGGCCTTGGCCTCGTTCGGGTTCTCCAGCAGGAAGTCGGAGAAGTACTTGTTCATCTCTTGTTCCACGGCGGTTTTCACCTCCGAGGAGACCAGCTTGTCTTTGGTCTGCGAACTGAACTTGGGGTCCGGAACCTTTACCGAAATGATCGCGGTCAGGCCTTCACGAGCGTCGTCACCCGTGGTCGCCACCTTGTTCTTCTTGGCCAGGCCTTCCTGTTCGATGTAGCTGTTCAGGCTGCGGGTCAGCGAAGAACGGAAGCCCACCAAGTGGGTACCACCGTCGCGCTGTGGAATGTTGTTGGTGAAGCACAGCAGGTTTTCGTTGAAGCTGTCGTTCCACTGCAGAGCGACTTCCACACCCACGCCATCTTCACGCTGAACGTTGAAGTGGAACACCTGGGAGTTGACCGGCGTCTTGTTGGTGTTCAGGTACTCGACGAATGCACGCAGGCCGCCTTCGTACTTGAAGAACTCTTCCTTACCGCTGCGCTCATCCTTCAGCAGAATGCCAACGCCCGAGTTGAGGAACGACAACTCGCGGATACGCTTGGCCAGGATGTCCCAGCTGAAGTGGATATTCTTGAAGGTTTCAGCCGACGGCTTGAAGTGGATGTGGGTACCGGTGGTTTCGCTTTCACCGACAACCGCCATCGGCGCTTGTGGTACCCCGTGAACGTAGGTCTGTTCCCAGATCTTGCCGCTACGGCGAACGGTCAGTACGAGTTTCTCGGACAAGGCGTTCACAACAGAAACACCCACGCCGTGCAGGCCGCCGGATACCTTGTAGGAGTTATCGTCGAACTTACCGCCGGCGTGCAGTACGGTCATGATGACCTCAGCTGCGGAAACGCCTTCTTCTTTATGCACGTCGACCGGAATGCCGCGACCGTTGTCGCGCACACTGATGGATTCGTCCGTGTGGATGATGACGGTGATGTCATCGCAGTGACCGGCGAGGGCTTCGTCGATCGAGTTGTCGACCACCTCGAAGACCATGTGGTGCAGGCCGCTACCATCATCGGTGTCGCCAATGTACATGCCGGGACGCTTGCGTACGGCATCCAAACCTTTCAGCACCTTGATGCTGGAGGAGTCGTACGTTTGATTTTCGCTCATGCCTTCACTCCCGATGGTCGTGGGTCTGGGTGATACGGCCTTGTTCCACGTGGAACAAAGCAACTGGCGTTTCCGTCTGCCAGCCTTCCCTCAGTAATTCGTGATCTACACAGGTGATGAACACCTGGCAGCGTAATTCTTCAAGCAAGCGGCACAGCGCGCGGCGATGCTTGTCGTCCAGTTCGGACGGCAAGTCATCCACGAGATAAATACAGTTGCCGCGACGAGCCTGGCTGACGAGGTGGCCTTGGGCAATGCGCAATGCGCACACCACCAGCTTTTGCTGACCACGCGACAGGATGTCGGCCGCGTTATTGGCAGCCAGACGAAGACGCAGATCAGCACGCTGCGGACCGGCCTGTGTATGGCCCATCTGCTGATCGCGAAGGAGAGAGGATGCGAGTACTTCTTGCAGTTCCCGGTCCTTGTCCCAGCCTCGGTAGTAGCTAAGGGTCAACCCGTCCAGCTCGACCAGTTCGCTCAGGGTTCGCTCGAAGACGGGCTTCAAGGCCTTGATGTAGTTGCGACGGTATTCATCTATTTCCGCGCTGGCCAGGCACAATTCCCGGTCCCAGGCGGCTTGCGAAGCTGCGTCAAGTGTACCATGACGCAACCATGAGTTCCGCTGCCGCAGCGCCTTCTGCAGCCTTTGCCAGGCTGGCAAAAAGCGAGGTTCCACGTGGAACACACCCCAATCCAGAAACTGGCGGCGTATCTTCGGGGCACCTTCCAACAGCCGGAAACTGTCTGGGTTGATGAGCTGCAGCGGTAACAACTCCGCCAGCTGGGCGGCGCTCCGTGCGTTCTGCCCATCGATGCGTATGGTGAATTCTCCCTGCCGCTCTCGGGAGACACCCAGGTTGCTGGTGCCACCTTCAGCCAACTGCACTTCGCCAAACACGGTACAGGCAGGCTGTTCGTACTGGATGACCGGGTTCAGGCGGGTGCTGCGAAATGAGCGTGCCAGCCCAAGCAAGTGCACGGCCTCGAGCACGCTGGTCTTGCCACTGCCGTTGGCGCCGTAAAGGATATTGATGCGGGGGGAGGGCGAGAGGGTCACCGGGTGCAAGTTGCGCACCGCGGTGACCATGATCCGTCGAAGGGACATTGCGCCTGCTACAGGTTACAGACGCATCGGCATGACAACGTAGGAAGAATCGTCGTTGCCAGCTTCCTGCAGCAGCGCACTGCTGTTGGAGTCGGACAGGATCAGACGAACTTGCTCGGTAGTCATCACGCCCAGCACGTCCAGCAGGTAGCTGACGTTAAAGCCGATTTCCAGCGAGCTACCTTCGTAGTCCACGCTGATCTCTTCTTCAGCTTCTTCCTGCTCGGGGTTGTTGGCCTGGATCTTCAGTTGGCCAGCCGCCAGTTGCAGGCGAATACCGCGGTACTTTTCGTTGGAAAGAATCGCCGTACGGCTGAAGGCTTCACGCAGCGCCTGACGGTCGCCGACCACCAGCTTGTCGCCGCCCTTGGGCAGTACACGCTCGTAGTCCGGGAACTTGCCGTCCACCAGCTTGGAGGTGAAGGTGAATTCACCGGTCGTGGCGCGAATGTGGTGTTGGCCCAGCACGATGCTGACCATGCCTTCGGGGTCGGTCAGGAGACGCGCCAGCTCCAGGATACCTTTGCGCGGCACGATGACCTGATGGCGGTCCTCCTGCTCGATTGGCGCTGTCATGGAGCACAGCGCCAGGCGGTGGCCGTCGGTGGAAACTGCGCGCAGGGTGTTACGGGAAACCTCCAGCAGCATGCCGTTGAGGTAGTAACGCACATCCTGCTGGGCCATGGCGAAGCTGGTGCGCTCGATCAGACGGCGCAGCTTGCTCTGTTCCAGGTTGCAGGTCAGCGAGCCCGGGCCTTCTTCCACAGTCGGGAAGTCATTGGCTGGCAGGGTCGACAGAGTGAAGCGGCTACGGCCGGCCTTCACCAACAGTTTCTGCTCGTCGACCTTGATATCGATCAGGGCGTCGTTCGGCAGACTTTTACAAATGTCCATCAACTTGCGCGCCGGCACAGTGATTTCGCCAGGCTCGGCCGGCTCTTCCAGTTGTACGCGGCCCACCAGTTCGACTTCCAGGTCGGTACCGGTCAACGACAGCTGCTGGCCTTGCACGACCAGCAATACATTGGACAGGACCGGCAAGGTCTGACGGCGCTCTACGACACCGGCGACCAGTTGCAGGGGTTTCAACAGGGCTTCGCGTTGAATGGTGAAATGCATGGTCTAGTCCCTTGCCTTCAATTAGCTGCGCAGACGGCCATCAGGTCGTCAGCGTCCGCAGCAGGTTCTTGTAGTCCTCGCGGATGTCCGCGTCGGATTCCTTCAATTCGTTGATCTTGCGGCAGGCGTGCAGCACGGTCGTATGGTCACGACCACCGAACATGTCGCCGATTTCCGGCAGGCTGTGGTTGGTCAGCTCCTTGGACAGGGCCATGGCCACCTGACGTGGACGCGCGACAGAACGCGAACGACGCTTGGACAACAGATCAGAGATCTTGATCTTGTAGTACTCGGCAACGGTGCGCTGAATGTTATCCACACTGACCAGTTTATCTTGCAGCGCCAGCAGGTCTTTCAGCGACTCACGGATCAGCTCGATGGTGATATCGCGGCCCATGAAGTGCGAGTGGGCAATCACCCGCTTCAGCGCACCTTCCAGCTCACGTACGTTGGAGCGAATGCGCTGGGCGATGAAGAAGGCCGCATCATGTGGCAGCTCGACCTTGGCCTGGTCGGCCTTCTTCATCAGGATTGCTACGCGGGTTTCCAGCTCTGGCGGCTCAACAGCCACCGTCAGCCCCCAACCAAAGCGCGACTTCAGGCGCTCCTCCAGGCCTTCGATTTCCTTGGGGTAACGGTCAGAGGTAAGAATTACCTGCTGGCCGCCCTCAAGCAGGGCATTGAAGGTGTGGAAAAACTCTTCCTGCGAGCGCTCTTTGCGTGCAAAGAACTGGATATCGTCGATCAGCAACGCATCCACCGAACGGTAGAAGCGCTTGAATTCGTTGATGGCGTTGAGCTGCAGCGCCTTGACCATGTCTGCTACGAAGCGCTCGGAGTGCAGGTACACGACTTTGGCGTTCGGGTTCTTCCTCAGCAGGTGGTTACCCACAGCATGCATAAGGTGGGTTTTACCCAGGCCAACGCCGCCGTACAGGAACAGCGGGTTATAGCCATGCTTGGGGTTATCAGCCACCTGCCAGGCAGCCGCGCGCGCCAGCTGGTTCGACTTACCTTCGACGAAGGTGTCGAAGGTGAAAGTGCGATTCAGGTAGCTGGTGTGCTTGAGCGCACCTTCCACCTGGACGGTGCGCTGTTCGGTCCGGGCATTGCTGGCTGGCGCCGACACAGGCTCGGCCATGGCATCAAAGCTGTCACGCGAGGACGGCTCTGCCAATTCATTGACCAGTACAGGCTCGGTGGCCGTGACAGCAACGGGTTCGACCGCTGCCGCTACCGGCACAGGCTTTTGTGCCTGGCTCTGCGACCGGGTCTGCGCCAGCGAAGCGGCTACCGCGGCGCTGACAGGCGCGTTGGGCGCTGCACGTGGGGCTGAGCTGCGGCGGCTGCCTATTAATAAGGAAAGGGCAGGCGCAATGCCGCTGCCGTTCTCACCCAACAGCTCGAGCAAGCGGCTCAGGTACTTTTCATTGACCCAATCGAGAACGAAACGGTTAGGCGCATAGACGCGCAACTCGTCGCCTTCGGCTTCGACCTGTAGCGGACGGATCCAGGTGTTGAATTGCTGGGCAGGCAGTTCATCGCGCAGAAGCTCCACGCACTGCTGCCAAAGTTCCACTGACACGGATATCCCCTGAGTTTGAAAGCCGGATGAGGCAAAAGCAAACCGCCATTGTACCGGTCGAGCGTTCAGTTATCCACATGTGGACACGTTAGGAACCATGACAAAACAGCCATTTATCGACCAAAAAGGCTTTGCCTCACTGTGAATAAGCCCTGTGGATAAACGACCATGAGGGCTATGCACAACCCTGGGTCCAGATCTGTTGATAACTCAGCTGTGGATAAGCGGCATTTTAATCCACAGGTTTCGACCACGATGGAAACAAGCGCAGCACCGGTTGAGAACAAGGTTTTAAAACTCTGTACAGCTCGTATTTATTGGCCTACAGAAGGTTATCCACAGAAGGTTATCCACCTAAGATTTATAAGTTATTCAGAAAAGCTTTTTATATGTCTCTTCTTTTTTTTCATGTTGTCCCCGATTCGTGTGTCCGATCAAGCACCCCCTTGAGGATGACCGAGCAGGCACCGTCCATCACACGGCCTATAGGGAATAGCTGGTTGGAAATTGACCTACGGGCTTGCTTTCTCTAGAATCGCCGGTCTCTTAAAAAGGGGGCCATCCCGGCCCGTCGTCGACAAACCAGGTAACACGCCATGAAACGTACTTTCCAACCAAGCACCATCAAGCGCGCCCGCACCCACGGTTTCCGTGCCCGTATGGCTACCAAGAACGGCCGTGCTGTTCTGTCGCGTCGTCGTGCCAAAGGCCGTAAGCGTCTGGCCATTTGATTTTTCGGCACAGGTGGTGAGTCAGGACTTCAGTCGGGAAAAGCGACTGCTTACACCCCGACACTTCAAAGCGGTCTTCGACTCCCCAACCGGCAAGGTTCCAGGGAAAAACCTGCTGATCCTTGCTCGCGAGAACGGTCTCGATCACCCACGTCTCGGCCTGGTGATTGGCAAGAAGAGCGTCAAGCTCGCCGTTCAACGCAACCGCCTCAAGCGCTTGATGCGCGATTCCTTTCGTCTGAACCAGCAATCGCTTGCCGGGTTGGACATCGTGATCGTCGCGCGCAAGGGATTGGGTGAGATAGAAAACCCGGAATTGCACCAACACTTTGGCAAGCTCTGGAAACGCCTGGCACGCAGCCGGCCAACACCAGCAGTCACCGCCAATTCCGCAGGGGTAGACAGCCAAGATGCGTAAACTGGCACTCGTTCCGATCCAGTTTTACCGTTACGCCATTAGTCCTCTGATGGCCAGTCACTGTCGTTTTTTCCCCAGTTGCTCCTGTTACGCTTATGAAGCCATCGAAAACCATGGCCTCTGGCGTGGTGGGTGGCTGGCCGTTCGTCGCCTGGGGCGTTGTCATCCGTGGAATGACGGCGGTTTCGACCCCGTTCCACCCGCTCCTTCCTCCCGAACTTCTTCGATAGCCGAGTAATCATGGATATTAAACGCACGATCCTGATCGCCGCGCTGGCAGTCGTGTCCTACGTCATGGTCCTGAAGTGGAACGATGACTACGGCCAAGCTGCCCTGCCGACTCAGAATACTGCTGCCAGCACTGTTGCTCCGGGTTTGCCTGATGGCGTGCCGGCCGGTAACAACGGCGCCAGCGCCGATGTACCAAGCGCCAACGCCGAATCGAGTGCTGCCGAACTGGCACCGGTCGCACTCAGCAAGGACCTGATCCGCGTCAAGACCGACGTCCTGGAACTGGCTATCGATCCGGTCGGTGGTGACATCGTCCAGTTGAACCTGCCGAAGTACCCACGCCGTCAAGACCACCCGAACATTCCATTCCAGTTGTTCGACAATGGTGGTGAGCGTGTCTACCTGGCACAAAGCGGCCTGACCGGTGCCAACGGCCCGGATGCCCGCGCCAGCGGCCGTCCGCTGTATGCCGCCGAACAGAAGAGCTACCAGCTGGCCGACGGCCAGGAACAACTGGTGGTCGACCTGAAGTTCAGCGACAACGGTGTCAACTACATCAAGCGCTTCAGCTTCAAGCGCGGTGAGTACGACCTGAATGTCAGCTACCTGATCGACAACCAGAGCGACCAGGCCTGGAGCGGCAACATGTTTGCCCAGCTCAAGCGTGACGCCAGCGGCGATCCGTCCTCGAGCACTGCCACTGGCACCGCCACCTACCTGGGCGCAGCCCTGTGGACAGCTTCCGAGCCTTACAAAAAGGTCTCGATGAAGGACATCGACAAGGGTAGTTTGAAAGAAAATGTGTCCGGCGGCTGGGTTGCGTGGCTGCAGCACTACTTCGTGACCGCCTGGATTCCGGCCAAGTCGGACAACAACGTTGTCCAGACCCGTAAGGACAGCCAGGGCAACTACATCATCGGCTACACCGGCCCAGCCCTCAGCGTTCCTGCGGGTGGCAAGGTCGAAACCAGCGCCATGCTGTACGCCGGCCCGAAGATCCAGTCCAAGCTCAAAGAGTTGTCCCCAGGCCTGGAACTGACCGTCGACTACGGCTTCCTGTGGTTCATCGCCCAGCCGATCTTCTGGCTGCTGCAACATATCCACAGCCTGCTGGGTAACTGGGGCTGGTCGATCATCGTGCTGACCATGCTGATCAAAGGCCTGTTCTTCCCGCTGTCGGCTGCCAGCTACCGCTCCATGGCGCGCATGCGAGCTGTTGCGCCCAAGCTTGCCGCGCTGAAGGAACGCTTCGGTGACGATCGCCAGAAGATGTCCCAGGCGATGATGGAGCTGTACAAGAAAGAGAAGATCAACCCGCTGGGCGGCTGCCTGCCGATCCTGGTGCAGATGCCGGTATTCCTGGCCCTGTACTGGGTACTGCTGGAAAGCGTGGAAATGCGCCAGGCCCCATGGATGCTGTGGATTACCGACCTGTCGATCAAGGATCCGTTCTTCATCCTGCCGATCATCATGGGCGCCACCATGTTCATCCAGCAGCGCCTGAACCCGACGCCGCCGGATCCGATGCAGGCCAAGGTGATGAAAATGATGCCGATCATCTTCACCTTCTTCTTCCTGTGGTTCCCGGCTGGTCTGGTGCTGTACTGGGTTGTGAACAACTGCCTGTCGATTTCGCAGCAGTGGTACATCACTCGCCGTATCGAAGCAGCCACCAAAAAAGCTGCTGCTTGACGGGCTAGTACGCTAGCCTGTGAATAAAAAACGCCCCCTAGTGGGGCGTTTTTGCTATCTGTCGTTTTTGTCGTAGAGGCTTTCGAGCATGAACACTGTGCGTGAAACCATCGCCGCCATCGCTACCGCCCAAGGCCGCGGTGGTGTGGGTATTGTCAGGTTGTCCGGCCCTTTGGCCAGCAAGGCCGGGCAGTTGATCACCGGTCGTACGCTGACCCCTCGCCATGCCCATTACGGACCGTTCCGCGACGATGAAGGGCGGGTGCTGGACGAGGGGATTGCGTTGTTCTTCCCTGGGCCGAACTCGTTCACCGGCGAAGATGTGCTCGAACTCCAGGGCCACGGTGGCCCGGTGGTGCTGGACATGCTGCTGCAGCGCTGTGTACAAGTTGGCTGTCGCCTGGCCCGCCCGGGTGAATTCAGCGAACGTGCGTTCCTCAACGACAAGCTCGACCTGGCCCAGGCCGAAGCCATTGCCGACCTGATCGAGGCCAGCTCCAGCCAGGCGGCACGTAACGCCCTGCGCTCGCTGCAAGGGGAATTCTCCAAGCGTGTGCACAGCCTGACCGAGGCGCTGATTGCCCTGCGCATCTACGTCGAGGCAGCAATCGACTTCCCTGAAGAGGAGATCGATTTCCTCGCCGATGGCCACGTCCTGTCGATGCTCGATGCAGTGCGCGGCGAGTTATCCACCGTGCAACGTGAGGCCGGGCAGGGTGCCTTGCTGCGTGACGGCATGACGGTGGTCATCGCCGGGCGGCCGAACGCCGGCAAGTCGAGCCTGCTGAATCAGCTGGCTGGTCGGGAAGCCGCCATTGTCACCGATATCGCCGGCACCACCCGGGACATCCTGCGCGAACATATCCACATCGACGGTATGCCGCTGCACGTGGTCGATACCGCCGGTTTGCGTGATACCGATGACCATGTGGAAAAGATCGGCGTAGAACGCGCCCTGAAGGCCATTGGCGAGGCCGACCGTGTGTTGCTGGTGGTCGACTCCACCGCGCCGGAGGCCAGCGACCCGTTTGCCCTATGGCCCGAGTTTCTCGCTCAGCGGCCGGACCCGGCCAAGGTCACGCTGATTCGCAACAAGGCCGACCTGAGTGGTGAGCGGGTAGCGCTGGAACAGTGCGATGACGGCCATGTGACCATCACCCTCAGTGCCAAGGGCGACGACACAGGGCTGCAACTGCTGCGCGACCATCTCAAGGCCTGCATGGGTTACGAACAGACGTCAGAGAGCGGCTTCAGTGCCCGCCGGCGCCACCTGGATGCCTTGCGCCAGGCCAGCGAGCACCTGGAGCACGGCCGTGCACAGTTGACCTTGGCGGGCGCAGGAGAGCTGCTGGCAGAGGACTTGCGCCAGGCACAGCATGCCCTGGGGGAAATTACCGGGGCGTTCAGCTCGGATGACCTGCTGGGGCGGATTTTCTCCAGCTTCTGCATCGGCAAGTAATCCACAGCCAGACAAGGCCAAGCGCCGCTCCTTAGGGAGCGGCTTTTTTTTGCCTGAAATTCGTTGCAGGAAGAGACCACAGTGAAGTCAACAGCGCACCTGTGGGAGCGGGCATGCCCGCGAAGACGCCCGTACAACCGCTAGATCTCTATGGCTGGGCCGACGCTTTTGCGGAAAACCGGCTGTCGCCTTGTCCGCATCTGTCGCGAACTTGAGTATTTTTTCATCCACAACCTGAAAACTGCGCTCAGGAGCCCTGTGGAAAACCCATCTTCAGCTCAGTTGATAAGCAGGCTTTTTTTCTGAGGAAAAATCCCCCTGTGGGTAAATAGCCATTTCATCCACAGGCTAAATGACGTTATCCATAGCCCTCATGGCACTCCAGACACAGGGTTTAATTTCTCTCTACACAGCGCAAATCATGGCCTACAAAGCTTTATCCACAGATATCGTTGTGCATAAGAATAAACATAAAAACAAAGCTTTTATAAATTTCTTCTTGTTGATTTCTGTTGTCTGCCACTCATCCACAGACTGGTCAAAATTTGCTCAGACGGTTTCTTTAAAGGGGGTGAAGTCCCTATACTTGTCGGCTTACCTTCTCTATTCGCAAAAACAGGCACGAGGTGCGTGGTGGATTTCCCTTCCCGTTTTGAAGTGATCGTCATCGGCGGCGGCCATGCCGGTACCGAGGCTGCGCTTGCGTCTGCACGCATGGGTGTGAAAACCCTGCTGTTGACCCATAACGTGGAAACCCTCGGTCACATGAGCTGCAACCCCGCCATCGGCGGTATTGGCAAAAGCCATCTGGTCAAAGAGATCGATGCCCTCGGCGGCGCCATGGCGCTGGCCACCGACAAGAGCGGCATCCAGTTCCGCGTTCTGAACAACCGCAAGGGCCCGGCGGTACGCGCCACCCGTGCACAGGCCGACCGCGCCATCTACAAGGCGGTGGTGCGTGAAATCCTGGAAAACCAGCCGAACCTGTGGATATTCCAGCAGTCCTGCGACGACCTGATCGTCGAGCAGGACCAGGTCAAGGGCGTAGTTACCCAGATGGGTTTGCGTTTCTTCGCAGAATCCGTAGTACTGACTACCGGTACCTTCCTGGGCGGGCTTATCCACATTGGCCTGCAAAACCATTCCGGTGGTCGCGCCGGTGATCCACCCTCGATCGCCCTGGCCCACCGCATGCGTGAACTGCCGCTGCGCGTCGGCCGCCTGAAAACCGGCACTCCGCCACGCATCGATGGGCGCTCTGTGGATTTCTCGGTGATGACCGAGCAGCCAGGTGATACGCCGATCCCGGTCATGTCCTTCATGGGCAATGCCGAAATGCACCCACGGCAGGTGAGCTGCTGGATTACCCATACCAATGCGCGTACCCACGAAATCATCGCCTCGAACCTCGATCGTTCGCCGATGTACTCGGGTGTGATCGAAGGTGTCGGCCCGCGCTACTGCCCATCGATCGAAGACAAGATCCACCGCTTCGCCGACAAGGAAAGCCACCAGGTGTTCATCGAGCCGGAAGGCCTGAACACCCACGAGCTGTACCCCAACGGTATCTCCACTTCGCTGCCGTTCGACGTGCAGCTGGAGCTGGTGCGTTCGATCCGCGGCATGGAAAACGCCCACATCGTCCGCCCGGGCTACGCCATCGAGTACGACTACTTCGACCCGCGTGACCTCAAGTACAGCCTCGAGACCAAAGTCATCGGTGGCCTGTTCTTCGCCGGGCAGATCAACGGCACCACCGGTTACGAAGAAGCCGGTGCCCAGGGCCTGCTGGCCGGGACCAACGCCGCATTGCGCGCACAGGGCCGCGACAGCTGGTGCCCGCGCCGCGACGAGGCGTACATCGGCGTGCTGGTCGACGACCTGATTACCCTGGGTACCCAGGAGCCGTACCGCATGTTCACCTCGCGTGCCGAGTACCGCCTGATCCTGCGCGAAGACAACGCCGACCTGCGTCTGACCGAGAAAGGCCGTGAACTGGGCCTGATCGACGACCAGCGCTGGGCCGCCTTCTGCGCCAAGCGTGACGGCATCGAGCGTGAGGAACAGCGCCTGAAGTCGACCTGGGTTCGGCCGAACACCGAGCAAGGCCAGGCGATTGTGGATAAGTTCGGCACGCCGCTCAGCCACGAGTACAGCCTGCTCAACCTGCTGGCGCGCCCGGAAATCGACTACGCCGGGCTGATCGAGGCGACTGGCGGTGAAGCGATCGATCCACAGGTCGCCGAGCAGGTCGAGATCCGCACCAAGTACGCGGGCTACATCGACCGCCAGCAGGATGAAATCGCTCGCTTGCGCGCCAGTGAAGACACCCGCCTGCCTGTGGATATCGATTACTCGACGATTTCTGGCTTGTCCAAGGAGATTCAGGGCAAGCTGGGTCAGACCCGGCCGGAAACCCTGGGCCAGGCTTCGCGCATTCCCGGCGTGACCCCGGCGGCGATTTCCCTGTTGCTGATTTACTTGAAAAAACGCGGCGCTGGCCGCGAATTGGAGCAAAGCGCTTGAGTTCCCTGGTCACCCCGCAACACGCTGAAGAGTTGTCCACAGGCGCGCGCCAGCTCGGTGTCGAGCTGAGCGCCGAGCATCACGAGAAACTGCTTGGCTACCTGGCCCTGTTGATCAAATGGAACAAAGCCTACAACCTTACGGCGGTGCGCGACCCGGACGAGATGGTGTCGCGCCATCTGCTCGACAGCCTGAGCGTCATGTCGTTTATCCACAGCGAGCGTGACAACTGGCTGGATGTGGGCAGCGGCGGTGGCATGCCGGGTATTCCTTTGGCTATCCTGCATCCGCACAAGCGCGTGACGGTGCTGGACGCCAACGGCAAGAAGACCCGCTTCCTGACCCAGGTGAAAATGGAGCTCAAACTGGACAACCTCACGGTTATCCACAGCAGGGTCGAAGCCTTCCAGCCGGCTCAGCCGTTCGACGGAATCATCTCCCGCGCCTTCAGCAGCATGGAGAACTTCACCAACTGGACCCGCCATCTGGGCGACACCGGGACGCAATGGCTTGCAATGAAGGGGCTGCATCCTGCCGATGAACTGGTAGCATTGCCCGCAGACTTCACAGTAGAAAGCGAACAGGCCCTGACCGTTCCGGGTTGCCAGGGCCAGCGCCATCTGCTGATACTGCGCCGCAAGGCATGACTGGGAACACGCGCATCAATGGCTAAGGTATTCGCAATCGCGAACCAGAAAGGTGGTGTAGGCAAGACCACCACCTGTATCAATCTCGCCGCCTCGCTGGCCGCGACCAAGCGTCGTGTGCTGCTGATCGACCTCGATCCGCAGGGCAACGCCACCATGGGCAGCGGTGTGGACAAGCACGAGCTCGAGCACTCGGTCTACGACCTGCTGATCGGGGAATGCGACCTGGCCCAGGCCATGCATTACTCCGAGCATGGTGGGTTCCAGTTGCTGCCGGCCAACCGCGACCTGACCGCCGCCGAGGTGGTGCTGCTGGAAATGCAGGTCAAGGAGAGCCGTCTGCGCAACGCCCTGGCGCCAATCCGCGAGAACTACGACTTCATCCTCATCGACTGCCCGCCGTCGCTGTCGATGCTCACGCTCAACGCCCTGGTCGCTTCCGATGGCGTGATCATCCCCATGCAGTGCGAGTACTACGCACTCGAAGGTCTCAGCGACCTTGTGGATAACATCAAGCGCATCGCCGCCCGGTTGAATCCGGAGCTGAAGATCGAGGGCCTGCTGCGGACCATGTACGATCCTCGCCTGAGCCTGAACAACGATGTTTCGGCGCAGCTGAAGGAGCACTTTGGCCCGCAGCTGTACGACACGGTCATTCCGCGCAATATTCGCCTGGCCGAGGCCCCTAGCTTCGGCATGCCGGCCCTGGCTTACGACAAGCAATCGCGCGGCGCGCTGGCCTATCTGGCCCTGGCTGGGGAACTGGTTCGCCGTCAACGCCGTCAATCACGCACTGCACAAACAACTTAAGGAATCCGTATGGCCGTCAAGAAACGGGGTCTCGGACGTGGGTTGGATGCACTGCTCAGTGGTCCTTCCGTCAGCGCGCTCGAAGAGCAGGCTGTGAAGATCGACCAGAAAGAACTGCAACACCTGCCGGTCGAGCTGATCCAGCGTGGCAAGTACCAGCCGCGCCGGGACATGGACCCGGAGGCGCTGGAAGAGCTCGCGCACTCGATTCGCAGCCATGGCGTGATGCAACCGATCGTGGTCCGCCCGATTGGCGAAAACCGCTACGAGATCATCGCCGGTGAGCGCCGCTGGCGCGCGACCCAGCAGGCCGGCCTGGACACGATCCCGGCCATGGTCCGCGAAGTGCCCGATGAAGCCGCCATTGCCATGGCGCTGATCGAGAACATCCAGCGCGAAGACCTCAACCCGCTGGAAGAGGCCATGGCCCTGCAGCGTCTGCAGCAGGAGTTCGAGCTCACCCAGCAACAGGTGGCTGATGCCGTGGGCAAGTCGCGGGTAACCGTGGCCAACCTGCTGCGCCTGATCACCTTGCCTGAGGCGATCAAGACCATGCTCGCCCACGGTGACCTGGAGATGGGTCACGCACGCGCATTGCTCGGTCTGGACGAGAACCGTCAGGAGGAGGGGGCGCGTCATGTTGTCGCACGTGGTCTCACCGTGCGCCAGACCGAGGCACTGGTTCGCCAGTGGCTCAGTGACAAGCCTGATCCGGTCGAACCGAGCAAACCTGATCCGGATATCGCACGCCTTGAACAGCGGCTCGCAGAGCGCCTGGGCTCGGCCGTTCAGATCCGTCATGGCAACAAGGGCAAAGGTCAGTTGGTTATTCGTTACAACTCGCTTGACGAGTTGCAAGGCGTGCTTGCTCACATCCGCTGAAACAATTCCTGTTGTAGCGCGCAGTCGGAAATCACTACGAAGAGTTGAATAGGGGTTAATCCACCCCTATACTCTGCGCGCATTTTGTCGGCACAAATTATGCCAAGTCATAGCTGACTTGTTGGTCGACTTCCGAGGAGCAGTTGTGATGGAAATCCGCACGCCAAACCGCCTGCCTTTCCATCGCTGGGCGGTTTTTCCGGTACTGCTGGCTCAATTCGTCGTACTGCTGCTGGCAACCCTGGTGTTGTGGCAGTGGAAAGGGGCGGTCAGTGGATATTCAGGCCTTTGCGGAGGTTTGATTGCGTGGCTGCCCAATGTGTATTTCGCCTGGAAGGCTTTTCGCTTCAGCGGAGCTCGGGCAGCACAAGCCATCGTCAAGTCGTTTTACGCTGGCGAGGCAGGCAAGATGATTTTGACGGCAGTGCTTTTTGCACTGACCTTCGCAGGAGTGAAGCCACTGGCGCCGTTAGCAGTATTCGGCGTCTTCGTGTTGACCCTTTTGGTCAGCTGGTTCGCGCCCCTGCTGATGAATAAAAGACTTTCGAGACCTTAGGGCGTTTGAGGCAACCATGGCAGCAGAAACCGCTTCGGGCTATATCCAGCACCACTTGCAGAACCTGACCTACGGTCAACTACCAGACGGCAGCTGGGGCTTTGCCCATTCGGCTGCAGAAGCCAAGGCAATGGGCTTCTGGGCGTTCCACCTGGACACCCTGGGTTGGTCCGTCGCGCTGGGTCTGATCTTCCTGTTCATTTTCCGCATGGCGGCAAAGAAGGCGACTTCCGGCCAGCCTGGCGGTCTGCAGAACTTCGTGGAAGTGATGGTCGATTTCGTCAACGGCAGCGTGAAGGACTCCTTCCACGGCCGTAGCCCGGTAATCGCACCGCTGGCGCTGACCATCTTCGTCTGGGTATTCCTGATGAACGCCGTCGACCTTGTACCGGTCGACTGGATTCCTCAGCTGGCCATCCTGATCTCCGGTGATCCGCACATTCCGTTCCGCGCCGTGTCGACCACCGACCCGAACGCGACCCTGGCCATGGCCTTCAGCGTGTTCGCCCTGATCATCTTCTACAGCATCAAGGTCAAGGGCCTGGGTGGCTTCATCGGTGAGCTGACCCTGCACCCGTTCGGCAGCAAGAACATCTTCGTGCAGATCCTGCTGATTCCGGTCAACTTCCTGCTGGAATTCGTCACCCTGATCGCCAAGCCGATCTCGCTGGCACTGCGTCTGTTCGGCAACATGTATGCCGGCGAACTGGTGTTCATCCTGATCGCTGTCATGTTCGGCTCCGGCCTGCTGTGGCTCAGCGGCCTGGGTGTGGTGCTGCAATGGGCGTGGGCTGTGTTCCACATCCTGATCATCACCCTGCAAGCTTTCATCTTCATGATGCTGACCATCGTCTACCTGTCGATGGCGCACGAAGATAACCATTAAGACCGCCTGGCGTGTCTGATAGCCTTCCCCGCCCGTTCGGGGGGAGGGCTTAAAAAGTCCGCAAGGGCATGCTGTACCAAACGATTTGTTTTACCGCTTCAAACTAAAAACCTAACCAATACGACGTAAAAGTCGGGAGGAAAGATGGAAACTGTAGTTGGTCTGACCGCTATCGCTGTTGCTCTGCTGATCGGCCTGGGTGCTCTGGGTACCGCCATTGGTTTCGGCCTGCTGGGCGGCAAATTCCTGGAAGGCGCTGCTCGTCAACCAGAAATGGTTCCGATGCTGCAGGTTAAAATGTTCATCGTTGCCGGTCTGCTCGACGCCGTAACCATGATCGGTGTTGGTATCGCTCTGTTCTTCACCTTCGCGAATCCGTTCGTTGGTCAGATCGCCGGCTAATCACTCGTCACCACGAGTTGATGGCTGTATGAATTAAGACCGAGCGAGGTGTTGGCGTGAACATTAATGCAACCCTGATTGGCCAATCCGTTGCTTTCCTGATTTTTGTACTCTTCTGCATGAAGTATGTATGGCCTCCGGTCATCACTGCCCTGCAAGAGCGCCAAAAGAAGATTGCCGACGGCTTGGACGCTGCCAACCGCGCAGCTCGCGACCTGGAGCTGGCCCAAGAGAAAGCGGGTCAGCAACTGCGTGAAGCTAAAGCACAGGCAGCCGAAATCATTGAGCAAAGCAAGAAACGCGCTGCTCAGCTTGTCGAGGAAGCCCGTGAACAGGCCCGCGTCGAAGCTGACCGTGTGAAGGCTCAGGCTCTGGCCGAGATCGAACAGGAACTGAACAGCGCTAAAGACGCCCTGCGTGCCCAAGTGGGTGCTCTGGCTGTTGGCGGTGCTGAAAAGATCCTTGGCGCCACAATCGATCAAAACGCGCATGCGGAGCTGGTTAACAAACTGGCCGCTGAAATTTAAGCGAGGGCGATCATGGCAGAACTGACCACGTTGGCCCGACCTTACGCTAAGGCTGCCTTTGAGCATGCCCAGGCCCATCAGCAACTGGCCAATTGGTCAGCCATGCTCGGCCTGGCTGCTGCGGTGTCGCAAGACGACACCATGCAGCGCCTGCTCAAGGCCCCGCGACTGACGAGCGCAGAAAAGGCCGCCACGTTCATTGACGTGTGCGGTGACAAGTTCAATGCACAGGCACAGAATTTCATTCATGTTGCCGCGGAAAACGACCGTCTCCTGCTTCTGCCGGAGATTGCCGCTCTGTTCGACCTGTACAAGGCCGAGCAAGAGAAATCCGTGGACGTGGAAGTCACCAGTGCCTTCGCGTTGAACCAAGAACAGCAAGACAAACTCGCCAAGGTTCTCAGTGCACGGTTAGGCCAGGAAGTGCGCCTGCACGCGTCGGAGGATGCCAGCCTGATTGGCGGCGTCGTCATCCGCGCTGGTGACCTGGTAATCGATGGCTCTGTTCGCGGCAAAATCGCGAAACTGGCCGAAGCATTGAAATCTTGAGTTTGAAGGGGCAGCAGAGCAATGCAGCAACTCAATCCTTCCGAAATTAGTGAAATCATCAAGGGCCGCATCGACAACCTCGATGTGAGCTCCCAAGCCCGTAACGAAGGTACCGTCGTTTCGGTTTCCGACGGTATCGTGCGGATCCACGGTCTGGCCGACGTCATGTACGGCGAAATGATCGAGTTCCCGGGCGGCGTCTACGGCATGGCACTGAACCTGGAGCAAGACTCCGTAGGTGCAGTGATCCTGGGTGCCTACGACACCCTCGCCGAAGGCATGAGCGCCAAGTGCACCGGCCGCATCCTGGAAGTTCCGGTTGGTAAGGAACTGCTGGGTCGCGTCGTCGACGCACTGGGCAACCCGATCGACGGCAAAGGTCCTCTGGGCAACACCCAGACCGACGCGGTCGAAAAAGTTGCTCCAGGCGTGATCTGGCGTAAGTCGGTAGACCAGCCTGTACAGACTGGCTACAAATCCGTCGACGCCATGATCCCTGTCGGCCGTGGCCAGCGTGAGCTGATCATTGGCGACCGTCAGATCGGCAAGACCGCCATGGCCATCGACGCCATCATCAACCAGAAAGACTCCGGTATTTTCTGTGTTTATGTAGCTGTCGGCCAGAAGCGTTCCACCGTTGCCAACATCGTTCGCAAGCTGGAAGAAAACGGCGCCCTGGCCAACACCATCGTGGTGGTTGCCAGTGCATCGGAATCCGCCGCACTGCAATTCCTGGCGCCATACGCCGGTTGCACCATGGGCGAGTTCTTCCGTGACCGCGGTGAAGACGCTCTGATCGTTTACGATGACCTGTCCAAGCAGGCCGTTGCCTACCGTCAGATCTCCCTGCTGCTGCGCCGTCCACCAGGACGTGAAGCGTACCCAGGCGACGTGTTCTATCTCCACTCCCGTCTGCTGGAGCGTGCATCGCGCGTTTCGGAAGAGTACGTCGAGAAGTTCACCAACGGTGCTGTCACTGGCAAAACCGGTTCCCTGACCGCTCTGCCGATCATCGAAACCCAGGCTGGCGACGTTTCCGCGTTCGTTCCGACCAACGTGATTTCCATCACCGACGGTCAGATCTTCCTGGAATCGGCCATGTTCAACTCGGGCATCCGCCCTGCAGTGAACGCCGGTGTTTCGGTATCCCGCGTAGGTGGTGCCGCTCAGACCAAGATCATCAAGAAGCTGTCCGGTGGTATTCGTACCGCGCTGGCTCAGTACCGTGAACTGGCTGCATTCGCGCAGTTCGCGTCCGATCTGGACGAAGCGACCCGCAAGCAGCTGGAGCATGGTCAGCGCGTTACCGAGCTGATGAAGCAGAAGCAGTACGCGCCGATGTCCATCGCGGACATGGCTCTGTCGCTGTACGCCGCTGAGCGTGGCTTCCTGACCGACGTAGAAGTCTCCAAGATCGGCAGCTTCGAGCAAGCACTGATCGCCTTCTTCAACCGTGATCACGCTGAACTGATGGCGAAGATCAACGTGAAGGGTGACTTCAACGACGAAATCGACGCAGGCCTGAAAGCCGGTATCGAGAAGTTCAAGGCCACCCAGACCTGGTAAGCCGCAGCGGGGGCCCTGGCCCCCGCTTGCTAACCTGATAGGTGATACATGGCAGGCGCAAAAGAGATTCGCAGTAAGATTGCGAGCATCAAAAGCACGCAAAAAATTACCAGCGCCATGGAGAAAGTGGCGGTCAGCAAGATGCGCAGGGCACAAATGCGCATGGCTGCTAGCCGTCCTTACGCGGAGCGTATCCGCCAGGTGATCGGTCATCTGGCCAACGCCAACCCGGAATACCGCCACCCGTTCATGATCGAGCGCCCTGTAAAGCGCGCCGGTTATATCGTGGTGAGCAGTGACCGTGGTCTGTGCGGTGGCTTGAATACCAACCTGTTCAAGGCCCTGGTCAAGGACATGAGCGCAAACCGCGAACAGGGCGTGGAAATCGACCTGTGCGTGATCGGCAGCAAGGGTGCGACTTTCTTCCGCATCTTTGGCGGCAACGTCGTAGCAGCGATCAGCCACTTGGGCGAAGAGCCATCGATCAACGATCTGATCGGCTCCGTCAAAGTGATGCTGGACGCCTACCTGGACGGCCGTATCGATCGCCTCTCCGTGGTTTCGAACAAGTTCATCAACACCATGACCCAGAAGCCAACGGTCGAGCAATTGGTACCGTTGGTGGCAACCCCGGATCAGGATCTCAAGCATCACTGGGATTACCTGTACGAACCCGACGCAAAAGAGCTGCTGGACGGCTTGATGGTGCGTTACGTGGAGTCGCAGGTATACCAGGCGGTGGTCGAGAACAACGCTGCTGAACAAGCGGCCCGGATGATCGCCATGAAGAACGCCACAGACAACGCCGGTGATTTGATCAAAGAGCTTCAGTTGATCTACAACAAGGCGCGTCAGGCTGCGATCACCCAGGAGATCTCGGAAATCGTCGGCGGCGCTGCCGCGGTTTAACGGTTCAAAAATTCAGAGGATCCAGCTATGAGTAGCGGACGTATCGTTCAAATCATCGGCGCCGTCATCGACGTGGAATTCCCACGTGATGTCGTGCCGAGTGTATACAACGCGCTGAAAGTACAAGGCGCGGAAACCACCCTGGAAGTTCAGCAGCAGCTGGGCGACGGCGTGGTTCGTACCATTGCGATGGGCTCCACCGAAGGCCTGAAGCGCGGTCTGGAAGTCGTTGACTCCGGCGCTGCCATTTCCGTTCCTGTTGGTAAGGCCACCCTGGGCCGTATCATGGACGTACTGGGCAACCCGATCGACGAAGCCGGCCCGATCGGTGAAGAAGAGCGTCGCGGTATCCACCAGCCAGCGCCTTCGTTCGCTGACCAGGCAGGCGGCAACGACCTGCTGGAAACCGGCATCAAGGTTATCGACCTGGTTTGCCCGTTCGCCAAGGGTGGTAAAGTTGGTCTGTTCGGTGGTGCCGGTGTCGGCAAGACCGTAAACATGATGGAACTGATCCGTAACATCGCCATGGAACACAGCGGTTACTCCGTGTTCGCTGGTGTGGGTGAGCGTACTCGTGAGGGTAACGACTTCTACCACGAGATGAAGGACTCCAACGTTCTCGACAAAGTAGCGCTGGTCTACGGTCAGATGAACGAGCCACCAGGAAACCGTCTGCGCGTAGCGCTGACCGGCCTGACCATGGCTGAGAAATTCCGTGACGAAGGTAACGACGTTCTGCTGTTCGTCGACAACATCTATCGTTACACCCTGGCCGGTACCGAAGTATCCGCACTGCTGGGCCGTATGCCTTCGGCAGTAGGTTACCAGCCGACCCTGGCTGAAGAGATGGGCGTTCTGCAAGAGCGCATCACCTCCACCAAGGAAGGTTCGATCACCTCCGTCCAGGCCGTATACGTACCTGCGGACGACTTGACCGACCCGTCGCCAGCGACCACCTTCGCCCACTTGGACGCCACCGTCGTTCTGTCCCGTGACATCGCCTCCCTGGGTATCTACCCAGCGGTCGATCCACTGGACTCGACTTCGCGCCAGCTGGACCCGAACGTGATCGGCAACGAGCACTACGACACCGCTCGTGGCGTTCAGTATGTTCTGCAGCGCTACAAAGAGCTGAAGGACATCATTGCGATCCTGGGTATGGACGAACTGTCCGAGACCGACAAGCAACTGGTAGCCCGCGCTCGTAAGATCCAGCGCTTCCTGTCGCAGCCGTTCTTCGTGGCCGAAGTCTTCACCGGTTCGCCAGGCAAGTACGTTTCCCTGAAAGACACCATCGCTGGCTTCAGCGGCATCCTCAAAGGTGACTACGACCACCTGCCAGAACAAGCGTTCTACATGGTCGGCAGCATCGACGAAGCGATCGAGAAAGCCAAGAAACTGTAATTCCTGCGCCCCGCAAGGGGCGCTATCAGGTTGAGGCAAGCAGATGGCTATGACAGTCCATTGCGATATCGTCAGCGCGGAAGGAGAAATTTTCTCCGGTCTGGTCGAGATGGTGGTTGCGCACGGTAACCTGGGTGATCTTGGTATCGCTCCAGGCCACGCGCCGCTGATCACCAATCTGAAGCCAGGTCCGATTACGCTGACCAAGCAGGGTGGCGCCCAAGAGGTGTTCTACATCTCTGGTGGTTTCCTCGAGGTTCAGCCGAACATGGTCAAGGTGCTTGCCGATACCGTGCAACGTGCTGCAGACCTGGATGAAGCTCAGGCTCAGGAAGCCCTCAAGGCTGCCGAGAACGCCCTGAATCTGAAAGGCGCGGACTTCGACTACGGTGCCGCCGCCGCACGTCTGGCAGAGGCCGCAGCCCAGCTGCGTACCGTCCAGCAAATGCGCAAAGGCAAGTAATCGGCCCCGGCTGATGACTTCTGTTGCGATTGAGTAAAAGGGTAGCCTCGGCTACCCTTTTTCTTTTTCTGATTTCTCCCCCGGTCATTTCACTGACCGCCCAGGATTGGTAGCCAGTAATGTCACTCGATATCGTTATCCTCGCCGCCGGCCAAGGCACCCGCATGCGCTCGGCGCTGCCCAAGGTGCTGCACCCGGTAGCCGGCAACTCCATGCTCGGCCATGTTATCCACAGCGCGCGGCAACTACAGCCACAAGGTATTCACGTGGTCATTGGCCATGGTGCCGAGCTGGTACGCGAGCGCCTGGCCGCTGACGACCTGAATTTCGTCATGCAGGAAAAACAGTTGGGTACCGGCCATGCGGTTGCCCAGGCACTGCCAGCCGTCACCGCCGACACCGTGCTGGTGCTGTACGGCGATGTACCGTTGATCGAAGTGGAGACCCTGCAACGTCTGTTGGCCAAGGCCAATGACCAGCAGCTGGGCCTGCTTACGGTTACGCTCGACGACCCGACCGGCTATGGCCGCATCGTGCGTGACGAGCAAGGCCAGGTGACTGCCATCGTTGAGCACAAGGACGCCAACGACGCGCAGAAAGCGATCAAGGAAGGCAACACCGGTATTCTGGCCCTGCCAGCTGCGCGCCTGGCTGACTGGATGGGCCGCCTGTCGAACAACAACGCCCAGGGCGAGTACTACCTGACCGACGTCATCGCCATGGCGGTGGCTGACGGCCTGGTGGTGGCCACTGAACAGCCACACGACCCGATGGAAGTTCAGGGCGCCAACGATCGTCGTCAGCTGTCCGAGCTTGAGCGTCACTACCAGCTGCGTGAAGGCCGCCGCCTGATGGCCCAGGGTGTGACGCTGCGCGACCCGGCGCGCTTCGATGTACGGGGTGAAGTGACCGTTGGTCGTGATGTGCTGATCGACATCAACGTGATTCTCGAAGGCAAAGTGGTCATCGAGGACGATGTGCAGATCGGCCCAAACTGCGTCATCAAGAACACCACCCTGCGCAAAGGCGCGGTGGTCAAGGCCAACAGCCACCTCGAAGGCGCCGTGATGGGCGAGGGCAGCGATGCCGGCCCGTTCGCTCGCCTGCGCCCGGGCAGCGTGCTGGACGCCAAGGCCCATGTGGGTAACTTCGTCGAACTTAAAAACGCCCACCTGGGTGAAGGCGCCAAGGCCGGTCACCTCACCTACCTGGGCGATGCTGAAATCGGTGCACGCACCAATATCGGCGCCGGTACCATCACCTGCAACTACGATGGTGCCAACAAGTTCAAGACGGTGATGGGCGAGGACGTGTTCATCGGTTCGAACAACTCGCTGGTGGCGCCTGTGGAAATCAAGGCCGGCGCGACCACGGCTGCGGGTTCGACCATCACCCAGGCCGTCGAAGCCGGCGACCTGGCTGTGGGCCGTGCGCGCCAGCGCAACATCTCGGGCTGGAAGCGGCCGGAGAAGATCAAGAAGAGCTGAGTTATCCACAGGTGTTTCAATCGAAAGCCGACTATGCGAATAGGTCGGCTTTTTTATTGGCCGATCGGTAATCCCGTGGGACCGTGCCAAATCTGACAAAACTATCCACAGGGCAGCAACTGCTTGACGAAACGGGCGACTTAGGTTTTGATTGCAACCATTATCTTTCGAAACGAAACTTAAGCGCTCATGTCGAAACGAAACACACCGCAGCGGCGGCACAATATCCTGGCTTTGCTCAGCGAGCAGGGCGAGGTAAGCGTGGACGCCTTGGCCAAGCGTTTCGAGACGTCGGAAGTGACCATTCGCAAAGACCTCGCCGCCCTTGAAACCAACGGCCTGTTGCTACGCCGCTACGGTGGTGCGGTGCCGGTGCCGCAAGAGCTGCTCGGTGAACCCGCCCAGCCTGTGTCTTCCTATAAAAAGGCCATTGCGCGTGCCGCCGTGGGGCGTATCCGCGAACATGCGCGCATCATCATCGACAGCGGCAGCACCACCGCCGCGATGATCCCCGAACTGGGGCGCCAGCCAGGCTTGGTGGTGATGACCAATTCGCTGAACGTGGCCCGTGCCATTTGCGACCTGGAACACGAGCCAGTGCTGCTGATGACCGGTGGCACCTGGGACCCCCATTCCGAATCGTTCCAGGGGCAGGTTGCCGAGCAGGTACTGCGGTCCTACGACTTCGACCAGCTGTTCATCGGTGCCGACGGTATCGACCTTGGCCGCGGTACCACCACCTTCAATGAGCTGCTCGGGTTGAGCCGCGTCATGGCCGAAGTTGCCCGTGAAGTGATCGTGATGGTCGAGTCGGACAAGGTGGGGCGCAAGATCCCCAACCTTGAGCTGCCCTGGGGCAGCGTGCACACCCTTATTACAGATGAACGCCTGCCCGCAGCGGCACGCGAACAAATTCAAGCCCGCGGCATCAACCTGATCTGCGCCGCGATCAGCCAGGAGCAATAAAACATGTGTGGAATCGTTGGTGCCGTCGCCGAGCGTAATATCACAGCCATCCTGATCGAAGGCCTCAAGCGTCTTGAGTACCGCGGGTACGACAGCGCCGGCCTGGCCGTGCTCACCCAAGGCGGTGAACTGCAGCGCCGCCGCCGCATTGGCAAGGTCAGCGAGCTGGACGCTGCTGTCGTAGCCGACCCTCTGGCGGGCCAACTGGGCATCGCCCACACCCGTTGGGCCACCCACGGTGCGCCAACCGAAGGCAATGCCCACCCGCACTTCTCGGGCAATGAAGTGGCTGTGGTGCACAACGGCATCATCGAGAACCACGAAGAGCTGCGTGAAGAGCTCAAAGGCCTGGGCTACGTCTTCAATTCGCAGACCGACACCGAAGTTATTGTCCACCTGATCGACCACACCCTGAAGAGCATTCCGGACCTGGCTGATGCCTTGAAAGCCGCTGTGAAGCGCCTGCATGGCGCCTATGGCCTGGCACTGATCAGCGCCAAGCAGCCTGACCGCCTGGTAGCTGCACGCAGCGGCAGCCCGCTGGTCATCGGTTTGGGCCTGGGTGAAAACTTCCTGGCGTCCGACCAGTTGGCCCTGCGCCAGGTCACCGATCGCTTCATGTACCTGGAAGAGGGCGACATTGCCGAAATTCGCCGTGACCAGGTCACCATCTGGGACCAGGCCGGCCACAAGGTCCAGCGCGAAACCGTGCAGTACCATGAAGGCGCTGAAGCTGCCGACAAGGGTAACTATCGCCACTTCATGCTCAAGGAAATCCACGAGCAGCCAAGCGTGGTGCAGCGCACCCTGGAAGGCCGCCTGGGCAAGGACAACGTACTGGTCCAGGCCTTCGGCCCGCAGGCTGCCGAACTGTTTGCCAAGGTGCGCAACGTGCAGATCGTTGCCTGTGGCACCAGCTACCACGCCGGTATGGTCGCCCGTTACTGGCTGGAAAGCCTGGCTGGCATCCCGTGCCAGGTAGAAGTCGCCAGCGAATTCCGTTACCGCAAAGTTGTGGTGCAGCCGGATACCCTGTTCGTCTCTATCTCGCAGTCTGGCGAAACCGCCGACACCCTGGCCGCGCTGCGTAACGCCAAGGAGCTGGGCTTCCTCGGCAGCCTGGCAATCTGCAACGTGGGCATCAGCTCGCTGGTGCGTGAGTCGGACCTGACCCTGCTGACCTTGGCCGGCCCGGAAATCGGTGTGGCCTCGACCAAAGCCTTCACCACCCAGTTGGTCTCGCTGATGCTGCTGACCTTGGCCCTCGGCCAGGTGCGCGGTACCTTGGAAGCAGGTGTCGAAGCCGAGCTGGTTGAAGAGCTGCGTCGCCTGCCGACCCGCCTGGGCGAAGCCTTGGCCATGGACGCTACGGTCGAGAAGATCGCCGAGCTGTTCGCCGACAAGCACCACACCCTGTTCCTCGGCCGTGGTGCACAGTACCCGGTGGCGATGGAAGGTGCGCTCAAGCTCAAGGAAATCTCCTACATCCACGCCGAAGCCTACCCGGCAGGCGAGCTGAAGCACGGCCCGCTGGCACTGGTGGATAACGATATGCCGGTGGTTACCGTTGCTCCGAACAACGAACTGCTGGAGAAGCTGAAATCCAACCTGCAGGAAGTGCGTGCCCGTGGTGGCGAGTTGGTAGTGTTTGCCGACGAGCACGCTGGCATGACCAATGGTGAAGGCACTCACGTGATCAAGGTTCCGCACATCGTCGATGCGCTGGCGCCGATCCTGTACACCATTCCACTGCAGCTGCTGTCGTATTACGTGGCCGTGCTGAAGGGCACCGACGTGGACCAGCCGCGTAACCTGGCCAAGTCGGTAACGGTTGAGTAAGAGGCCGTCGTTTGCCGGTAAAAGTGATTCTGTGGAATTAAAGCAGTCGCCCAACAATTAAAACTGTCGCCGGTAGAGGGGAAGCGCTCGCTCCCCTTCATCGGGCGGTACACCAGCCTCCCCGCGTGACCCCTCCCTACCTTGTACTGGCGTTTTCACATGCCCCTCTCGATTCTGCCTGATGAAACTCTTCCGTCATACGTGAGAAGGAACCTGCTGCTCTATTGGGCCGAGCCCAAGGCAGAGATCTTCGAAGCCCTGCGTACCCGTCATGTGATAAAGACGGCCGAAGTGAGAAGGCTCGCAGAAGCCATCGGCTGGCCTGGGTGCTATGGGTTCAATCGGCTTGTTCACAATCACACGCTGAACGCAGCGTTCCACGTCATCAAAAGTGACTGGGATGTTGCCTACTCAGGCACTCAGTACCTTTCTGAGGGGGAGCACTTCAGTGAATGGGATGCTTCCTTCTGCCCTGAATGCGTTAGGGAAGACCTCAAGATCCACGGGTTTTCATACTGGAGGCGCTATGGCGCGTCAAAGGTGTCGGTGTGCCCCAAGCACAACGCTGTCTTGATTAGGGATTGTCCTTTTTGCGGTAAGTTGTTCACTCGCATGGATCATGACCTTGATGTGATGTGGCGCACTTGCGGCGGCCGGCATCTCGCCGAAGCTGAGGTTGTTGCTAACCACGACCCATTGGCGCTCAAGCGTGCTGAGGTCTACCAGCGATTGTGCAGGTCGCCCCATATCATCTCTGGTTTGCATGCCGCCAAGGTGCTGCTGGATAAGGCTACCGCTTTGAGCCCGCAGCTCACTGGCGAGGACAGGTCAAAGATGCGGGCGATAGCCTCGACCATGAGCGATCTTGTAGAGAGGTTCGCCGATGTGCCATCACCGAGCCTTGAAAGTCGAGCTGGGACCATCACAGCAGTATTCGTTCATGCTGTCGTGGCGCTCTATGACAGCTATGACGATTTCGAACGTGAATTAATGACCCTAGCGGGGAGCGCTCGATGCACTGATTCGCTCTGGAGCAGCTATCGGATAGAGGACACAAAGTATGTCCACTTCGTAGAAGAAGACTACGTGCAGGGTTTGGGGGTTTGGTCCACCCCGCGCATTGTGTTGGATGACGTGGTAGTCCAGGTAGGTTGGCCTTGGCCTACATCCAAGCACTATCCCTGCTGCAACACCCCGCTGTCCATTCATGAAGGACCATCACAGCGCAATACTAACGTCGCCGCTTCGCCCAGCATTCCCAAGATCGGTTTAGCAAACGCGCGAGCTATCGGGATCATAAAACAGGCGTCGCAAGCCTCCACCCGCTGCGACGCCTGATGCAGGCAGCTAGTGTTCTACACCCGAATCGGTACCCGAACAGGTAGAGGGGTATGAACCCAGTTGCGCAAGCTCAGAGCTTTCAGCCCTGCGGCCCGTACCTGTGGGTCTCTATCGAGGGATCGCAAAGTCACAATTATGTTGACCGGCAAGGCTTCTGTCAGCTCGGGCTCGTATGCACGTAGGCGGGCTTTGGCTTGGAGCCCCCATTGTTTGACCGCTGTCCCGTTGGGGAAGGTCGCTCGATGGACCTTCACAGGGGACCACTTACCTCCAGCGGAAATTTGAGCGATCTCATATCCGCTCTGGCCTTCATCGCTGTCCATTGGAACCATGCCTTGGATGGTATCTCCCGTTATCGCACCGAAGCTCAACTCAACGTTTGCGCGTACATATTCGCTGCCCGAGTTGGGGTCCAGTGGGGGGGCATATGCCGCCGTGATGATCACTTCGCCCCGAAATTTGCCGTCCACAATCAAAACATCGGGGATCGGATAAGGGGTTTTCCGCCAGCGCATGTTGCCCGGTACCAAATTCGCCTGGAAAACGAGGGTGAAACTGTCGTCTGAATCGTAAAGGGCTTTAAGTACGTCCTCAGGCCGGCCTGCACCTAGATATCGGCGATGGTAAGAATCGTAATCAGGCGAAGAGAGCTGCGCTGCATGGATCATTAATGCCTTGACCAACGAAGGCGACGGATTCAGCGATGGACGCCCAGCCACAGCTTGCCATGCGTGGGCTGCCATGCACGATGCGAGGGGGGCCGCGTAACTCGTCCCAAAACCCAAGCGCAGCTGATTGTCGGGCCACAAGACTTTGAGGCTAGCGGAGCCGGCGTTCCACGGAGCGTGTACACCTCCGCCCACATGCGTGATGTCTGGTTTCGGAGTGAAGACTGGGCCAGGACCACAACGCGAGTAAGGTGCCGGGTGGCCAACAGCGCTGAGCGCGCCTGCAGCATCAATGTGGGATATCGAGCCCACAGTCAAAGCACGAACCGACTCCCCTGGACTCGAAATACGGTCAGCGAGCGTCGAGAGTTTTTGCCATTCGCGACGTGGGAGGTCGGTGTAGTTGCCTGCGGCCACGACGAAGAGCACCTGGTACTTATCACTAAGTTGATCCAGGGTCATCGCAAAGTCGCTGAATAGGCTATCGTCGCAAGGCTCACCCCCAAGGGAGATGTTCCATATTTTCACATCTGGCCGATTCTTTACCGCAGATTGAAGACGTAGCTCCAGATCAGACATGTACGAGCCAGAAGCTTCCAGTGCACACACGTCATGCACGAGGGCGGGCGTTGTTGGAATCCAGGCGTGCTTGTCGTTGAAGTGAGCTCCTCCTGCAACAAGCGAGGCTACCGCTGTGCCGTGCTCATAGTTGGTATCTGGGAAAAGCACATAGGGGTCCTGAGTTTGGACGTAGTGCTTAATGAGCGTGGCGTTCGGGCTTACGCCTGAGTCGAAGACTGCCACTGTCGGAAGCGTGACGGGCTGCTGGGCTGGCTGTACATGACTGGCTGTTGGTCCACCCATAGGCACTTGGACCGTGGTTCTGGGGTGGAAAAACTTTTCTGCGTAGATGGACCGGATGCCGGGGAAGTCTAGAATCCGATCAAGGGCATCATCTTGGATTTTGTCCAAGTCCCGAATGCCAATTATTGGCAGGCCACGCCCTTGGTCGATTTGGACGAACGGCAGCGATAGGGATTTCAGAATCTGCAGTATCGAATCGTAATTGAACGTATTGAATGTGCCCTGCTGGTACTGGAAGAGTCGCAAAACGGCACGACCATTTTCCAGGAGCCGGTGGCTTCCTTCCGGGTTTCGTCGTTGGCGACCCCAAGGCTCAATGGATTCGATCACACTCAGTTGGGATCGAATTTTCTTGGTGTCGCGGTGCAGGATCACACGATCAAACACGTCCAGACTGTTGGCAGAGGCCCCAACGAGCATCTCGTCAATCTGACCATGGCCAGCCGCCTGTAGCTGCGCTTCCTCTGCGACCAAGATGGGGCGGTGGGTTTTTGCGATTCCCTTTTCCCGCAGCTTGAGTACCAGGTGCGTCAAAGCCTGGGGATGAAGCACCTGCTCGCTGGAGAGCGCCGATGAAGCATCTGCGAGTGTTCTTGAGAGTGCCTGACGGTAAGCGGCGTTGACCTCTACGAGCTCTTTGCCACCACCGCCACCGCCACCCTCAATTGACGAGAGATCCACAGGCTGAAACGGGACATGTATGAACGGATTCTCAACCCTCGCATTCAACAGCGGTTGCGCGGGCGTGTTCTTGCGGGCCACTACTGGTCTCCTCCTTGAGGATCTTCGTGATTTGCCTAGTCGACAGGTCGTACAGCCTTCCCAATGTTCTCAGGGAAAAGTACTTTGGTGCCCATCCATTAAGCCACCGAACTTCTGACTCGACAGTAGATAGCACTCGGCCACCAGTAAGTGCAAGATTTAAACCTAGGCGTCGGATGAGCTGGTTTTCATCGACGCTGGATGCGTTCGACAAAACAGCCCCGCGCTTGGTATCTAGGCAGACCTGTTCAATGTTTGCCCCGGTGATTCCGTCAGACAACTGAGCTAGGACATCCAGATCCAACTGCTCGGCGCTGAACGGCTCCAGGTATTGTTTCCACAGCATTCGGCGCAATGCCAGGTCAGGCTCAGCCATAGGAATTCGGAAACTGAACCGGCGCCAGATGGCTGGGTCGAGCAACTGATCGTGATTGGTTGCAGCGACCAGAATGGTGCTCTCTGGGATGGCGTCTATGTTCTGCAGCAGTGCAATCACCACTCGCTGGAGCTCCCCGACATCACGCTCGTTCCCCCGAGCCCCCGCTAAGGCATCGAACTCATCTAGGAACAGTACACAGGGGCGCTGTTGGGAGTATTCGAACACCCTACGGAGGTTCCGGCTGGTCTGTCCCAGCAGACTGCTCACAAGCGTGTCGCACCGGACCGTTAGCAGTGGCAATTCAAGGTGCCCGGCAATATACCGGGCAAGCTTAGTTTTTCCTGTACCGGGCGGGCCGTATGCCAGCAAGCGGCTCGGCATGGCAGCGCCCACGCGTGCAAGGTCGTCGTATCGGCGGATATTTGCCAGAAACTCCTGGATTCGATTCTCGACTGCACTGGGCAGCAGCAACGAGCCTTTATCAAGCGAAGGGGTGCTTACGTCCACCGTATGCAGATGGCTTTCACCATCTGTAGGCAGGTTCGAGAAGCTAAAACCATGGGCAGCATCCTGGGCACTGGCTAGCGCTGCAGGAGCCCTTGCAAGGCGCTCTCTGATCATTCGGGCTTGTCGTTTGTCGCCGTCACTCTCCAGTTTGTCTGCCAGGAGGCCGGCATAATTCGAGGCCATGCTGGCATTCGCCTTGAGAGCTCCGTCCAGGATCTTCAAGATTTCTGAGAGGTATTCCACGGGATGATTCGCTCAAAGGGTTATCTGTTTCGGATTTCGGCGTTAGTGTAGCGTATCTGGTCAAAATCGTTTCGTATTACTGTCCTTCTGATTCACTATAGTGACCTGTGGAAATTTGCATTTCTGTCGTAAGGTGGCGGCGCCCTAGGGCTATGGCCCGGCGAGCGATGCCAATGGGATTGGCTTTTTTGAGGCAGGTATGGAGCAGAACGACCAAATCGAGCCGCTACTGGCGACCGTGCATACTCTCTTGCGAGCAGATGGTGCGGATGATGCTGCCGAGATCGTGCAGAAATACCCCGCCGCAGCGGAGCAGACGGGGTATGACAATTGGAATGGAGGCACCAACTACTGGCACATCCAGTTCAAGATGCCTGCTTCTGACTATGCTCGCCTTGGCGCGAAACGCAGCCAGCTGGAAGAGCAGATCACAGCCAAGCTACGCACCGTTACCGAGCATCAGGAGAATGATTGCTACTCTGCAGTGATCGTCCCAGACAGGGAGTTCCGCGCTGATTGGCGGTCGTCGAGTCAGTCAGAACTGCCTAAAAAGGTGCGACAAAACATCTTGGATGGTCTGCGCCTGGATGATGTCGACTGGAGCGGGCGGCTCAACGATGTGGAATTTTTGAGCCGGTTGTACGATCTGGAAGAAATGCCATCCACGGATAGCCGTTACAAGGATGCTGTTGGCGATATCTGGCAGCATCGCTGTAACAACGACGATTGGGAAAATGACTGGCTCTATAGCGACAGCCGCTTCCGCTTGGCTGAAGGGAGTGCCGATCACTTCCTGCGTTTTCTGTGTGAAATGGTCCATCCCTTGGTGCGACCCGATCGAGATGACGCGCTCAAGCTTGCGGAGCAGTTCAATGATCAACTGAAGGGCGCCGGATGGGAGCTGTATCAGGCTGAACTCATTGCTGGCCGACCGAGATTTGCGTTTCGGTCTCTAGAGCATAATGGTGGCCGCTCGGTACTCCGTGCTAAAGCTGTTGCAGATGCACTGAATGCAGGCTGGATGGCCAAGCAAATCGAACGTCTAGAGCTCGCCGTGGATACCGACCCGGAGTTGGCGATCGGCACCGCTAAAGAGCTTGTGGAGACCTGTTGCAAGTCGATTCTCACCAAGCGTGGTATCGCCTTCACCAAGTCAGATGACATGGGTGACTTGACGAAGAAGCTCACCAAAGCTCTTCAACTTGTGCCGGAGGGCGTAAGTGATGCTGCAAAAGGGGCTGAGAACGTTCGACTGATCCTGCGAAACCTCACGCAGATCACGAGCAATCTGACACAGCTAAGGGGCCTTTACGGGACAGGACACGGAAAGGACGGCCAGTATCGTGGTCTTCAACCGAGGCACGCTCGGTTAGCTGTTGCAGCGGCCGTCGCGTTTATCGACTTTGTGTCCGAGACGCACCGGCACCGGGAACACACGGAAAACGCCGAGAAAGCATGAGCTGAGTAGGTGGTCCAAGGGGCTGACCGGCTAGGTTCAGCTCGACTGTTGCAGATGTTCAATTCGTCTGTAGGTCTCATAAAGCGAGATCATGTCCCCTTGGGCCATCACCTCCAGGGGAGAACGTCCTTCGAAGAAATCATTGGCATTCTGCAGGTTTGGGAACCCTTGAACGTTTTCTTGATTTTCAAAGACCGTTCGCAACGCGGCATGAATGTTGAGCACCAAGCTGATTCGCTGCTGCTGATCCAGATCAAGGCGTACGCTGGCGCTGGAATCCCGTGAGATCTTCTGGCGGGTCGCGGTGGATATGCGAAGAATGCTTCCGACCTGCTCGGTGGTCGCGTTCCATCCATCAAGAATTCGCAGGGCTGCCCTTAACCCTACGGCCAACTGATTTTGAGTGAGCTCAGCATTGGCGTCCGTCATTTGAAATCTCTCCGTTACCGCGTATCTACAGTCCAAACCGCCGTTTGACTAGCTGATCATGAGGTCCGGTTTCCTCACCACAAGCTTCTTGACCATCTTCTCACCAGTCCAGGCCATCTGGAAATGAATGCGGAGGATCATGAGGGCTGGACGGCTTCAGTGCTGCAACCAGCCGAAGCACTCCCACTGCCTTTTCGAGCTGACGCGGTGATCTCTTGGAGAAAAGACCGGGTCAGCCCGTAGGCTTGTCTTTTTTGCAGAGCGCTGGCCAGCCTTGGAAGCGCCAAATAAATTTGCTGTTTTTTCAATGGAAGCTCATGAGACTTCAACAAGTAGTCAGCAGTCGATTTTAGAGCTTCTAGCAAATGCTGATCACGTTTGCTCCAATCAACGGCAGAGTGATTGCCGATTCGCCCGTTTGGTAGCTCTCCAAGTCTACTGGTCAGCCATTCCCTGTCGTTTCGATAAAGCCAGGCATAGACTGTCGGGTGGCGGCATCTAATTTGCTTCGCGCTCTCCTTTGAGAATCTCTTTACGGTATTTTCCCAGATCGACCTTCGTTTCAACTTTTCGTTAGATGTGGTTTTTTCTTTCCACGCATTGGCTACTGATGGCTCTGATCGCATCAATTTATTTAGAGTCGAAATAGTTATAACGAAATCCTCACATAGGCTATGTTTTGATTGACCCTGAGAAAGTCTGAGTAAGATAGCAGCTCTGATATCTTTTTTTAGAGTTTTTGGTCGCCTAGCCGCTATCAATATTTTATCGGAGGTGGAATTTATCTTTTTGACACATTTAACTGAATTAACAAAGCCTGACGTAATATTCTTGGATGGCGTGTAAGAATTGACTATCTGATCGTGTAACTTGATGAAAGCAGCGAGAGACCCAAACAGCCAAGTGATTAGCGTGAGGTGCTTCAAGGGGTGGACGTGCCCCCGTGGGACTCGCACAAGCCCACTCAAAAATATGACGGCCTCCTCGGGGCTTCTGGGCATGCAACTGAATGGTTGGTAGGCCTGAAGCCCATTGATGTGGCGCCAGAGCGCACTGGCGGCTGCCTTCTGTCCAGAACTGCGTTCACCGTACTGAGCCAACGCTGTCCTATACACAGCGTTGACAGCGCTTGGATCAAAAACCCTCTGACATCCGAAACTTGCTAAGCCGATGATGGCCTCGACAAGATCTTCCAGCACTTTCCGGGTCGCGGCTGTCGTTTCAATTCGAGGGGCAGGCAAGAGATCTTCTTCTTCGGGCAGTAACCACTCAAATTGGCCTGACCACTGTCTGTTCTTTGTGCTTTCTCGGAGATACAAACCGTGCACAGGGCAAATTGTTACCCCCGGATACTGATGAGATAGATGCCAGTAGGCCACGCCGACACGTATACGGTCGCAGAGCATACATGCAATGCACGCTTTTAAGGGGTGTTCTGCACCGAAGCGGTTTGTTAGCAAACCCAGGCGGTACTTCAGTGATCCCAATCTCGGGCTTAATAGTGCTTCCTTTGCAGCAAGCACATTTTCTTGAGATTGAAAGGGAAAGAAAAAAGGAGCAATGGTATGCTCGTTTATGATGGATTCAGGCGTACCCCAATTAGTGGTAATTTCATTCAAAGCGCCTAAATTATAATTAAAATCGTGAATATATCTTTTATGAGTGCCGAATAGCCACTCACAAGTAGCGGCTGAGTCAATGCTGCAGAGGTATACATGCTGCCTGCTGCAGATGCTGAAGAAAGTTTCGTCTACGAGCCAGTTTAATGAAAATCGCACCATGGCTTTCACCATCGCTCAATACATTAATTTTGCCGATTATCATAGTAGGCGGTGTTGCGTTCAGCAAGGCGTAATTGGGATTGATAATCATTTGTGCATTATATAATTTTCAGAATTATATATTAAGACCTGCTTCGAGCTTGCCTCTAGGCAAGGTCAAAAAGACGGTGAGTCTGCACTAAGTAATTAATCCAGCTACCAACTTTTTATTGTCAGGCGGGAAAATGCAGCGGTACTATTGCCAGTTGTACAGAAGCGGCACAGTGGCCAGCATCAGGGCTGGCGATCTACGAAACCGCCACTTTTAGAATGATAGGAGATCACATGACATCTAGAAGCTAGCCAAGAGTGCTAATAGAAGTCAGGTAGACAAAGACCCCAGTGCGACCTGGGGTCTCTGTGGATAAGTCAGTTTTCGAAGCCTGACCCTTCCATTGTCTATCCCTTGCATGTGGGACGTCAAGTCCCGCACGACTTCGTTCATCCACAAGAAAGTTGGCGTTATCCACAGCGCAAGGTGCTGTCGGATGCCCGACTGGCAAGGGTTTGCTGCAGTCCTGACAAATTATCCCCAGTCAGCGCTGCGGCTGCTTTCCCCATGACAACGGGAAGAAAAACATGAACAGGCAGCAGCAATTTGACCTCATCATGAGTCGACAAAGAGACTTTCAGTGGGGCGATTCGTACGTTCCTTCGACGTTGGCGGTTCCTAGAGAAGCCCCTAAGAGGTCTCGTATCTCGCGTCTGAACAGCCGAAAGCTCAATCGTGCTATCCATGCAATGTCCAACCCTGAGCGTGTTTTCATTCAGCTCGCTCTGCACTCTCCATGCTTACTTGATATGCATGAGCAACGAATGCTCTCGCCATACGAAGCTCGCCACCCGCTGAGTGGCCATCCGCTTATGAAGGGTAGGTTCCCGCCGCCTGTTCGTGGGACTTTAGAAATCGCCAAGGAAATCGGGTTCAAGCATTTCGAAGTAACAGTGCGGGTTGGAGGTGTCTGGCGCAGGATGCCGTTCCCTTATCAAGGGGACCTACTCCTCTATTTGCTGGGTGCCAATGGCGTCCCTTACGCCGTGAATTGGACGATCAAGGATCAAGGCGCGGCTTTCGGTGAGCGGCGTCTGTCCAGCCTGAAGACCCCGGCACAGCAGCGGAAAGATCGAGATTACGCCGAGGGCCGAGCTGAACTGGAGGCGGCTTACTATGCAAGTGCTGGCATCAGGACGGTGAAAGCGTCTTTGGACAGCATTGCTCCTACCGTACAGGCCAATCTTGGCCTGATTTTTCCGATGCATGGCTTGTCTCTGTCCCACCCCATAGAGCTGCTGTCCGATTTCAGTGCAGAGGTCAAAGAATTCATCGCCAAGGGTGAGCCCGCCTTTTTGGTGATTTCTAAATTCAGTAAACGTTGGGGCGCTCCTAGCCAGTTTACGGCGCGGTTTTACCAAGACATTTGGGAAGGAAGGTTGAAGGTCAATTTCTTCCAGCCAATCCTCATTGATCACCCCCTGGAAACAGAGGGAGGTGATCTGCTGCAGGTGTACGACTCGCTTTTTACGGAGCAAGTCTCATGATTACCGGCGCTCAGTTGATCGCACCCGAAGGGTTTGGGGAACTCTGCAAAGGTGTTACCTACTATTTTCTTGTAAACGATCCAAGCCATAACCGAGCTCGGCTAATAGAGTTCATCATTGGAAAAAATCCTGTTCCGATTCTAATAACTTTAACCTCAACTCAATTCGAAGAGGCGCTAGAGACCGGAGTACTTCTGGAGACCGGAGTGGTAGAAAAGTATCCGCCCTGGCTAAAACGTATCGAGGGTGTAGCCATATCCCACCTAGAGGAGTGTCGCGTTTCTGCCAAGGAATCCTATGACGAAAAGGTTAACCGTCGTTTCCTTGCGATATCTGACCTGGTGCGCGACACCCAAAAGATACTCATCAGCAAGAATCCAAACGCTGTGATCAATGCTCGCGCCAATGCCTCTATCCCTAGACAGAATGCTGCGCGGCTACGTCTGTGGTTCTACGCCTACATCACGTTTGGACGTAACAAGTGGGCGTTGATGCCACGAACTCACTGTATAGGTGGGTGGGATAGGATGGGACCCAATCGCACGGTAAAACTTGGACGGCCTTCGCCGTTGGGTAAAAAGGCAGGATATCCCTGCGATTTGGAAATGCAGAAGAAAATATGCTCGGGATATGTAGAATTTACATCACCATCCCATACTTGGGATAGAATTCGTCGTGAAATACTTATCAACGAGTTTGGGTGTCGTGCGATTGAAAAATCAGGGGACTATATGTTTAGTCATCCCGAGGGGCTTCCTTTTCCGTCTTTAGCACAGATTCAATATTGGATCAGAAAAAATTTCAGCTTGCGAAAGCGTGAAGTCGCGCAGAGAGGTGCGAACAAGGCGCGCGCCAGGGCAGGTGATAAAGGAAGTTTCTCAGAAAAATTGATTAATGTTAATCAGCTTTCTGAGTTCGATGGATACTATATCAGTGAAAAACTAAGCGGCCTGACAGAGGGAAGTGTAGTTGACTCCTTTTGTGTCGTTCGTGCAGTGTGCGGTGTATCAGGAGCCATCGTCGGAATTGGATTTTCCGAAGGTAGGGAAAACATGGAGTCCTATCGGATGTGTTTATTCTCCATGGCTTTGAGTAAGGTCAAATTCTGTGAGCTTTTTGGCGTTGAGATCGCGCCCGAACACTGGCCCTGCGAGGGCTTATCCGGTAGCGTCGTATTTGATAGAGGCCCCGGTGCAAATTATGATGTCGAGCCACAGATTAACTGGCTCGGTGAGCTTGAGCTAACTCCGGTATTTTCGGGTCAATCTAAATCTACAGTCGAGTCATCGCACCCACGCGATAAAAATGATCTGGAGCAGCCGGTAGTTGTCCAAAGCAAACTGAATTTCGTCACCATGGCCAGGCGGGAGATCAGGCAGGTGCTGGAGGACAACCTAGGGTCTGATGCTACCGGTAGAATGGAGGAGGCTCTAATTCTCGCAGGAGTAAAGGCCACACCTATCGGGGTTTGGAATTATTGGAGTGGACGTGGGCGTGATTCATCTATCGGAATGCAGTTCGAAACTGCCGTTAGATCCTTCCTTGCTCAGCATCCTGCAACTATCAAGCAAGACGCCGTATATTTTTATGGCCGAAAATATAGGTCGCCCGAACTAGAAGCTACAGGCGTTTTTGACCGAGTATCAAAAGACTCAGTGATTCAAACAAGTGTCTACGTGCTTACCATGTGTGTTCGCCATATTTGGCTTGATCTAAACGGTGTTTTGTACGAACTTGATATGGTGCGCACTATTAGGACCCTTGAGGGGGAAAGAGATATCTCTTTGCGTAAGCTACAAGAGATTGACGGTCTCAGGCGCGCTGAGGTAGCTAAAATAATGGAGCAGAGAGCGGCGTTGCAGCAGGTCCAGCGGGACGCTTTCAAGCATGAAACGGGAGAGGATTGGCAAGCTGTTAAGCGCATTAAGGGACGGCCGTCCAAAAGCGCAGCTTCAAGGCGTGATAAATCGGATTTCGATAGAAGCCGAGGAAAGTAAAGATGACCGGCACACTGCAAGAACGCTTCACTCTCGCTATGGATAATGAATTTGTCCGGAAAGCAATTACTGTGAAGCCTGATCCCGTTTCTTCGCTAGCTGACGCGGAGCCATTTATGGCGGCAACAATAATAGCCGATGCATTGAAGCAATCGTTCATACCTAATCAATTTTCGCTGGATTTTATACATGAAATGGTTGGCCGAGCTTTTACGCATCATTGCTATGTTTTTCCAAACGAGGCCGAGCACCAGGCGAAGATTTATAATCCTCCTATAACGGAGCTTGTACCAATATGCCTAACGGGTTTGGCTGGATTGGGTAAGAGTCGAACAATTGATGCTTTGAAAAAAGTAATGCCGGTGCCATCAGAGTATCATTCGCCATACTTTGGCGGAGCTCTCACTCTAGAATCCTACTGGTACGCGAGTGCGGAAGGCAAGGAGAGCGGCAAGAGCTTGCTCTTGTGGTTTTTGTTTGGAGGCTCAGGTCGCAAAAGTGGTAATTTTGATAGGCTACTGCTTGAGTGTCGGCGCCGTGCATACAGGGATATAGTTTCATTGCTATTACTTGATGAAACTCAGCATATCAGCTTAGGTTTAGGTACAGCGAGGATAGTTACTATTCTGCTGACATTGATGCGCATAGGCCCACCAGCAGTTTTCGTATCTAACTTCAGTCTTGGGCATAAGCTCTTCAAACGGAACAATGAGGACAAGCAGCGTTTACTCCCCGAACCTCGGATCATGCTGCCTGATGAGGTTGGCAGTGAGGACTGGAAGGCATATGCAAATGAGTGCGTCAGGGTCTGCGGCGGTCATATCCGCACCCGAGGAAGAGATTTTGCCGCAGAGCTCCATCGATACACATTCGGGATTAAGCGGATTGCGGTGCATCTTTTGAAGCAGGCATACATCGAAAGTCGAAAATCTGGTCGGGCCTGGATTGAGATGGATGACCTCGGTAGCGCCTTTCGTTCTGCGGAGTTTTCCGCCAATGCGGGCGATGTCCAAGCTCTCCATAATCTGGCATTAGGTGAACGACGATTGCAGAAGGCTCGCCCCGATTTGTGGTGTCCGTTTGATCTGCCGACGGCTTATACGAGTAGCGTTGCACAGTCGGCCATTGCCGAGCGAGATAGACAGGTGGCCGAAACGATCTTCGATTCTGCCCTCAACGCGGCAGAGCGCGCGGCGAAGGCGCAAATTGTTCAGCCTAGTGACAAAAAGCCTAGCAAGAGCTCTCGGAGGCCGCCTGCAGCAAAGCTGAGTGAGGAGGAACAGAAGAAACTGTACTTCGAATATGAATGCAGGGGTCAGAAGCCTGCTAAGCAGCAAACGCGCTGAGAAAAAATCCATTAGGTATAGGGGTAGCTATCCATTTGCCGTCTTCAGGTGGTCAAGCCCAGAGGTGTTGTTTGATCACTTGGCCCCCCATGAGGACCTTTGAGGCAAAGCAGGTTCTATCCCGCTCGAACGATTGTGGAATCTTAGGCTACCGGATAGCTTGTAGATCACTGACGATAGCTCTCACAGAGACGCCGACATGTCCCTTGCAGCTCAAGAGCGTAGTGCTCTCTCAGCGTTACTTGCACGCACAGCTGACAACTCTGCTTTCTACACGCTGCTCACAGCGGCTGACGGGGTGCGCGAGATCAATGAGCTGGCAGGTCTTAAGGCTGACCCTCGGTATCGTTTGGTTCGTGTTGACCGTCGACTGGGACCGGCAAAGAGTGAATTTGAAATCGCCCTGGTCGACGATATCGAGATGTCAGTGGCCTTTTATGACAAGGTCACGCTCGTGCGTGCCCCAGGAGTCAGTAGCCGACTCCTTGCGCGCAACTCAATCTGGCGATCGGCGAGTAGCCGTCATTCCCTAGCTCTCCGCGATATTTCACAGATGGTGCTTTTCAACTACATCGTTCAGTACTACGACATCTTTCTGGCAGCGGACACGATGACAGATGGCGGCAATTTTAATTGGCACCGCCATGTCTCCAGGGCGATTGAGAAAGGTCTCTACGCCTTCGTGTACCACCCGACGACGCAAGCTCTTCAGTCAATTCCAACGCAGGGCGCGCTCAACGATTTACAGGATCTGGCATGGTCTGATGCCGATCATGAGGGCTTGCGAGCCGTTATCTCGCTTTCTCCTATGGTCAGTCGTCTGGAAATAGAAGATAAGCCCGTGTAGCGATCCCTGTAGGTTTAGAAAGCTGGTGACCGTTGCAGCACCCGTGTGGTGGCGGTCGTACAGAAGGATAATGCATTTTAGGTTCGCACCGCCAACGGAGCGACTTTCACTGCGCGTGCTGTGATGGTGGCATCAGCGGGCTTCAGCCGTCCTTTCATGCCTGATATTCCTAGGCTGGAGAACTTTTCAATACGCTGTCTGCATAGCTCAGCTTATCGAACACCTGAGGCCTTTGCCGGTCAGCGTGTTGTCGTTGTGGGAGCTGCGAACTCGGCTGTTCAGATTGCCTATGAGCTTGCCGGTGTTGCACAGGTAGAGCTGGCAACCCGCGAGAAGATCCGCTTTTTCCCTGGGACTGGATTTTCCTGCCTGGCTGAAATTCACCGGGTTCGGGGTCACGACGGGCGACAGACTCTCCATCGAGCTTCTCAACAGCGATATCGTACTCAAGCCAGTCCGCGAGCGCCGTGAATCTGATTAGCTACGCTTTGCAGGCCCTCTGTGTCGTCGTGTTGAGCTGTTGAAGCTTTCTAGCGAGGATATATGGGACGGCAGTCAGCCTACTGCCGTCTTTCTAGTCGGTGCGTTATTTGGCTGGATAGTTGGCGACTACTAGGTCCTCTCCGCTTTTGGTTAACCCAATGACTTGGTAGGCATGGCTTACGCCATCAACCTCCATGCCTGGGGATCCAGCTGGCATTCCTGGGACGGCTATCCCGACCAGATCGGTCCGCCCCCTGAGTTCTCGAACCTGCTCAGCTGGCACGTGGCCTTCAACAAACTTTCCGTCGATCACAGCTGTGTGGCAGGACGCTAACCGTGGCGCTACGCCCAGCTTCTGTTTCACTGCGCTCATGTCCGTCTCAACATGGTCGGTCACTTTGAAACCATTGGCTTCCAGGTGCGCGATCCACTTCTTGCAGCAACCGCAGTTCGCATCTCGGTGAACGTCGATGGACAATGGCTCTGCGGCGTAGGCCGCCGAGGCCACCAGCAGCCCAGCGATTGCGGCTAGCCGAACGAGTATCCGGTTAGTTGGCATGAGTGTGCTCCTTACCGTCTTTGTGAACATGCGTCTTTGTCGACGATTTCGGGTGGGCGTCCGAATGGGCTTCGGCCGCATTGTGGTCACCGTGATGATCTGCGGCTTGGGCGGCGCCTGCGGGTGCAGCTCCATGGTCGTGAGCTGTCTGAGCATGGTCGTCATCTGCCGCTTCGTCGTGATCGCCACGCTCGGCATGACCGCTCCCGCCGTGCTGGCCCTCATGATTATGCATATCGCTTTCACCGCCGCCGTGCTGATGGCCGCCGCTCGTGGCCACTAAGGACTTGTACTGCTCAGGATTCATTTGGGGCAGTTGGTCAAGGAACGCGACGATTCCCCAGATGTACTCATCACCCATGCTCTTGCCCCAAGCGGGCATGCCGGTGGCTTTGATGCCGTGCTTGATCGTCCAGAACGCGGCAGCCGGATCGCCTCCGACACCCACCTTGGTGAGGTCAGGTGGCGACGGGTATAGCGCTTGGCTAAGTTCTGTCTTCCCAACGCCAGGGGCGAGGTGGCACCCAATGCACATGGCGTTGTAGTTGCCTGCGCCTGCCTTGATCAACGCAGCGTCCTTCAGGTCAGGCACTTCAATGTCTCGCGCTCGAACCTCAATCGACCGGTCGCGAGCCATGGCGAGAAACGAATGGACAGCCGGGAAGTGAGGATCATCGGCGCCGACATTCACCAAGCCGAAATACGCCGTGCCCAGTACCGCAGCACTTCCGACAGCACCGGCCACAAGCAGCGTTGTAATTGTTCTTTTCATGTTGGAATTCTCAGAACCACATCCTGATGCCGGCAACGAAGCGTGCCTCATTAACATCTCCACCCTCGTCTCGGATGAAGTCAGCGGTGTTGCCGTAGGAGCGGCTCCAGGTAACGCCTATGTACGGGGCAAACTGGCGGACAATTTCATACCGTAGACGCAGCCCGACTTCGGTATTGGCCAGACCCGAGCCAACACCGCGCTCAGGATCGTTCTTGCCATAGAAGTTTGCCTCGGCCGTGGGCTGCAAAATCAAGCGATTGGTCAGCAGGATGTCGTATTCGCCTTCAAGACGCGCAGCAGTCTGGCCGTTCTCGCCGATGAACGCCGTAGCTTCGGCCTCGAAGTCATACAAGGCCATGCCCTGAATACCAAAGGCTGCCCAGGTCTGCGGTGATTCCGGTTTGAAATCCTGACGGACTCCGGCGACCACGTCCCACCAAGGACTGACCGAGCGCCCGTATAGCAGTTGCAGCTCAGCGTCTTCGGTTACCCCATTGGTGCGCTCGCCTTCCGAGCGAACCCAGAGTCGATTGATGTCGCCGCCTACCCAGCCTGATGCGTCCCAGGCCAGGGTGCTGCCCTCATCGGCGTCTTGGTATTCGAGCTGGTCCAATAGGAAGAAGCTGTTGATTCCGCTGTCGTGCACCTGGTGGCCACCCAAAGGCGGAAAGGCTGCCTCGCGGTCGGCATCAGTGAGCACTGGAATCGGCGTGCGGCTCGTTGTGGTCGGAGAAATCGCTGAACCATGATTCATCTGGGAATGGTCCATGCCCTTCATCGAACCGTGATCCATGCCCTTCATGTTTCCATGGCCCATTTTGCTGTGGTCCATCTTGCTATGGTCCACCGGGCTGGATTTGCTCTGGCTTTGAGCATGCCCCATCTGGCTGTGATCAACAGGGGCAGGCTGTTTCTGCTGTTTGCTCACCCCCATCTTGCTGTGATCCATCGCCGGCATCGATTCGGACGGAACAGCATCCATTTGCATGGAACCGTGCCCCATTTTCGAATGATCCATGCCCGAGTGATCCATTTCTTCAGCGGCGAAGCTGGGCGTTACGCCCAGCATGCCGATTGAAACAGTCAGGGCCAGCAGTGAAGGCCGCCCAAGGCTATTGACCATCTTTCCCTGCCTTAGCTTTGTCGCTGCCATGCGATTCCATCATTTTGTCGTGGTCCATGCCTTCCATCGAGCCATGGTCCATCCCCTTCATCGAGCCGTGGTCCATACTTTCCATGGACCCATGGTCCATGCCTTCATGGTTCATCCCCTGACCCTGCTTGTCCTGCGAACCTTTGGCTTTACCGGCCTCGGTGGATTTCTGGGAATGCTGATCATGGTTGTCGCTGGACCACGACGACGGGGCATAAACAGCCAACATGCCGACCATCGCAGCAGAGAGGAAAAAGGCGCTTCGTTTCATTGGTTTGCTCATCTCAAATCTCCAGCTCATTCGTCCACACGGACTTCTCGGAACATGCCCATTTCCATGTGGAACAGTAGGTGACAGTGATAGGCCCAACGTCCCAAGGCATCTGCGGTGACGCGATAGCTTCGTTTTGAGCCAGGTGGCATGTCGATGGTGTGCTTGCGAACCATGAAGTTGCCGTTCTCGTCCTCCAGATCACTCCACATACCGTGGAGATGGATGGGGTGAGTCATCATGGTGTCGTTGACCAAGGTGATGCGAAGACGCTCGCCATATTTCAACCGCAGCGGTTCAGCATCGGAGAATTTGATACCGTCGAACGACCACGCGAACTTCTCCATGTGGCCGGTAAGGTGCAGTTCGATTGTGCGTCCAGGCTCTCGACCATCGGGATCGATGAAGGTGCTCCGCAAATCGGCGTAGGTCAGCACTCGGCGCCCGTTGTTGCGCAGGCCAATTCCCGGATCGTTCAGCTTCGGGGTCGGCGACATGGTCTGCATATCGACCAACGGGTTGTTTGTCTCGGAAGCCGGATGGCTCTGCATTGCACCGCTCATGCCGGCCATGCCCTCATGACTCAACCCAGCCATCGTGCTGTGATCCATGCCGGCCATGTTGCTATGGTCCATTCCAGCCATCTTGCTGTGGTCCATGCCGGCCATGCTGCTATGGTCCATTCCAGCCATCTTGCTGTGGTCCATGCCGGCCATGTTGCCGTGATCCATTCCAGCCATCTTGCTGTGGTCCATGCCGGCCATGTTCCCCTGGTCCATGCCAGCCATGCCGCTGTGATCCATTCCGCCCATGCTGCCGTGGTCCATGCCCATATCGCTCATGGCGATGATCGGGCGCGGATCTACCTCCGGCACGGGCGCTTGCAAGCCTTCACGAACTGCCAAGGTGCCTCGGGAGTACCCGGTACGGTCCATGGATTGCGCGAAGATCGTATAGGCCTGCTCGTTTTCGGGTTCGACGATGACATCGTAGGTTTCGGCAACGGCAATCCGGAACTCATCGACCGATACGGGTTTGACGTACTGGCCGTCAGCAGCCACAACAGTCATCTTGAGCCCAGGAATCCGGACATCGAAATAGGTCATGGCCGAGCCGTTGATAAAGCGCAAGCGGATCTTCTCGCCGGGCTTGAAGATACCCGTCCAGTTGCCGTTCGGAGCCTGGCCGTTCATGAGGTAGGTGTAGGTATACCCGCTCACATCAGCGAGGTCGGTGGGGCTCATCTTCATTTCAGCCCACATCTTCCGATCCGCTACAGCGGCCGACCAGCCTTTCTCGCTCACATCGTCAACGAAGTCGCTAACTGTGCGCTTGTGGAAGTTGTAGTAGTCAGATTGCTTCTTGAGTTTGGAGAGCACCCGCGCCGGATCTTCATCCGTCCAATCGCTGAGCATGACGACGTAATCACGGTCGTACACAAACGGCTCCGGATCCTTGGCATCGATCACCAACGCCCCATAGACCCCGGACTGTTCCTGGAGGCCTGAGTGGCTGTGATACCAGTAAGTGCCGTTCTGGTGGACCTTGAACTTGTATTCGTACATGCCATCGGGAGCGATGCCGTGGAAGCTCAAGCCCGGCACACCGTCCATGTTGGCGGGCAGGATGATGCCGTGCCAGTGAATGGAGGTGTCCTGTTTCAGCCGGTTGCGTACGCGCAGCGTCACGGTGTCGCCTTCGCGCCATCGCAGGATCGGCCCTGGCACGGAGCCGTTGATGGCCATGGCCGTACGAGCTGCACCCGTGATGTTGACGGGCAGTTCGCCGATATACAGATCGAAGTCCGTGCCGCTGAGCACGTTCGGTTGGCCAGGGCTGGTCACGGCCCAGACCGGCGCGCGCCACATGCCGAGCCCACCCAGAAGTCCGGTAGCGGCCAGGCCTTTGACGAAAGATCGTCTCGTGGTTTTGCTTTGCATGCCGTTGCGTCCAGTCAGGTAGATCGCTGATATCCAGGCTGCTAGATGGTGCAGCCCTTGGGTTCATTGGAGCTCTCACCAGTCTCGTAGACTTTCGCCACTGCGCAAGACTGATGAGAGGCCGTAGTCTGAAACTGCCATAGTTCAGATTCCGGGGTGATTACATTTCTGTAAGCTCGGATCAGCAGCTTTCGTGGCCGGCATGCTTGCTCGACTGGGCGGCGACTGGCGCCTGCTCTTTCTTCTCCTGCGCAACCTGGTAGGCCTGCATGGAGCTTTGGCGAGCCGCTTCCATCCGCGCAAAGGTCCGGTCCGCGCCGCCCTCTGCCAGGGCGATGCCTGCCATACCGAAGGTAACGACCATCACAATTGCTTTGACCATGTTCATCTGGAGATCCTCAGTGGGTTCTGCGCCTCATGGCGTCAGGTACAGGGTCAAGTTAGCCTCGCGGTGCTGTCAGAAAACTGATCTCGACATTACTTTTCCGTCAGCTTCTGGTTGGGCGTCTTTTTTCCTGCAAACTGGAGATGCACCCCGCGTGGATGAGAGCAGATGAAATTACTCGTAGCCGAAGATGAGCCGAAAACCGGCGTCTACCTCCAGCAAGGCCTAACAGAAGCTGGCTTCACCGTTGACCGGGTGATGACAGGCACTGACGCCCTGCAACAGGCGCAGAGCGAAGCGTATGACTTGCTGATCCTCGACGTGATGATGCCGGGGCTCGATGGCTGGGAGGTCCTGCGGAAGATCCGTGCAGCGGGTAAGGATGTACCGGTCCTTTTCTTGACTGCCCGTGATGGCGTAGACGATCGCGTGAAAGGTTTGGAGCTGGGCGCTGATGATTACCTGGTGAAGCCCTTTGCGTTCTCGGAGCTGCTGGCTCGGGTTCGCACGTTGCTGCGCAGAGGCAACGGTGGTTCTGCTCAAACCACCATGAAGATGGCAGACCTTGAGGTAGACCTGCTCAAGCGTCGAGCTACGCGAAACGGCAAGCGGATCGACCTTACTGCCAAGGAGTTTTCCCTGTTGGAGCTACTCATGCGCCGACGCGGCGAGGTCCTCCCCAAGTCGCTGATCGCGTCTCAGGTCTGGGACATGAATTTCGACAGTGACACCAACGTGATCGAGGTCGCGATTCGCCGATTGCGGGCCAAAATCGATGACGACTTCGCGCCAAAGCTCATCCATACCGCCCGAGGCATGGGCTACATGATGGATGTGCCCGAGTGATGCGCCCGCAATCATCGCTCGTCAAGCGACTGACCCTGATGTTCATGTTCGCGGTGACTGCTGTCCTGGTCGTTGCCGGCGTGGCTTTCTACGGGCTCAGTCAGCACCATTTCCGGATGCTGGATGAGCAGGCGCTTTCCGAAAAGCTGGAGTCAACGCGTCATATCCTGTCCATCTCAGCAGCGCGAGGCGGGCTCGACGATCAGGAGCAGCAGCTGCGGGCATTGCTCGGCGCACATCAGGATCTGTCGGCGAAAATCACCAAGGTTGACGGAACGGTCCTTTTTTCAGACTCCAAAGCCTCTCAAATTCCTCAACAGTTCGAGCAGGCGCACAGGGGCGCCGTTTGGGAATGGCAAGATGAAGCGCAGAACTTCCGCGGTATCACCGCCCAGTTGACCATCGCGGGCGAGCCTGAGCCGGTGACGGCCGTGCTGATGCTCGATGTCACCACTCACGCCCATTTCTTTGTCACCCTGCAATGGTGGTTCGGCATCGGCTTGGTGATCAGCGCGATTGTGAGCGCCGGCTTGGGTTGGGTCGTGGCCAAGAGTGGGCTTCGGCCTGTTGGGCAAATCACCAAAGTAGCCACCGGGATGTCGGCAAGATCGCTCCGCGAGCGCATACCCCTGGAGCCCGTGCCGCTAGAGCTTCAGGAGCTCATCCTGTCTTTCAACGGGATGCTGGGACGGTTGGAGGATGCATTCGTTCGGTTGTCCAACTTCTCTGCCGATATCGCTCACGAGTTGAGAACGCCGGTCAGTAACCTACTGACCCATACCGAAGTGGTGCTCACCAAGAAGCGTGACCTGGATGCCTATGAGGAAAACCTCTATTCGAACCTGGAAGACCTCAAGCGCATGTCGCGCATGATCGACGACATGCTGTTCCTCGCCAAGGCGGATAACGGTCTGATCGTGCCCGAGCAGATCGATGTGGAACTCTCCGAGCTCGTATCCAAGCTGTTCGAGTACTACCAGTTCCTGGCTGAGGACCGGGGTGTTCAGCTGACCCTCCAAGGTCATGGCAAGGTTCGTGGCGATCGCTTGATGATTGACCGAGCGCTTTCCAACCTTTTATCGAACGCGTTGCGCTACACCCCGGAAGCCAACGAGATATCGGTGCAGATCGAGCAGACACATGAAAGCGTGATGCTTACCGTGCGTAACACCGGGGTAACCATCGATCCCCAGCACATTGGCAAGATCTTCGACCGGTTCTTTCGAGCCGATCCAGCCAGGCGGGAGGGAAGCCCTGCCAATGCTGGGCTGGGCCTTGCGATAACACGCTCTATCGTTGAAGCCCATAAGGGCCGGGTATGGTGTAGCTCCGTCAATGGCGTAACTGAATTCCACGTCTGTTTCCCACGTAATTAGGAAGCTTCTCAGCCACCATTGCTTACTCGCAGCTACTCGGGTGAGCTAAGTGCGCCGTTGCTTTTGAGTAGCCGGAGCGTCACTATCACGTTCCACATAGGTTAGGGGGGTATAGTATGGCGCACACTAAGGCGGCGAAGGATGAACTGCTCAAGCGCGTGAAGCGTATCGCTGGTCAGGTCCAAGCAATCGAACGTGCGTTGGATGGCGAAGCCGATTGCGCAAAGACACTGCATTTGGTTGCCGCAACCCGTGGGGCGATAAACGGGCTGCTTGACGAAATCATTGAGGACCATGCTCGGGAACATGTAGCGAAGCCCGGCCTGACTGACCAGGAACGAGCACAGGGTCTTGAAGAGCTTCTTGAAGCAATACGCCGATATTCGAAGTGAGAAACGCATGAGCACCACATACGTACACAGCCATAACTTTCTTGGTGTTGCTCACGACGACAATGCCAAGCGCACCTTGTGGGTAGTCCTGCTTACTGTCGTCATGATGGTAGCTGAGATCGCCGCTGGACATATCACAGGCTCAATGGCGCTGTTGGCAGATGGTTTCCATATGGCAACGCACGCAGGAGCATTAGGAATTGCAGCAGCGGCGTACGCCTATGCCCGAAAGCATTCTGAGAGTTCCTTCTACAGTTTTGGTACAGGCAAAGTAGGTGATCTTGGAGGCTTCGCATCGGCATTGATTCTTGGTTTGATCTCGTTAGGCATCGGTATCGAATCGGTACTGCGTCTTTTTGAGCCGACCCAGGTGCAGTTTGGAACGGCGACTATGATCGCTATCAGCGGTCTGATTGTGAATGTCGTCAGTGCTTTGCTTCTGGCTGGTGGGAGTCATCATCACGATCATGGACACGGCCACTCGCATAGTCATTCGCATGGGCCTCACGGCCACAGGCATGGCGAAGACAACAATCTGCGTTCAGCGTACGTTCACGTCCTTGCTGACGCAGTGACATCAGTCCTTGCAATCGTCGCGCTGCTCGCAGGCAAGTTTCTTGGCTGGGTGTGGCTTGATCCGGTTATGGGGCTCGTGGGCGCTGTCGTGATAGCACGATGGGCGTGGTCCCTCATGAAAGACACGGCCTCTGTACTGCTTGATAAAACGGACGACCACGTTGCTGAGGAAATTCGGGAATTACTTAATCATTCCGGCAAGCTACAGATCACAGACCTTCATGTGTGGAGGGTGGGGCCTGACGCCCGAGCGGCAATTGTCAGCGTGACTGGCTCGTTAGATTTCACAGCCGACGATATTCGTGCCGCACTGACGCCGATACATGAAGTGGTCCACCTCACGGTGGAATATAGGGCTGCGGCGAGTTAGGGCGTTTGTTGTTGGCGAAGCTGTACGGCGTCATCGCTCATCCAACACAAGCATAAGCGCCGCCACTAGCTCAAAACGACTGGTTAGTGCAGCCCCGACCCCTTAATGCTGAATTCATCCCGGTAACCTATACTCGCCCATCATGAAACGGTTCATTCGACTGCTAACCATCCTGATGCTTATCGTAGCGCTTCCGCTTAACGGGATGGCGGGCATCGATTCGGCGACTGAACCTTGCCCAATGCAGGCCATGGGCATGGAAATGATGGCGGGTATGGACCATGACTGCTGCCAGGACCAAGACCTGGGTAAGACTGGCGATCATGCCAAATCCTGCAAGGTCGGCCAGGAGTGCAGGACTGCCAGTACCGTACAGCTCAGCTTCCTGACGCCTGGGCTGACTTTCGCCAAGCCACGACCTGCCGATACCTACGCGGTAGGCATAGCGACAGGCTCTCCCCCCGATCCATGGCGGCCTCCCCGCGTCTGATTCCCTCTTAATTTCACACCGTCGTTCCGCCTAGCAGCGGGGCGATGGCACGCGCCTGGGCGCTGATCTTTCGAGGAATCATTTGATGACTCCCCAACGTTTTCAGGGACGGATAAGCACGGCCGTCCTGTTCATACTGCTGCCGGCTGTCTCGGCTCAGGCTGCAACGCTGTCGCTGGATGAAGCGCTGCAACTGGCTGAACGCAACGCTCCCTCTCTACAGGCCCGCCAGGAGCAGGCATCAGCTGCGCGCAGCGCGGTCATTCCAGCGGGCGAGCTACCCGATCCGCGCCTGAATCTTGGGGTACAAAACCTGCCGGTTGAAGGCGCCGATCGCTGGAGCATGAACAGAGACTTCATGACCATGCAGGTGGTTGGCCTGTCCCAAGAAGTACCGAACCGGGACAAACGCAAAGCACGTGTAGAGACAGCGCAGGCCATGGTCGATCGAGCCGATGCCGAGGCGATCTTCGAACGCTTGAAGGTTAGGGCGGCAACCGCACAGGCTTGGGTTACTGCGTACACCGTGCAGCGAAAGCTTGAACAGTTCGACGCCTTCTACAAAGAAAACCAGCTGCTGGCTTCCACGGTGCGGGCCCGCCTGGCCGGAGGCGCAGGCTCCACCGCCGATACGCTGGCTCCCAAGCAAGAAGCCGCGCAGCTGGACGAGCAGAAAGACGTTTTGTTGAGTCAGGCAGCCCAAGCGCGAGCCGCGCTGAAGCGCTGGATTGGGCAGGACGCCGAAGTAGGCGCGCCGACCTTCCCTGTCTGGCCTGTAGACGCAGCTGAATATTTGCACTCCGTCCATGCCCATCCGGAGCTCAATACCTACAACGCCATGACACGCGAGGCTCAGGCCCAGGTACACCAGGCTCAGGCGGAAAAGAAATCGGATTGGTCCTGGGGAGTGGATTATCAGCGCCGTGGCCCGGACTTCAGCAACATGGTCAGTCTGCAAGTCAGCTTCCAGTTGCCGTTGTTCACCAGCTCACGGCAAGACCCGATGATTGCGGCACGACGCGCACAAGTTCGCCAATTGGAAGATGAGCAGGACGCTGCCCTGCGCGAGCATCAAGCCCAGCTTGAAACAGACCTTGCCGAGTACCAACGCTTGCAACGGGCAGTGCGGCGCAGTCGCGAAACACTTTTGCCCCTGGCCGAGGACCGGGTACGCCTCGCTCTGGCGGACTACCGCGCCGGTAAGTCGCCGTTGAGTGAAGTGCTGTCGGCACGCCGGCAGCGTGTGGAGGCACTGCTACAGGATGTGGACCTGCAAGGACAGTTGGCGGCAACAGCAGCGCGTCTGCATTTCGTTTATGGAGAGGTGCTGGCATGAGGAATAGGTCGATTGGTTTGCTCGTGGCTCCTGCCCTTGCTATTGGGATAGGCGCTGGCTTCTGGCTAGGTGGGAGAGGTGCGTATTCGCCATCGCAGCCAGTAGGTGAGGAAAAAAAAACGCTGTACTGGTACGACCCGATGTATCCCCAGCAGCACTTCCCGGCGCCCGGAAAATCGCCGTTCATGGACATGCCGCTCGTGCCCAAGTATTCGGATGACACGGCTGGCGAGGAGCAGCCTGCGGTTCAGGTCTCGACTGGGCTCCAGCAAAACCTTGGGATTCGATTGGCAACGGTGACGGCTGGGCGACTAGAACGGACCCTGAGTGTGAGCGGCGTTCTGACGTTCGACGAACGCGACTTCAGCGTGTTGCAGGCCAGAACTGGCGGTTACGTCGAACGCGTCTATGGCCGAGCGACGGGGGACATCGTTGCCAAAGGCGCTCCACTAGCCGATGTGCTGACCCCGGAGTGGGCTGGTTTGCAGGAGGAATACCTGGCGTTGAGGCATGCCGGCGACGCGCAACTGACGGCGGCGGCACGACAGCGGCTCGTGCTCGCCGGCATGCCGGCCGACCTGATCAACCGGGTCGCGAGCACTGGGAAGGTGCAGCTCTCGGTCACCCTCTCCGCACCCACTGCCGGTGTAATTCAGGCTCTCGATTTGCGACCCGGCATGACGCTGACGCCGGGGCTTACCTTGGCAAGGATCAATGGAGTGGCCAACGTCTGGCTGGAAGCGGCTGTGCCGGAAGCCCAGGCTCAAGGCCTTCGCGAAGGCCAGCCTGTGCAGGCGCAATTGCCAGCGTTCCCAGGCGATCCCGTACCGGGCAAGTTGACCGCGTTGCTCGCCGATGCCGATTTGCAGAGCCGCACGTTGCGCCTGCGTATTGAGTTGCCCAACCGAGATAGGCGGCTTCGTCCTGGGATGACCGCTCAAGTGGCTCTCCATCCCGGCGAGTCTGCCGAGCAAAGCCTCTTGGTGCCTGCCGAGGCGGTCATCCGCACCGGCAAGCGAGACCTGGTGATGCTGGCTGAAGACGGTGGTCGCTTCCGGCCGGTGGAAGTCGTGTTGGGCCAGGAGAGCAAAGGCCAAGTTGCGGTGTTGCAGGGTCTTCAGGCAGGACAGCGCATCGTCGCGTCCGGGCAATTCCTGTTGGACTCCGACGCTAATTTGAAAGGCATCGAGGCGGCGACGGTGCAGGATAGTCAGCCTAATGCGGGGCCAGCCCTGCATGAAGCGGATGGCCGTGTCGTGCAGATAGACGGCACCCAGCTCACCGTTGCCCACGGTCCTTTCATCACCCTGGGCATGCCAGGGATGACCATGACCTTCCCTGTGGCTGAGCAGTCTCTCCTTGATGGCCTCAAGATCGGTGCGCAGATTCGCTTTGGCATACGCGAACGCGACGAGGGCATGGTCGTTGAGCAGATCAAAGTGTTGGAGGGCCAACCATGATTGCCAAACTGATCCGCTGGTCGGTAGGCAACCGTGTGCTGGTGCTCCTCGCCACGCTGTTTCTGGTGGCATGGGGCTTCGTCTCGGTGCGTAGCCTGCCAATCGACGCCTTGCCCGACCTGTCGGACGTGCAGGTGATCATCCGCACGTCCTACCCAGGCCAGGCTCCCCAGATCGTTGAGAATCAGGTGACCTATCCGCTGACCACAACCATGCTCTCGGTTCCGGGGGCCAAAACGGTACGCGGTTTCTCCGCCTTCGGTGACAGCTTCGTCTACGTGCTGTTCGAGGACGGCACCGATCTGTATTGGGCGCGCTCACGGGTGCTTGAGTACCTGAGCCAGGCGCAATCGCGATTACCTGCGGCAGCCAAGCCGGTACTGGGCCCGGACGCCACCGGAGTGGGCTGGATTTATCAGTATGCGTTGGTCGATCGCAACGGCGGCCATGACCTGTCGCAACTGCGCAGCCTGCAGGACTGGTTCCTGCGCTATGAGCTCAAGACGCTGCCGGATGTCGCTGAGGTGGCCACCATCGGCGGTATGGTCAAGCAGTATCAGGTCGTGCTCGATCCGCTGCGCATGGCCAGCCTCGGTATCACCCAGGCTGAGGTGGTGGAGGCTATAGGCAAGGCCAACCAGGAGACCGGTGGCGGTGTACTGGAGCAAGGCGAAGCGGAATTCATGGTACGTGCGGCCGGCTACCTGCGATCGCTGGATGATTTCAGAGCGATACCCCTGCGACTGGCTACCAAGGGCGTGCCGGTGACATTAGGCGACGTCGCTACGGTGCAGATAGGTCCGGAAGCCCGCAGAGGCATAGGCGAACTGGACGGCCTCGGCGAAGCCGTAGGAGGTGTGGTGATCCTGCGCAGCGGGAAGAATGCTCGGGAGGCCATCGCGCACGTCAAGGCTAAGCTCGAAACCCTGAAGAAAGCCCTGCCAGCCGGGGTGGAACTTGTCACCGTCTACGACCGCAGCCAGTTGATCGACCGTGCCGTGGAGAACCTCAGTCACAAGCTGATCGAGGAGTTCGTGGTAGTGGCGTTGGTATGCGCAGCCTTTCTCTGGCACCTGCGCTCGTCATTGGTGGCTATCGTTTCGCTGCCCGTGGGAATCCTGATAGCGCTGATCGTCATGCGTCATCAGGGCATCAACGCCAACATCATGTCCCTTGGCGGAATCGCTATTGCCATCGGTGCAATGGTGGACGCTGCCGTGGTCATGATCGAGAACGCCCACAAACGTGTTGAGGCCTGGCATATCCGGCATCCTGGTCAACCTTTGCGGGGAGAAGCGCATTGGAGGGTAATGACGGAGGCGGCCGTCGAGGTAGGGCCGGCACTGTTCTTCAGCCTCATGATCATCACGCTTTCGTTCATCCCGGTGTTCACGCTGCAAGCCCAGGAAGGGCGCCTCTTTGCACCCCTGGCCTTTACCAAGACCTACGCAATGGCAGCGGCGGCTGCGCTATCGGTGACCCTGATTCCGGTGCTGATGGGGTACTGGATCAGAGGGCCACTGCCTGCGGAACAGCGCAACCCGCTCAACCGGGGCCTCATCCGGCTGTACCGTCCGGCATTGGAGGTCGTCCTGCGCCGGCCTCTGGTTACCCTCGCTGGAGCATTGCTCATCCTGCTCAGCAGTCTGTGGCCTTTGGATCATCTCGGGGGCGAGTTCCTTCCTCCGCTCGATGAAGGTGATCTGCTCTACATGCCTTCAGCCTTGCCTGGACTCTCGGCGCAGAAAGCTTCAGAGCTGTTGCAGCGAACGGATCGTCTGATTCGAACCGTTCCCGAAGTGGCCACTGTCTTTGGTAAAGCCGGCCGCGCCGAGTCAGCTACCGACCCGGCACCGCTGGAGATGTTCGAGACCACCGTTCGGCTCAAGCCCAAGAGTGAATGGCGTCCAGGAATGACCACGGAGAAGCTCATCGAGGAGCTTGATCGCACTGTGCGTGTGCCTGGGCTGACCAACATCTGGATCCCGCCCATCCGCAACCGCATCGATATGCTGGCCACCGGCATCAAGAGCCCGATCGGCGTGAAGGTTGCTGGCAGCGACCTGGACCAGATAGACCGGGCTACCCTCGCTGTGGAGCGGGCAGCGAAAAAGGTGCCTGGAGTGACTTCGGCGCTGGCAGAGCGTTTGACTGGCGGACGCTACATTGATCTGGATATCGACCGCCATGCCGCAGCTCGTTACGGTCTGAACATCGCCGACGTACAGGCCATTGTCGCCGGCGCCATTGGTGGCGAAACCATTGGGGAAACGGTTGAAGGCTTGGCCCGCTATCCCATCAGCGTGCGCTATCCACGCGAATGGCGTGATTCCGTAGAGGCGCTGCGTCAACTGCCGATCTACACCTCGCAGGGCGGCCAGCTGACCCTTGGCAGCGTGGCCCGCATACGTATTGCTGATGGCCCGCCCATGCTCAAGAGCGAGAATGCTCGTCCCTCGGGCTGGGTGTACATCGATGTGCGCGGCCGGGACCTCTCGTCTGTTGTGGCAGACCTGCGTCAGGCGATCGACAGCGAGGTAAAGCTCGATCCAGGCATGAGCTTGAGCTACTCCGGCCAGTTCGAATACCTGGAGCGGGCGAACGCCCGTCTGGCCTGGGCGGTGCCAGCGACGCTGGCCATCATCTTCGTGCTGCTCTACCTGACCTTTGGCCGCCTCGGTGAGGCGTTGCTCATCATGGGCACGCTACCGTTCGCGTTAACTGGGGGCGTTTGGCTGCTCTATCTGCTGGGCTACAACCTGTCGGTGGCCACAGGCGTTGGTTTCATTGCCCTAGCCGGCGTAGCGGCGGAGTTTGGGGTGATCATGCTCATCTACCTGAATAACGCTTGGGCTGAGCGTCAAGCCAAAGGCGAAACCACACGAGCAGCGCTGCTCGACGCGATCCGTGAGGGCGCGGTGCAACGCATCAGGCCCAAGGCAATGACTGTGGCAGTCATCGTTGCAGGCCTGCTGCCCATCCTCTGGAGCAGCGGTACCGGCAGCGAGGTCATGAGCCGCATCGCGGTGCCCATGGTGGGCGGCATGCTCACCGCCCCCTTGCTTTCCCTTTTTGTAATCCCTGCGGCGTACTGGCTGATCCGCCGCCGCGAACTTGCTGTAACTACCCCCAACCTCTCAGGAGAAATCCTATGAAAAAGCTAATTGTTATCGCAGGCCTGATCACCGCTTTCGCCACCAGTGTGCATGCCCAGGACATGGATGGCATGGACATGAAGAAAATGCCAGCTTCCGCCGAGGGGGACCAAGGCAGCCAGGCGGCACCCACTGCGCATGCTGAGGGGACAATAAAGGCGCTGGATCCTCAAAGCGGAAAAATTACCTTGGCGCACGGCTCGGTAGCAGAGCTCAAATGGCCGGCGATGACCATGGGTTTCCAAGCTGAGCCTGCACAGCTGAGGGGCTTGAACGTAGGAGACAAGGTGAAATTTGGGTTCCGTATGGAGGGAAGCGTCGCGAAAATCGTGAGCATCCAGAAGCAGTGATTGAAAAGCCTTGAATGATCGGGCGCGCCTTCATACCGGGATGATTCGGACAAGCTTACAGAAATGTAATCAATCTTCAGGAACCCGTCAGGTCGAACGCTACATACCGTCATGAGACGGTGCATTGGCATCACATCGACCCGATACCGGAGATATGACCATGAACAGTCGCTTTGATGAATGCATCTCGGAATGCCTGCGCTGCGCGCTGTCCTGTGAAGGCTGCGCGTCAGCCTGCCTGCAAGAGCAGGACGTAAAAATGATGGCAGACTGCATCAAGCTGGACAGGGATTGCGCAGATATGTGCAAGCTTGCGGCTACCTTGATGGCACGAGAAAGCATGCTCGCCAAGGAATTTTGTGCGCTGTGCGCCAGAATTTGCCGCGCTTGCGGGGAGGAGTGCGGTAAGCATAAGGCAGACCACTGCCAGCATTGCGCTCAGGCCTGTTTGGCCTGCGCACAATCCTGCGAAGCAATGGCTGCCTAATTAATTTCGACCGACCGTCGCTGTTTTGCAAAGTACTTAGGGAAGACCTCGGTCGGTCGATCACAACGCCCCCAGAGAGGCGGGTAGTCACTGGTGACCACTCTGCCGACAGAGGATTGTATCCCGGCATGTAATGCAAGGGCCCCAAGGTAAAGGGCCCCTGCCGGCCGACCAGCTGTAGCGCTCGTCGTGGTCAGCTTGTCCAAGAATTAACCTGTCCTTCGGTCAGTTTTGACCCCGGCAGTTAATTCCGGCAGTGCGATATTCGAGGATTCTCAGCTCTCCTGTTGAGTCTTCGTAATTCATCTGCGCCGGCATCACGTCGCAGCTGCCGTAGGTCGAAGTCCTGCTGATGATTCTCGCCACATCCAGCTTCATTCCGTAGCGATAATGGATCACCTCAGGTGGTTTTTTTCCATTGGCAGCTGCGTATGCACGCATAGCCTGCTCATTCGCCTGAATCATTTTCCCGTGCAAGCGATCAGAACCTCCTTCGGAGAAAGCGGATGAGGAGGCGATTAAGAGAAGTAGGCCGGCGATGCATTTGGCTTTGATCATTTCAGTCACTCCATGAAAACATGACTGAAGCCTAAGGCCTGGTAGCTGTCATCCATGTGATCCAGGCATTACATCTTTGTAAGGCTGTGCTGGGTGACTGCGCTATCCCCACGCAGACAGTTTGCGGTACCCGTCTCCGGGCCGGCCGACAGAGTTCGAGCAGGTGTGTTGCGAAAGGTAGATGGGCTCAGATGAGACGATCGCATGATTACCAGAAGCGCAGGCTGCAAAAATCTCCAGAGGCCGCATGGTGACTGACTTCGACAGTTTTAGTTCTCTAGATCACCGACCTAAATCGGCTTTTAAGCGCTCCGCGACAGTTTTAGCTTCTTCTTCAAGGTCACTGCAGGCCCCGGAATTTGGGCCTCTGGTACGACAGTTTTAATTCTCTAAATCCAAAAGAAGCCCTCCACTTGGAGGGCTTTTTGCTTACTGAAGATCAGGCAATAGCGCACCAGGACATACGAGTTGAATGCCTTGGGCTGCGAAGGGGTACGATCAGATCTGCATCGCCATGCCGTCCACATTCATCGCTGCCTGGCGCAAGGCCTCGGAGCGGGTCGGGTGGGGGTGGCAGGTCAGGGCGATGTCTTCTGCCGAGGCCGAGAACTCCATGGCCACGCAGAACTCACCGATCATCTCGCTGACGCTTGGGCCCACCAGGTGCACACCTAGCACTTCATCGGTTTGGGCATCGGCGATGACTTTGGCGAAGCCTTCGGTCTCGTGGTTGATCTTGGCGCGGCTGTTGGCGGTGAAGGGGAACTTGCCTACTTTATAAGCACGCCCTTCGGCTTTGAGCTGCTCTTCGGTCTTGCCCACGGTGGCCAGCTCCGGGCGGGTGTAGATCACGCCTGGGATGAGGTTGTAGTTGACCTCGTGGGGCTTGCCGGCAATGCGCTCGATGCAGGCTACCGCTTCGTCTTCGGCCTTGTGCGCCAGCATCGGGCCGGAAGTGACGTCACCAATCACCCACACACCGGGCACTGAAGTGCGGTGGTGTTCGTTGCCGAGCATGCCGCGCTTGTCGGTTTCAAGGCCCACGCTTTCAAGGTTCAGCCCCTTGGTATAAGGGCGGCGGCCGATAGCCACCAGCACGTAATCGGCCTGCAGCGATTCTGCGGTGCCGCCGGCAGCAGGCTCCAGCGTCAGGCTCACGCCATCGGCACTTGCAGTGGCTTGAGTCACTTTGCTGCCCAGCTTGAACACCATGCCTTGCTTGGCGAGTGCCTTTTGCAGGGTCTTGGCGGTTTCCGTGTCGGTACCCGGGCAGATGCGATCAAGGTATTCGATGACGGTGACCTGGCTGCCCAGTCGGCGCCAGACGGAACCCAGCTCAAGGCCGATCACGCCCGCACCGATGACCACCAGGTGCTTGGGCACTTGCGGCAGCGACAGTGCACCGGTCGAGTCGATGATGCGCTGGTTGTCGATGGTCACGCCCGGCAGAGGAGTGGGCTCGGAGCCGGTGGCGATGACCACGTCTTTGGCTTGCAGCGCCGTTTCGCTGCCATCTTCAGCCTTGACCACAACCTTGCCGACGCCGTCCAGGCGGCCCCAACCCTTGATCCAGTCGACCTTGTTCTTGCGGAACAGGTATTCGATGCCTTTGGTCAGGCCGGTCACGCTCTCGTCCTTCTGTTTCATCATCTGGGCGAGGTTGAGGGTGGGCTTCACTTCGATACCGAGGTGGGCGAACTCTTCACCGCTGGCGGCCTCGTACAGCTCGGATGCATGCAACAGTGCCTTGGAGGGCATGCAGCCCACGTTCAAACAAGTGCCGCCCAAGGTCGAGCGGCCTTCCACGCAGGCAACGCTCAGGCCCAGCTGGCCAGCGCGGATGGCTGCGTTGTAGCCGCCAGGGCCACCGCCGATGATCACCACGTCATAGGATTTCATGGGTTCAACTCCAGGATGTAGAAGCGCGAGAGGGGCACAAGGTTAAGCTGAGATGCAAGAATTGTATACAATCTGCTGCGCGTATAAGACCCGTTGGTTCTAGACCTTGGTCTCGTTTAGAGGAAACATCCCACCAATGAACTACTCTGATCCGGCGACGTTCGAAATTTAAGGCGTCGTAGTCAAACATGGATAGGAGGGTTGTTCATGCTCGCGCAACTTCCACCTGCACTGCAGAGCCTGCATCTGCCGCTGCGGCTGAAATTGTGGGACGGTAACCAGTTCGATCTGGGGCCTAGCCCGCAGGTCACCATCCTGGTCAAAGAGCCACAGTTGATCAGCCAGTTGACGCACCCGAGCCTGGAGCAGTTGGGCACGGCGTTCGTCGAAGGCAAGCTGGAGCTGGAAGGCGATATCGGCGAAGCCATCCGGGTATGCGATGAGCTGAGCGAGGCGCTGTTGCCTGATCTCGAAGAGGCTTCGCCGACTCGGCTTGCCCATGACAAGCGTACTGACGCTGAAGCCATCTCCTATCACTATGATGTTTCCAACGCGTTCTACCGGCTGTGGCTGGATCAGGACATGGCCTATTCGTGCGCTTACTTTCGCGAGGCTGATAACACGCTCGATCAGGCCCAGCAGGACAAGTTCGATCACCTGTGTCGCAAGTTGCGCCTGAATGCCGGCGACTACCTGCTGGACGTTGGCTGTGGTTGGGGTGGCCTTGCGCGCTTCGCTGCACGGGAATATGACGCCAAGGTATTCGGTATCACTTTGAGTAAAGAGCAGCTCAAGCTTGGCCGGCAGAGGGTCAAGGCCGAAGGGTTGGCTGACAAAGTCGACCTGCAGATTCTCGACTACCGTGACCTGCCTCAAGACGGTCGCTTCGACAAGGTTGTCAGCGTGGGTATGTTCGAGCATGTCGGGCATGCCAACCTGGCGCTGTATTGCCAGAAATTGTTCGGCGCCGTGAGGGAAGGGGGGCTGGTGATGAACCACGGTATCACCGCCAAGCACATCGATGGCCGCCCGGTCGGGCGTGGCGCAGGTGAGTTCATCGACCGCTATGTGTTCCCCCATGGCGAGCTGCCTCACCTGTCGATGATCAGCGCCAGCATCTGTGAAGCAGGGCTGGAGGTGGTGGACGTGGAAAGCCTGCGCCTGCACTACGCCAAGACCCTGCACCACTGGAGCGAAAACCTGGAGAACCAGTTGCACAAGGCGGCGGCGCTGGTGCCGGAAAAGACCCTGCGCATCTGGCGCCTGTACCTTGCAGGTTGTGCATATGCCTTTGAGAAGGGCTGGATCAACCTGCACCAGATCTTGGCAGTGAAGCCTTATGCGGATGGCCACCACGATCTGCCTTGGACGCGCGAAGACCTGTATCGCTAAACATGTAGATGCGGATTTTGTGGGAGCGGCCTTGTGTCGCGAAAGGGCCGCAAGGCCGCTCCCACATTCAGACTGCTTAGCTTAAAGAATCGGCGAAATCAGCCGTGCAATCCGCATCCCCAATTGCTGCAGTCGATGAGTGTCGAGGGTGTCCTCCGCAGTAATTTCCCGGGACTGTTCAAAGTCATTGATCAGCATCTTCTCCACCTGGTCGGCGAAGTTGCGGTCGACGGTGAGCAGGGTGATCTCGAAGTTCAGACGGAACGAGCGGTTGTCCAGGTTGGCACTGCCGATCGCGCTGACATCATCATCCACCAGCACCACCTTCTGATGCAGGAAGCCCGGCTGATAGCGGAACATGCGTACACCCGCGCGCACCGCTTCGAAGGCAAACAGGCTGGAAGCGGCATAGACCACTCGGTGGTCTGGCCGTGACGGGATCAGCACCCGCACATCGACCCCGCGCAGCACCGCCAGACGCAAGGCGGCGAACACTGCCTCGTCCGGGATGAAGTAGGGGCTGGTGATCCACACCCGTCGGGTAGCGGAATGGATCGCTTCGAGGAAGAACAACGAGCAGGTTTCCTGCGGGTCGGCGGGGCCGCTGGCCAAGGCCTGGCACAGCACACCGTTATCCGGGTAGGTGTCCGGCAGGATCAGCGGCGGCAGCTGGCGCGTGGCCCAGTACCAGTCCTCGGCAAACGACTCCTGCAGGCAGGCCAGCACCGGCCCGCTGATCTGCACATGGGTGTCACGCCAAGGGGAAAGCTTAGGGTGCTCACCGAGGTATTCGTCACCCACGTTGTGCCCACCGATGAAACCCAGCAGGCCATCCACTACCACGATCTTGCGATGGTTGCGGAAGTTTACCTGGAAGCGGTTGAACCAACCGCGGCGGGTGGCGAAGGCATGAATCTGTACACCACCGTCGCGCAGCTGCTGGCTGTACCTGGCTGGCAATGCATGGCTGCCCACGCGGTCATAGAGCACGAACACCTGTACCCCTTCGGCAGCCTTGCGCAGCAGCAGCTGTTGCAATGCCTTGCCCAAGGTATCGTCATGGATGATAAAGAACTGCACCAGCACCACATCCCGGGCTTTTTCGATGGCGGCGAAGATGGCATCGAACGTGGCTTTTCCATCGATCAGCAACTTCACCTGGTTGTTCGCCAGGCAGGGCATGCGCCCAAGTTTGGGCATGGCGCGCAGGGCTGCGTAGCTTTCTGATTCACGTGCGGTTAGGGCTTCTTCCACCCAAGGCCGCCAGTTGAGACTGGCCATGGCCACGTGCATTTCCTGGTTGGCCTGCCGCCTGGCCTTGATGTAGGCATAGAACGAGCGGGCGCCGAAGATCAGGTAAGGGATCAAGGTAAGGTAGGGGATGAAGACCAAAGGCATGGCCCAGGCGATGGCGCCTTGGGCGGTACGCACGGTGAAGATCGCGTGCAGTGCGGCGACGATACCCAGTAGGTGAATCAGTCCGAGTAGGTAACCAAAAAAGTAGGGGCTGTGGTAATCCATATGCATCCTGCTTGCCGAGTACACTTGAGGTAACAGAACACGTTCCCGGTCCGCCTTGCAACCCGAAGGTGGATTTGGCGTCCAAGGTTCAGCCCGGCCCGCTTGGCCGGTTTTTTCAGGAGCGATCGTCCATGAAGATTCGTCTGCCACTGTTGGCGTTGGCCCTGGCCATGAGCAGCCCGCTGGTGCATGCCCAGGTGCTGCAACCAGGTTTGTGGGAGCTGACTACCAGCAACATGCAGGTCGATGGCAAGCCGTTACCCGACATGCAGTTCATGCTCGGCCAGTTGAAAAACCTGCCGCCAGAGCAGCGCGCGATGATGGAAGGGGTGTTGGCCAAACAAGGGGTGACGGTTGGTGGTAACGGCGTGCGTTCGTGCCTGACGCCAGAGCAGGTGGCAACCAACGACATCCCGCTGCAGGACCCGAAGTCTGGCTGCACCCAGAAGATTACCGACCGTACCGGTAATGTGTGGAAGTTTCAGTTCAGCTGCCCCAAGGCACAGGGCACTGGCCAGGCCACCTTCCTCAGTGACCGGGAATTCACCACGCAGGTTAGTGGTACCTTCAACGCTTCGGGTGTGCAGCAGCAAGGCAGCATGAACACCCGTGCGGTGTGGCTGAGCAATGACTGCGGCACGGTCAAACCGCGCACCTGACGTCCCATTGCCATTGGCTGGTGGCGACGGCGTCGTGGGCATGCAGGCTTTCTGCATGTTCCACGCGCAGCTTGAAGGCCGTGCTCCATTCCTTTTGCCGAAGCGCCTTGTGCAGGCGTCGTGCGGCGTCTTCGCAGAACATCAGGTTTTGCCCGTTGGCCAAGGCGAAGGCTTGCTCGTCCGCACGTTTCACCGCGGTCTGCACAGCTGTCCCCAAGCTTGTCTCAATGCAGTTGATCAGCTCGGTGACGGGTAAAACGTGCTGATTGCTGCACAGCCGTACCTGGATGTGCGCGGTACTTCGTTGGCTGTGGGGCGTCGCCACAATACCTTCGGCGCTACCAAGCCACTGCAACACAGCGGATTTTTCGACCTGCTCCTCGCTGAAATCGTCCAGGAACTGCTGCTGAATCAGCTGCCGTGCAAGTGCAGCGGAGCATGGGCAGGTCGAGGAGTAAGGGACGGAAACAGATAGTTCCACGTGGAACATTTCATTTTCTATCCTTGCATCGACCGTTACGGCATAGCTTTTCCAGCCTGCCAATGGGCTGATCAAGGCCGGCCTTTTCAGCAGATGCTCGAAGCTGAGGCGCAAGTAGGCGGCAGAGGAAAGGCCTTCATGGCTGCTCAAGAAATCCGCCAATAGCTGCCTGATTGCCAGCACAGAGAGTGGCTGATGTTCTAACGCCCCCAGGGCAAGGTAAAGCCGAGACATATGGATACCGCGTGAACTGCCATCCACCAGGCTTACCCCTGCGTCCACTTTGGCAGCTACGGTGCGCCCTTCGAATTGCAGAGGCACGGCGATCCCGCACATGCCCACCCAGTCCAAAGGCAAGGTGTACTCCAGGGTTTGTGCTGCGATGTCGGGGAGCTTGAGCTGGGTCATCTGGCTTTCCAAACAAAAAGGGGCAATCAGTGGCAACCGCCGATCAAGCTGCAATGCAGCTTGAAGCGCTGCCCACTGGAGCTGGATACGCGGTTCAGGGTGGTCCAGCCAACGCGACGGCTGTAACCCACCCAGGCTTCGCCATCGCTGGCCAGGCCGGTGAAAAAAGTCAACGTGCCATAGCGGCTGTTGGTTTGTGCCCACAGGCGCCGGCTGCTGAAGTCGTAGCCGCGCAGGTAGAACGTACTGCCTTCGCTGCGCACGCTGTAATAACTGCCCTTACCGTCCTGGCAGGCAAGCAGTGTCGCGCTGCGTGTACACACCGCCAACATGCTGCTCTTCGGCATGGCGAACAGCGAAGTGGGCATGGTGAGCAGCAGCAACACCATGGCGCGTGGCAGATTCATTTTTCATCCCCGGTGAATACTCGTCCGTCGAGAACGGCTTGGCGAAATTGTATTGTTACTTTATAACATTGTGCAATGCATCGTTTCGAATGCGCTCGCCTGAAGAGGTTTCGCCATGTCCAATCGTCTCCCTGTCACCGTGCTGTCTGGCTTCCTTGGCGCCGGCAAGAGCACTTTGCTCAACCATGTGCTGCGTAACCGCGACAACCTGCGGGTCGCGGTCATCGTCAACGACATGAGTGAAATCAACATCGACGCCAGCGAGGTGCAGCGCAACGTCAGCCTCAACCGCGCTGAAGAGAAACTGGTCGAAATGAGCAACGGCTGCATTTGCTGCACACTGCGTGAAGACCTGCTCGAAGAGGTGGCGCGGCTGGCCGAAGAAGGGCGCTTCGATTATTTGCTCATCGAGTCCACCGGTATCTCGGAGCCGCTGCCGGTTGCCGAGACGTTCACCTTTCGCGACGAGCAGGGCCGCAGCCTTTCCGACATGGCGCGCCTGGACACCATGGTCACTGTGGTCGATGGCCTGAATTTTTTACGCGATTACCAGGCAGCAGACAGCCTGGCCAGCCGTGGTGAAACCTTAGGTGAAGAGGACGAGCGGTCGATCAGTGATCTGCTGATCGAGCAGGTGGAGTTCGCCGATGTGCTGTTGCTGAGCAAAATCGACCTGATCAGCCAGCACGAGCGCGAAGAACTCATGGCCATTTTGCGCAGCCTTAACGCCCGGGCGCAGATCGTGCCTATGGTCATGGGTCAGGTGCCGCTGGCGCGTATCCTGGACACGGGCCTGTTCGACTTCGACCAGGCTGCCCAAGCGCCTGGCTGGTTGCAAGAGTTGCGTGGCGAGCATGTGCCAGAGACTGAAGAGTATGGTATTGCGGCCACGACCTGGCAGGCCCGGCGGCCGCTTCATCCACAACGCTTTTTTGACTTTATCCACAAGCCTTGGAGCAATGGTCGGCTGCTGCGTTCGAAGGGTTTTTTCTGGTTGGCCAGCAAGTACCAGGAAGCCGGGAGCTGGTCCCAGGCAGGTGGCATGATGCGCCACGGCCTGGCGGGCCGTTGGTGGCGTTTCGTACCGCGCGAGCAGTGGCCACAGGATGTGGATAACACTGCCGAGATATTGAAGCACTGGGCCGCCGAGACCGGTGACTGCCGGCAGGAACTGGTGTTCATCGGGCAGAATATTGACTTCAAAAAATTATCCACAGCCCTTGATGCGTGCCTGTTGACAGATGATGAAATGGATTTGGGGCACATGGGCTGGTTGCGTATGCCCGATCCATTTGGCCCTTGGCACCAGGAGTCTGCAGCATGAACCCGGCGCGCAAGGCTGTGGATATCTTTCAGGTGTTTGGCGAAACGCCGCTGGTGTTGACTGACGTTTTGCAGGACGGCGTGAACATGGCGGTGTGGCGCCGGCGCTTGCCGCCGCAGCTGGAGGATTTCGCCGAGGTGGTTGTCAGCCTAGGGCAAACCTTGGCTGATCAGCGCGTGATCGATGTGGACGAGCGGCACCTGCCGGTTTTGTCGGATTTGCTGCGCGAAGCGGCGGACTTGCACGGTTACGAAGCATTCGTGGCCGATGTGGCCTGGTTGGTGGGGGCGTACACCTGCCTGGTTGGCGCGCGGCGGGTGGGTTTGCGTCTGCGGGTACTGGCTGGGCCCATGTGCCCGCGCTTCCATGTGGATAACGTTCCGTTGCGGCTGCTCACTACCTACGCGGGGCCGGGTAGCGAGTGGTTGCGAGAGGATCAGAGCCCGCGCCGTGAGTTACTCACATCCCTACCACCTGTGGATAACATTCAGCATCTGAGCGTGGGTGAAGTGGCCGTACTCAAGGGCGAGAAGTGGCAGGGCAACGAAGGTGCAGGCCTGGTGCACCGCTCGCCCTCGGGCCAGCAGGGGCGCCTGCTGCTCAGCCTTGACTGGCTGGCCTGACGGCGCATAGTGAGCCATCACCCCGCCTGAAGCCATCCCATGCTGCAGAACATACCTACCCATGTGATTGCCGGCCCACTGGGCGCCGGCAAGACCACCCTGATCCGCCATCTGCTGGCCCAGCGCCCAGGCAACGAACGCTGGGCGGTATTGATCAACGAATTCGGCCTGGTTGGCCTGGATGCGGCCTTGCTCAGCCGTGACGAGGACGGCATCACCATTGGCGAGGTTGCAGGGGGCTGCCTGTGTTGTGTCAACGGCATGCCGTTTCAGGTGGGCCTGGGCCGGTTGTTGCGCAAATCCCGGCCTGACCGGCTGTTTATCGAGCCGTCTGGTCTGGGTCACCCGTTGCAGCTGCTTGCTCAGCTGAAACAGGCTCCGTGGACTGGAGTGCTGACAATTCAGCCGTTGTTGATGGTTGTCGATGCGCAATCCATGGCGCGAAACGAGCCGCTTCCGGAGGCCCAACAGCAGGCTTTCAACGCGTCTGAATACGTGGTTTTCAACAAGTCAGAGGCTGTGGATGAAAAATCTAAGTTGTTGATAACTAATAAATTTAACGACAAGAACGTGATGTGGTCGGTACAGGGTCAGGTACCGTTATCAAGCCTTCCTGGCGCCCTCCTACAGATTGTCGACAGCCCATTTGAGGAAAACCAGATTGTCGACAATCTTGGGAGTGCCCCAACAATATTGTGGACAGACCCCAGCCAGCCGATCTGTCTTGCCCAGGAGGGGGAGGGAGGTTGGAGCATTGGCTGGCGCTGGCATCCCGCACAGCAGTTTTATCCACAGCGGCTACAGGCGTTCTTACGCACCTGGCCATGGCGGCGTGCCAAAGGGGTTATCCACAGCGTCGAAGGATGGCAGTCATTCAATGGGCTCAATGGTGACATGCCCGTGTGGCAGACCAGTGACTGGCGCAGGGACAGCCGCATCGAGCTGATTTTTGATCAGCCGCAATCGCAACCCACACTGCAAGCGGGGTTGAGCGAATGCCGCGTCAGCTGATCAGTTGCGCCAGCGATTGTGTTCCTGGCGCCACTGCTGCATCTCGATGACGTTATCGGTGCGTGGCGGGGTCTTGATTTCGAACGGGTAGGGCGCCAGCTCGATCTGCACGCTGTGCGCGCCGAACTGGGTCACGGTACCGGGGTGGCGTTGCTCGCCAGTGACGGTGAACTCGAAGGCATAAATGCGTGCCAGGCGCTTGCGGCCATTGGCATCACGGACAAAGGCGATGCGCTTGAGTGCGACAGCATCGTCGAGCAGCTCCAGGTCGAGCTTGGCGCAGTGCTGTTTGACCCTTTCCAGGGCTTTTTCGCGCAACCCATGGTTGTGCCACAACCAGGCGCCTGCCGTGGCTACCAGCATCAGGACGAGGACGTTCTCCAGGGTCAACATTTGCATATGCTCCAAACAGGTAGATCCAGCTTAACTGCGTCCCTGGCCTGTCGTACAGGTGGCAATCGAGTTCATACTGCGCTGCGCACAATCCTTGAAACAGCTTTGGAAACCCCCGCATGAAACGTACCCCGCACCTGCTCGCCATCCAGTCCCATGTGGTGTTCGGCCACGCCGGCAACAGCGCCGCGGTGTTTCCCATGCAGCGTATCGGGGTCAATGTCTGGCCACTCAATACCGTGCAGTTCTCCAATCACACACAGTATGGCCAGTGGGCGGGTGAAGTGCTTGCCCCGGCGCAAATTCCAGCGTTGGTGGAAGGTATTTCCAACATTGGCGAACTGGGTCACTGCGATGCGGTGCTGTCCGGCTACCTGGGCAGTGCCGAGCAGGGGCGGGCTATCCTGGCGGGTGTCGAGCGGATCAGGGCGGTAAACCCGAAGGCTTTGTACTTGTGTGACCCGGTCATGGGGCACCCGGAGAAGGGCTGCATCGTGCCACCGGAGGTCAGCGAGTTCCTGCTTGACGAGGCGGCGGCCCGGGCCGACATTCTGTGCCCCAACCAGCTGGAGCTGGACAGCTTCTGTGGGCGCCGCGCGCAGTCGCTGGAGGATTGCGTGAGCATGGCGCGCAGCCTGTTGCAGCGTGGGCCGCAGGTGGTACTGGTCAAGCACCTGGTTTACCCCGGGCGGGCCGAAGACCAGTTTGAAATGCTGCTGGTGACCGCCGAGCAAAGCTGGCACCTGCGCCGCCCGCTGCTGGCGTTCCCGCGTCAGCCGGTGGGGGTGGGTGACCTGACCTCAGGTTTGTTCCTGGCCCGCGTGCTGCTCGGCGACAGCTGGGTGCAGGCGTTCGAATTCACCGCTGCAGCCGTGCATGAAGTGCTGCTGGAAACCCAGGCCTGCGCCAGCTACGAACTGCAGCTGGTACGGGCTCAGGATCGCATCGCCCACCCGCGGGTGCGCTTCGAGGCGCAGGTGCTGGCGCTTTAGTTCGCGTCGGTTTTCAGGTCCTGGTAGCGCTTTTCCAGCTCCTGGCGGATCTGGCGACGCTGCTGGCCTTGCAGGAAGCGGCGCTTTTCTTCGCTGCTGTGCGGCTGGCGCGGCGGCACCGGCACCGGGCGGCGATTGTCGTCGACCGCGACCATGGTGAAGAAGCAGCTGTTGGAATGGCGCACCGAGCGCTCGCGGATGTTCTCGGTCACCACTTTGATGCCGACTTCCATCGAGGTGTTGCCGGTGTAGTTGACCGACGCCAGGAAGGTCACCAGTTCACCCACGTGCACGGGCTCGCGGAAGATGACCTGGTCAACCGACAGGGTCACCACATAGCTACCGGCGTAGCGGCTGGCACACGCATAGGCCACTTCGTCGAGGTACTTGAGCAGGGTGCCGCCATGTACGTTGCCAGAAAAGTTGGCCATGTCCGGGGTCATCAGGACGGTCATGCTCAGCTGGGCGTTTCCAGGTTCCATAGTGTGCTCACGGTGAGGTTGCGCTGAATCGGGCGAATGGGGGGCGTTATCTGCTGACACTTCTGTTCCCCTCTTTTGAATTTGCCTTGTTGATACGGGACGTTGGCTGACGCGCCATCGTCACGCTGATCATGCCATCAGCGGCGCTTTTCCAGCCGATCTGTTTCTGCATATTGCACCGGCTTTTTGCGGCCGGGTGCGATGTTAACCTGAGTACGCCCATGCAACATGGGCTTTCCTGCATTCAATACAGTATGTACTTGCTGCTCGCTCGGGTTTGCCTTGGCAGAGGAGCGGTCTGCCCAGGCATCCATAAAAAGACGAGAAAAGGAGTATCACGCCATGCATGCCATCAGCTTTATCCAGGACCTGGGAGTCATCATGATGGTCGCGGGCGTGGTCACCATTCTCTTTCACCGCCTAAAGCAGCCCGTGGTGCTGGGCTATATTGTCGCCGGCTTCATCATTGGCCCGCACACCCCGCCATTCGGCCTGATCCATGACGAAGACACCATCAAGACCCTTGCCGAACTGGGGGTGATCTTCCTGATGTTCTGCCTGGGGCTCGAATTCAGCCTGCGCAAGCTGTTCAAGGTTGGCGCCACGGCGTTCATCGCGGCGTTCCTGGAAATCGTGCTGATGATCTGGATCGGCTTCGAGATTGGCCGCTGGTTCGGCTGGAACACCATGGATTCGCTATTCCTCGGCGCTATCCTGGCCATTTCCTCGACCACCATCATCGTCAAGGCACTGAATGACCTGAAGATGAAGAACGAGCGCTTTGCCCAGTTGATCTTCGGCGTGCTCATCGTGGAGGACATCCTCGGTATCGGCATAATCGCGCTGTTGTCCGGCATCGCTGTCAGCGGCACGGTCAGCTCGGGCGAAGTGTTCTCCACGGTGGGCAAGCTGTCGCTGTTCATGATCGTTGCCTTGGTCATCGGCATCCTGCTGGTGCCGCGGCTGCTGGCCTACGTGGCCAAGTTCGAAAGCAACGAAATGCTGCTGATCACCGTGCTTGGCCTGTGCTTCGGCTTCTGCCTGTTGGTGGTGAAGCTGGAATACAGCATGGTGCTGGGCGCTTTCCTGATTGGCGCGATCATGGCCGAATCACGCCAGTTGCTGAAGATCGAACGGCTGATCGAGCCGGTCCGCGACCTGTTCAGCGCCATCTTCTTCGTCGCCATCGGCCTTATGATCGACCCTCAAGTGCTCGTCGATTACGCCTGGCCAATCGTGGTCATCACCCTGGCGGTGGTACTGGGCAAAATGCTCTCCTGTGGCATGGGGGCGTTCATTGCGGGTAATGACGGGCGGACATCGCTGCGGGTGGGCATGGGCCTTTCGCAGATTGGCGAGTTTTCATTCATCATCGCCGCGCTGGGCATGACCTTGCAGGTGACCAGCGACTTCCTTTACCCGGTCGCGGTCGCAGTATCGGCAATTACCACGCTGCTGACGCCTTATCTGATCCGTGCGGCCGACCCGCTGTCGCAGAAGCTTGGCAATGTTGTGCCCAGCCGCCTGGCGCGGGTGCTTTCGTTGTATGGCGAGTGGTTGCGCAACATCCAGCCGCAGGGCGAGAGCGCCATGCTGGCGGCGATGATCCGCCGTATCCTGTTGCAGGTGGGGGTGAACCTGGCGCTGGTGATCGCCATCTTCTTCAGTGGTGGGTACTTTGCAGAGCGGATCGGCAACTGGCTCAGCGAGTGGGTCAGCGACGCCAGCCAACAGAAGGCGGTTATCTGGGGGGCGGCGTTGCTGCTGTCGCTGCCGTTCCTGATCGCGGCCTATCGCAAGCTCAAGGCACTGTCGATGCTGCTGGCAGAAATGGGCGTGAAGCCGGAAATGGCCGGGCGGCATACCCAGCGTGTGCGCCGCGTGATCGCCGAGGTTATCCCGCTGTTGTCGCTGCTGGTGATTTTCCTGCTGCTGTCGGCATTGTCGGCAAGCATTCTGCCCACCAGCGAGTTACTGCTGGTCATTGCCGTGGTGGCCGCGGTGGTGGTGGCCTTGTTGTGGCGCTGGTTCATCCGCGTGCATACGCGCATGCAGATTGCCTTGCTGGAGACGCTGGAAAACAGTCGCGAGAATACGCACTGAAGGGAGCAATGCTCCCTGCGCAAGATTTCATCGTCGTCCGAGGGGATGGAGCGGTAGCAATGTCGCCAGGCGCAGAAAGCCTGGCGATTCTAGCTACATTGATGGCACTGGGCCATAAATTTTCCTGTGCTTGCACCGGCCTCTTCGCAGGCTTGCCGCTCCCACAGGTATCGCACAGGCGCTGCAGAGATTGAAATCAGCTCTCCAGCCAGACATCCCGCGCCCAGTGCCACACCGATTCCCAGCTGTCTTCACCGGCGATTTCCTCTTCTGCATCCCACAGCACCACGGTGCCGTCTTCTTCTACGCAGTAGTAGTTGTCGCCGTCCTGGCACAGCGGAATCAGGTCACGCGGCACGCCGGCATCCCAGGCGTTGGCGGCGACGTCGGGCAGGTAGGTGTGCGATTGTGGGTCGGTGACAGTCACCGGCTCCAGCGAGCCATACACCACGTCGCTGACGGTCAGTAGAAACTCTTTGAACACGAACGGTATGTTGATGAACAGCTCTTCTTCGATTTCGACCAACTGGTCCTCGTCGGGAAGCTCAAGGGGCACCGGCACTGGCTGATTGGCTTCACGGAGTTGTTCGATCACTTCTTCCACGGTTCACTTCCTCTGACCTAGATGACAACGCTGCGCGTTATACCCTAGTAGGCCACTCTGGCAAAAGCAAAAACCCCGGGACAGGCCCGGGGTTTTTTTGTGCAGCACGCAGCGGTTAGCCGTTTTGACGGATACCGGCGACCAGCCAAGGCTGGTTTTCGCCTGGGGCGCGAACCATGTGCCAGCTTTCGCTGAACGCCTCGCCCTGGTCGAAGCGCGAGTTTTTCGACACGCCGCGGAAGGTCAAGGTGGCGTCTGTACGGTCGGCGCGGTCGTCGATACCGTCCAGCTGTACTTCGAGGTTGTCGATATAGGTGGACTGGAAGCCGTCACCCAGTTCAGCACGCTCACGCTTGAGGAACTCGAGCATTTGCGGGGTAACGAACTCGGTGATCTTGTCCATTTCGTTGGCATCCCAGTGCTGCTGCAGCGACTGGAAGTGGTTACGGGCAGCAGCCAGGAAGCTTTGCTCGTTGAACCAGGCCGGGGCGTTGATCACCGGGGCGGCGGCGGCAGGTGCGGCCGAACCACCAAACACCGATGGCTGTGCAGGCTGGTTGTGAGCTTCACGCTGCATCGGCGCATGGCCTGGCATGGCCACTTGCGGCTGCTGCTGGCGGCGGCGTGCGGCAATGAAGCGGAACACCAGGAAGGCGATCAGCGCCACGATCAGGAAGTCCATGATCTGGAAGCCTTCGAAACCGTCGCCCATGAACATGGACGCCAGCAGACCACCGGCGGCCAGGCCGGCCAGTGGGCCCAGCCAGCGCGAAGCACCGCTGGCGGCCGGAGCTGCACGACCAGGTGCGGCAGCCGGTGCGGCGGCAGGCGTGGTTGGCGTAGCCTGGCGGGTCTGGTGGATAGGCGCGGAGCCCGAGCTCTTGCCGCCGCCGAAACGCTTGGCGTTGGCGTCCAGGCTCAGCGTCAGGCCAACGCAGAGCGCCAGTGCGATGCTAAGAAAACGTTGCATAAGTGGGATATCCCCTGTTGTGGATTGCACGCGCGTCATGGTGCACAGGTTCCCGGGCACATGACCAGCGACATAGTGTTTCGAGCTTTTGCCTGAATGTTACAAGGCCCCCCGGCAGGGCGGCCTGGTTCTTCAGATGGCCTCAAGCTTGGCATACCCCAGCATCAGCCACTTGCTGCCTTCGGCAAAGTTCACCTGCACCCGTGCCTGGGCGCCCGAACCCTCGAAGTTGAGGATCACGCCTTCGCCAAATACCGCATGTTGCACACGCTGACCGAGGTTGAACGCCGTCTGCGGAATGTTGGCATTGGCGAACAGGTTGCTGTTGGTGGCTGTCTTGGCCCCACTGAACGGGCGGCTGACACTGTTGGACAGGCGCACTTCCTGAATCAGGCCTGCCGGAATTTCACGTACGAAACGCGACACCTTGTTGTAGGTCTCGCTGCCATACAGGCGACGAGTTTCGGCGTAGGTCATGACCAGCTGGCGCATGGCGCGGGTAATCCCCACATAGGCCAGGCGGCGTTCCTCTTCCAGGCGGCCGGGTTCTTCCAGGCTCATCTTGTGCGGGAACAGGCCTTCTTCCATGCCCACCAGGAATACATACGGGAACTCCAGGCCCTTGGCGCTGTGCAAGGTCATCAGCTGGACGCTGTCTTCGTGTTCGTCGGCCTGGGTATCGCCGGCTTCGAGCGAGGCATGGCCGAGGAAGGCCGAAAGCGGCGAAAGATCGGCGTCTTCGTCGGTGGACTCGAAATTGCGCGCCGCGCTGACCAGTTCCTCAAGGTTTTCTACCCGTGCCTGGCCCTTTTCACCCTTTTCTTCCTGGTGATAGGTAATCAGCCCGGACTGCTCGATGGTGGTCTGGGTCATGGTATGCAGCGGCATGTCCGTGACCTTGGTGGCCAACCCCTCGATCAGCTCGATGAAGGCACCCAGGGCGCTGGCGGCGCGGCCCTTCAGGGCCTTGGCAGCCAGCAGCTGGCACATGGCTTCCCACATCGACACCTGGCTGTGGCGGGCATGCTCGCGGATGGCTTCGACGGTTTTCTCGCCAATGCCGCGTGGCGGCACGTTGATCACCCGCTCCAGGGCTGCATCGTTGCCACGCCCTTCGATCAGCCGCAGGTAAGCCATGGCGTTCTTGATTTCGGCGCGTTCGAAGAAGCGCTGGCCACCATAGATACGGTAGGGGATACGCTCGCGCAGCAGGGCTTCTTCCAGCACCCGCGATTGGGCGTTGGAGCGGTACAGGATGGCGATTTCGTTGCGCGCATTGCCCTGTTTGACCAGGCTTTCGATGGTTTCCACCACGTAGCGCGCTTCGTCGTGTTCGTTGTAGGCCGCGTACAGGGTCAGCGGTTCGCCTTCGCCCATGTCGGTCCACAGTTCTTTGCCCAGGCGCCCGCTGTTGTTGACGATCAGGGCGTTGGCGGCCTTGAGGATGCCGCCGGTGGAGCGGTAGTTCTGCTCCAGGCGGATCATTTCGGCGTCAGGGAAGTCGGCGGTGTACTGGTGAATGTTCTCGATCTTGGCACCGCGCCAGCCGTAGATAGACTGGTCGTCGTCGCCCACCGCCATCAGGCTGGCACCACCGCGCGCCAGCAGGCGCAGCCAGGCGTACTGCACGGCGTTGGTGTCCTGGAACTCGTCTACCAGCACATGCTGGAAGCGCCGCTGGTAGTGCTCAAGCAGGCCCGGGTGGTCGCGCCACAAGTCCAGTGCACGCAGCAACAGTTCGGAGAAGTCGATGACCCCGGCGCGCTCACAGGCCTGTTCGTAGGCGGTATACACCTCGCGCATGGTCGCCAGGAACAGGTCGCCCCCCGCCTGTATATGCTGCGGGCGCAGGCCTTCGTCCTTCTGCCCGTTGATGAACCACTGGGCCTGGCGTGCCGGCCACTTCTGCTCGTCCAGGCCCAACTCGCGCATGACCCGCTTGATCAGGCGCTGCTGGTCATCGCTGTCGAGGATCTGGAAGTTCTGCACCAGCCGCGCTTCCTGCCAGTGGGCCCGCAGCAGGCGATGGGCCAGGCCGTGGAAGGTGCCGACCCACATGCCTGCCGGGTTGATCCCCAGCAGTTGCTCGATCCGATGGCGCATTTCTGCCGCCGCCTTGTTGGTGAACGTCACCGACAGGATCGAGTGCGGCGATGCTTGCTCCACCTGGATCAGCCAGGCGATGCGGTGCACCAGCACGCGGGTTTTACCGGAGCCGGCGCCAGCAAGCACCAGTTGACGCCCGAGCTTGGCCGCGACGGCCTGGCGTTGAGCATCGTTGAGGGAGTTCAGCAGGAGGGAGAGGTCATCTGTGTGCATCGGGCCATTCTAGGGCGCAGCAGGGGAAGGGTAAATGGCACTGTATGAATATTCACCCTGCAAGGCCTGCAAAGCGGCCACTGCAGGCCATCCGCCTGCAGTAACCACCGTGTCTACATCAATGGGTTTCCACGATGTCGGTGATGCAGGCGATCAGTTTACCGTCGTGGATAATGTCCACCCTCGGGATCAGGCCGTGCTCGTCTTGCGTTTCGAACGTCACTGCCTTGTCGCACACAACCTGTGTGAAGTTACCGTCCTGTTGCTGCAGTTCAAGCTCCAGGGCCAGTGCAAAGGACTTGTCCTGCCTTCTGCGCTTGACCAGTACCGGCACTATGCCTGGGTGGCTTACGGTGATGGTCCCGTTCACCCGCAGGCGAGTGCCTGGTGGCATTTTGTCGTGCTGGGCTTGCCAGTCTTTGCATTCGATGATCATGGTAAAACTCCTGTCCTGGAAAGCGCGGTGTGCACCTTCCGAACGACAGATTGCTTGCAGCACCTACCGGCAAAGCAGAGCGAAGCGCTTCAGCTGTACCAATGCCTGCCATGCCTGGCCAGCAGGCTAACGGCCTGTTCCGGGCCATTGCTGCCGGCGGCGTAGTGGCGTGGCGCCTGAAAGTGTTCCTGCCAACCCTTGATTACCGGGTCGACCCAGTGCCAGGCCGCCTCTACTTCATCACGGCGCATGAACAGTGTCGAATCACCCTCCACGATGTCCAGAAGCAGCCGTTCGTAAGCTTCCCAGCGGCGGGTCTGGCTGAATACCTGAGCCAGGTTCAGGTCTAGTTCGACCGGTTCCAGCCGCATGCCCCTGCCTGGGCTCTTGGTCCTCATGCGCAGGCTGATGCGTTCATCCGGTTGCAGCTGTATCAACAGCTGGTTGACCTGGCCACCGCTGAACAGCTCGTGGGGCACCGGCTTGAACTGAATGACGATCTGCGACGAGCGCCGTGCCATGCGCTTGCCGGTGCGCAGGTAGAAGGGCACACCTGCCCAGCGCCAGTTGTCGATGTGCGCTTCGATGGCCACGAAGGTTTCGGTATCGCTGTCGTTGTCGACGTCCTTTTCGAAGTAATAGGCCGGCACCTCCTGGCCGCCGATATGCCCGGCACCGTACTGGCCGCGCACGGTCTTGTCCTGCACGTCCTGGCCGGTGATCGGCTTGAGGGCCCGCAGCACCTTTACCTTTTCGTCGCGCACCGCTTCAGCCTCGAACTGTGCAGGCGGCTCCATGGCCACCAGGCACAGCAGCTGCAGCAGGTGGTTTTGCAACATGTCGCGGGTTGCCCCGGCGCGGTCGTAGTAGCCGCCGCGGTTCTCTACCCCCAAGGTTTCGCAAACGCTGATCTGTACGTGGTCGACCTGATTGTTGCGCCACACCGGCTCAAGCAGGGCGTTGGCGAAGCGCAGAGCCATCAGGTTCTGCACGGTCTCCTTGCCCAGGTAGTGGTCAATGCGAAATACCTGGTTTTCGTCGAACACTGCGCCAATCGCTTCGTTGATGGCGGTGGCCGAGGCCAGCGAGTGACCAATCGGCTTTTCCAGCACGATGCGCGCTTCGGGGTCGGCCAGGCCTGCGTTACGCAGGTGGTTGGCAATCGGCACGAACAGGTTGGGAGCGGTGGCCAGGTAGAAAATGCGCGTCAGCCCGCCAGGTTCGCCCAGGTAGCGCGCCAGGCGGCCGAAGTCGGCGCTTTGCGATGCATCCATGGCGAAGTAGTCGAGGCGCGCGGCAAAGCGTTGCCATACGTCTTCGTCGAAGTCATTGCGGGCAATCTGAGCCCGGCAATGGCGTTCTGCGAGCTTGAGGTATTCGTTACGGCTTATGTTGCGGCGGGCGAGGGCGATGATGCGTACCGCGTTGTTCAGGCGCGCCTCGCGATACAAGTGATAGAGCGCCGGGAGGAGTTTGTGCAGGGCCAGATCGCCGGTGCCACCGAACACCAGAATGTCGCAAGGAATAGTCAAACCGCCACTCTCCACGTTCGTTTAACTGGGCGGGTTGGCGTCCATGTAGTATAACTACAAGAAAGCTACAACCCGGCCAGTCGATCATAACCGAGTCCAGCCCGTGAATCTGTTGCAACATATCGCCCAATCGCGCCACCTGCTGCGCAAATCGGAACTCAAAGTGGCCGACCACGTGCTGCTCGACCCGGCTGCGGTCATGCACAGCTCCATGGCCGACCTGGCGCACAGCGTGGGTATCAGCGAACCGACCATCGTGCGTTTTTGCCGGGCCATCGGTTGCTCGGGCTTCCAGGACCTGAAGTTGAAACTGGCGCAAAGCCTGGCCGCCGGGGCCAGTTTTGGGCAGTTTGCCATCCATGAAGATGACTCGGTTGCCGACTACAGCCTGAAGATTTTCGACACCACCCTGCATACGTTGATGGAAGTGCGCGAGCACCTCGACCCGCATGCGCTGCAACAGGCCGTGAGCGCCATGGCTCAGGCGCAGCGTGTGGAGTTCTATGGCTTTGGTGCATCCGGCGCGGTCGCGGCGGACGCCCAGCACAAGTTCTTCCGCCTGCTGCTCAGTGCGGCCGCGTATTCCGACCCGCACATGCAGGCGATGTCGGCAGTAACCTTGAGGCCTGGCGATGTAGCGGTGTGCATTTCCCAGTCGGGCCGTTCCAAGGACCTGCTGATCACCGCCAACCTGGTGCGTGAGAGCGGTGCCAACCTGATTACCCTGTGCCCAAGCCAGACGCCGCTGGCCGAGCTGTCGACCGTGAACCTGGCGATCGACGTGCACGAAGACACCGAAATCTACACCCCGCTGACCTCGCGTATCGCTCACCTGGTGGTGATCGACGTGCTGGCCATGGGCGTGGCCATGGCGCGCGGCCCGAGCCTGGTCAACCACCTGAAAAGCGTAAAGCGCAGCTTGCGCAGCCTGCGTTTGTCGCCCAAGTCGATCAAGGCTACAGACGACTGATTTTCTTTGTCAGCGCAGGCCCTTTCGCGGGTACTGCGCACCTCTTGAAGTCGGCGCTCTCCCTGTGGGAGCGGGTTTACCCGCGAAAGGGCCAGCATAGGCGAAGCAGATTTAACTGTTTTGTCACCATTCCACAGCCAAACCGTAAACCTTCAAAGCCAGTCTGAAACTCCCGCATCCTATCTGGGAGACAGGCAATGGCACGTGACCACGACGGTATCTACCAACCCAACGCCAAAGCTCGCAAGCAGCAGGAAAAGGATCAGCGCCGCATGGAATACCGCCGCGCGATCGAGACCTATTGCGACCAACGTCAACTGTTGCGCGAGTTGGTGGACTATCCCGAGTTGCAAGCACTTACAGTGTGGCAGTCTTCAGGGGCAACTTCCCCGAAAAACGCTCAACCAGCGCACTGATCAACGCACGTTCGCTGCGGATGAACGCCAGAAACGCCAAGGCCACCGGCGACTGCCGCTTGGCCTTGGACTGCACCACGCACCAGCTGCGGTACAGCGGCAGCTCTTCCACCGGTAACTCCTTCAGCGCACCGGTGGCCAGCTCCAGGTTGACCGCATGGCGCGTCAGCAGGGCAATCCCCAGGCCGGCGATCACGCATTCGCACTGGGCATCGGCCGAGGCCACTTCCAGGGTCTGGGTGAAATGCACGCGCTTGTCTTTGAAATACTCCTCGCAGGCCTTGCGCGTGCCTGAGCCTTGCTCGCGTACCAGCAGGGTATGAGGCTCCAGGTCCTGAAGGCGCAGCTGCTCGAGCTTGCACAGCGGGTGCTCGGGCGGTGCCACCGCGATGATCGGGTTGTTGAGGAACGGCAGAAACTCCAGGCCCATGTCCTGCGGCACCATCGACATGATGATGATGTCGTCGCGGTTGTCCGAAAGGCGGCGGATGGCCTGGGCCCGGTTGACCACCGTCAGGGTCAGGTTGACCTCCGGGTGGCGCTGCTTGAAGGCGGCGAACAGGTGTGGCACGAAGTATTTGGCGCTGGACTCGATCGCCAGTTTGAGCTGCCCCTGCAATGAGCCCTGCATGTCCGACAGCTGCATGTCCAGGCTCTCGAGGCGCCCGAAGATGTCGCGGCTGGCACGTTGCAGGGCTTCGGCCGCTTCGGTCAGGTAGAGCTTTTTGCCCACGTACTCGAACAACGGCTGGCCGATCAGTTCTTCGAGCTGGCGGATCTGTAGACTAACGGCGGGTTGCGTCAGGGACATCTCCTCCGCCGCACGGCTGTACGAGCGCAAATCGCACACCTCATTGAAGATCTGCAATTGACGTAAAGTCATACGCATCAAGGACTTACGCATTTTACACCCGCCCTTTGGCAATACCTTGTTACCGCACTATAAGCTTTTGCTAATACTGCCTCTAACAAATATTGATTTTTGTTTATCGACCCACAGCGCTAGGGTGAATACGCGACTGGCCAGCAACGTCTGGTCACGCCGACCGGTAGAACCGGCTCGACTGTTCCTACGGCTTTGGGAAGACTCCAGTGATAAAAAAAATCCTGATCGCCAACCGAGGTGAAATCGCAGTTCGGATCGTGCGTGCCTGCGCCGAGATGGGCATACGCTCGGTAGCGATCTATTCCGACGCCGATCGGCACGCCTTGCACGTCAAGCGCGCCGACGAAGCCCACAGCATTGGTGCCGAGCCGCTGGCCGGTTACCTGAACCCGCGCAAGCTGGTGAACCTGGCTGTGGAAACCGGCTGTGATGCCCTGCACCCGGGCTATGGTTTCCTGTCGGAAAACGCTGAACTGGCAGAGATCTGCGCCGAACGCGGGATCAAGTTCATCGGCCCTGCCGCCGACGTCATTCGCCGCATGGGCGACAAGACCGAAGCGCGCCGCACCATGATTGCCGCCGGTGTGCCGGTAACCCCGGGCACCGAAGGCAACGTTGCCGATATTCATGAAGCCCTGAGCGAAGGTGAGCGCATCGGTTACCCGGTGATGCTCAAGGCCACCTCCGGTGGCGGCGGCCGCGGTATTCGCCGTTGCAACAGCCGTGAAGAGCTGGAACAGAACTTCCCACGGGTGATTTCCGAGGCCACCAAGGCCTTTGGTTCGGCCGAAGTGTTCCTGGAAAAGTGCATCGTCAACCCCAAGCATATCGAGGCACAGATCCTCGGTGACAGCTTCGGCAACGTGGTGCACCTGTTCGAGCGCGACTGCTCGATCCAGCGCCGTAACCAGAAGCTCATCGAAATTGCCCCAAGCCCCCAGCTCACGCCCGAGCAGCGCGCCTACATCGGCGACCTGGCAGTGCGTGCGGCCAAGGCGGTGAACTACGAGAACGCCGGCACCGTGGAGTTCCTGCTCGCCGATGGCGAGGTGTACTTCATGGAAATGAACACCCGGGTGCAGGTGGAGCACACCATCACCGAGGAAATCACCGGTATCGACATTGTCCGTGAGCAGATTCGCATCGCCTCGGGCCTGCCGCTGTCGGTCAAGCAGGAAGACATCCAGCACCGCGGTTACGCGTTGCAGTTCCGCATCAACGCGGAAGACCCGAAGAACAACTTCCTGCCCAGCTTCGGCAAGATCACCCGTTACTACGCCCCCGGCGGCCCGGGTGTGCGTACCGATACAGCGATCTACACCGGCTACACCATTCCGCCGTTCTACGACTCCATGTGCCTGAAACTGGTGGTGTGGGCGTTAACCTGGGAAGAAGCCATGGACCGCGGCCTGCGAGCCCTGGACGACATGCGCGTGCAAGGGGTGAAGACCACTGCCGCCTACTACCAGGAAATCCTGCGCAACCCGGAATTCCGTAGCGGCCAGTTCAATACCAGCTTCGTCGAAAGCCATCCTGAACTGACCAACTACTCGATCAAGCGCAAACCCGAAGAGCTGGCCCTGGCCATCGCCGCCGCCATCGCCGCCCACGCAGGCCTGTGAGGAACCCTATAATGTCCAAGAAAATTCACGTAACCGACACGATCCTGCGCGACGCCCACCAGTCCCTGCTGGCCACCCGCATGCGTACCGAAGACATGCTGCCGATCTGCGACAAGCTCGACAAGGTCGGCTACTGGTCGCTGGAAGTCTGGGGCGGCGCCACCTTCGACGCCTGCGTGCGCTTCCTCAAGGAAGACCCGTGGGAGCGCCTGCGCAAGCTGCGCGCAGCCTTGCCCAACACCCGCCTGCAAATGCTGCTGCGCGGCCAGAACCTGCTGGGCTACCGCCACTACAGCGACGACGTGGTCAAAGCCTTCGTCGCCAAGGCCGCAGTCAATGGCATCGATGTGTTCCGCATCTTCGACGCCATGAACGACGTGCGTAACCTGCGCGTGGCCATCGAAGCGGTCAAGGCCGCCGGCAAGCACGCCCAGGGCACCATCGCCTACACGGTCAGCCCTGTGCACACCATCGACGCCTTTGTTGCCCAGGCCAAGCAGATGGAAGCCATGGGTTGCGACTCGGTGGCAATCAAGGACATGGCCGGCCTGCTGACCCCATTCGCCGCTGGTGAACTGGTCAAGGCGCTGAAGGCCGAGCAGTCGCTGCCGGTGTTCATCCACTCCCACGACACCGCCGGCCTGGCCGCCATGTGCCAGCTCAAAGCGGTGGAAAACGGCGCCGACCACATCGACACCGCGATCTCCAGCTTCGCCTGGGGCACCAGCCACCCGGGTACCGAGTCGATGGTTGCTGCGCTCAAGGGCAGCGAGTTCGACACCGGCCTGGACCTGGAGCTGCTGCAGGAAATCGGCTTGTACTTCTACGCCGTGCGCAAGAAGTACCACCAGTTCGAAAGCGAGTTCACCGCCGTGGACACCCGCGTGCAGGTCAACCAGGTGCCCGGCGGGATGATTTCCAACCTGGCCAACCAGCTCAAGGAACAGGGCGCGCTCAACCGCATGAACGAAGTGCTGGCAGAGATCCCGCGTGTGCGTGAAGACCTCGGCTTCCCGCCGCTGGTGACGCCGACCTCGCAGATCGTCGGCACCCAGGCGTTCTTCAACGTGCTGGCCGGTGAGCGCTACAAGACCATCACCAACGAAGTGAAGCTGTACCTGCAAGGCGGTTACGGCAAGGCCCCGGGTGTGGTCAACGAGCAGCTGCGCCGCCAGGCCATCGGCAGCGAAGAAGTGATCGACGTGCGCCCGGCCGACCTGCTGAAGCCAGAGATGGCCAAGCTGCGTAACGACATCGGCGCCCTGGCCCGCAGTGAAGAAGACGTGCTGACTTTTGCCATGTTCCCGGACATTGGCCGCAAGTTCCTCGAAGAACGCGAAGCCGGTACCCTCACCCCGGAAGCCCTGTTGCCGATTCCGGAGGCTGGCGCCGTTTCTGCGCCAGGCGGCGAAGGCGTACCGACCGAATTCGTCATCGACGTGCACGGCGAAACCTACCGCGTCGACATCACCGGCGTGGGTGTGAAGGCTGAAGGCAAGCGCCACTTCTACCTGTCTATCGACGGCATGCCGGAAGAAGTGGTGTTCGAGCCACTCAACGAGTTCGTCGGCGGCGGCAGCAAGCGCAAGCAAGCCACCGATCCAGGCCACGTCAGCACCAACATGCCAGGCAACATCGTCGATGTACTGGTCAAGGAAGGTGACGTGGTCAAGGCTGGCCAGGCCGTGCTGATCACCGAGGCCATGAAGATGGAAACCGAAGTGCAGGCGGCCATCGCCGGCAAGGTCGTGGCCATCCATGTGGCCAAGGGCGATCGCGTGACGCCGGGTGAGATCCTGATCGAGATCGAAGGCTGAGATAAGCCCTCATCTACAAGCGGTTAACCTCTGGGGGGCGGATGCTCCCCTTTTTTTGTGCTGTATTTGCCGGCCTCTTCGCGGGACAAGCCCGCTCCTACAGGTACGACACTGCCCTCAAGAGCAGTGGTAAACCTGTGGGAGCGGGCTTGTCCCGCGAAGAGGCCAGTGAGACCCGTACAGCTATCAGCCGTTGCGGCATGCCTCAAGTGTATTCACCTGCCCCTCGGGCCGCTGATTCTCCTCGCCCAACCACCGCTCGAACCCCGCAGCCACTGCTGGCCATTCATCATCGGTAATCGAATACCACGCCGTATCGCGGTTATGGTCCTTCACCACCAGGTGCTTGCGGAACACCCCTTCGTAGACGAAGCCGAACCGTTCCGCTGCGCGCTTGGAGCGGGCATTGGCGTTGTTGCACTTCCACTCCAGCCGGCGGTTGCCCAGTTCGAAGCCCAGCTTGCCCAGCAGGTAGACCGCCTCGGTGCCCTTGGGTGTGCGCTGCATGGCGGCGCCGAAAGCGATGTGGCCGATTTCGATGCGGCCGTGGTCGGGCACGATCGACATCAGGCTGAGAATGCCCTGGGCCTGGCCGCTGGGGCGGTCGATGACGCTGTAGAACAGCGGGTCGCGCCCTGCGGCGTTACCCTCCAGCCAACGGTCGAAGGCCCCACGTTCGGCGAACGGGCCATAGGGCAGGTAATCCCACAGCACCGGGTCGGAAGTCGGGCCTTGCAGCACTTGCCAGAGGTCGTCGCCATGGCGCGCCGGGTCGAGCTTTTCCAGGCGGATGAAACGGCCTTCAATGGGCTCGGCCTGGGGCGTTGCAGCGGGTTTCCAGTTCAATGCGTCTGTCATGTTCGGCCTACAAGCCTTTGCGGAATTGGATGAAGCCCGAGCGCTCGGCAACCTGCTGATACAGGCTGATGGCGGTGGCATTGGTTTCGTGGGTCAGCCAGTGCACCTTGATGCAGTTGTCGGCCTTGGCTGTGGTGTAGACGTGCTCGATCAGCTGGCGACCAATGCCCAGGCCACGCTGCGAGCTGTCCACGTACAGGTCCTGCAGGTAGCAGGAGTTTTCGATGCTCCAGTTGGAACGATGGTAGATGAAGTTGACCATCCCCACCGCCTTGCCATCGACCCAGGCCAATGCCGAATGGGTGGGCTCGTTCGGGTCGAGCAGGCGCTGCCAGGTGCTCAGGCTGACTTCATCGGCCAACTCGGTTTCATAGAAGTGCAGGTAGACCTGCCACAAGGCGAGCCAGGCGGCATGGTCTTGGGCGCTGACGGGGCGCAGGGTAACACTGGGCATGGGGCTATTCCTTCACAGTTGGCGCATGTGCGCCGCGAGTTGGTTGTCCAGTTGATCGGGGCTGGCGCTCAGGCCTTCGCGCACGCCCGAGATGTCTTGCTCGGAGCGGTTCTGGCTGAGCTTTCGCGCACCTTGCAGGCGGGCGATAGGCAGGCGGATACCGACGATGGCGCGGAGCATGCCCTCGATGTAGTCAGCCGGGGCGTCGGTGACGCTCCACGGTTCGTTGCGGCCTTGTTCGTGGCGCTCGGTCAGGCGGCTGACGATAGCGAGCAGAGGCTCGGCTTCATGGATGACTTCGGCCGGGCCATAGGCGTGTACGGCCAGGTAGTTCCAGGTCGGCACGACCTTGGGGTTATCGGCTTTGCTTGGGTAGTAGCCGGGGCTGACATAGGCATCGGCGCCGGGGAAGACCAGCAGGGCTTCGCCACCTTGTGCCAGGTCCTGCCATTGGCGGTTGGCCCGTGCCAGGTGCGCATAGACGGTGCCGAACTCGCCTTCGGTGGTGTCGACCAGCACCGGCAGGTGGGTGGCCAGCAGGCCTTGTTCGCCTTGGCTGACCAGCACGGCCAGGCGGGTGTCGAGCATGTGCTGGTGCAGGCGGCCGAGGTCGTGTTCCTGGTGGGGTTTGCTGTTGTACATGCTCGGTTTCCTTGTGCAATGGTGCCATCCTAGGCAGGCTATTGGTTCTGGGTAAGAGCCATTACTGCCTGATTTCATAGGTCCAATGCCATGAGCGAAAGCCCCCTTGTTTTACCCTTCGACCCTTCCGGGATCGCCCTGGATCGCCGCCGAGGGCTCAGCCAGCAGCTTTACCAGGCGCTGCGTGCACGGGTGCTGGACGGGCGCCTGAGCAGCGGTACCCGGCTGCCGGCCACCCGCGAGTTGGCCACCATGCTGCTGCTGTCACGCAACAGCGTGGTGCGGGCCTATGACCAGTTGTACGCCGAGGGCTACATCGAAAGCCGGGTGGGCGATGGCACCTATGTAAGCCGGCTACCAAAACTATCCACACAAGTATCCACAGGGTTATCCCATGGGTTATCAACAGGCTTATCCACATTTTCAGTAAAAGATACTGAGGATTTATCCAGCAACCGACGTTCCAGTGAAGCTTTGCAGCGGCTGAAAACCAACCACTTACCGCCGCCAAGAAGCGGCCAGCCGCGTGCTTTTCGCGTCGGTATTCCCGCATTCGACCTGTTCCCGTTTGACGTCTGGGCCAAGCTGCAGGCGGGTTTCTGGCGTAATCCGAGCCCCGCACAACTGGGTTATGGCGACCCGGCGGGCGAGCCGATGCTGCGCGAACTGATCGCTGCCTACTTGCGTCGCTCGCGCGGGCTGAGTTGCATGTCTGAACAAATTGTGATCACCAGTGGCGCGCAGCAGGCCATTAGCCTTTGTGCACAGTTGCTATTGCAGCCGGGCGACGGTGTGGCTGTGGAAAACCCAGGCTATCGGGCGGCCGGTCATGCTTTCACACTGGCGGGTGGCCAGGTGTTCGGCGTACCGGTGGATGAAGAGGGGATGGACTGTGCCCGGCTCGGGCAGTTGGAGGACTGCCGGCTGGCTTATGTAACGCCTGCTCATCAGTATCCGACTGGAGTAACCATGAGCCTGGCGCGTCGCCTGGAACTGCTGGCCTGGGCTGACCGTAACGATGGCTGGATCATCGAGGACGACTACGACGGCGAGTACCGATACAGCGGCGCGCCCTTGGCCCCGTTGGCGGCGCTCGACCGGCACGGGCGGGTGCTGTACGTCGGCACCTTCGGCAAGATTGCCTTCCCCGCGCTGCGCCTGGGCTACCTGGTACTCCCACCGCAGCTGGCCCAGGCCTTCAGCCAGGGCAAGGCATTGGCGGTTCGGCATTCTGAGGTCAGCAGCCAATGTGTGATGGCCGAGTTCATCGCCCGCGGGCACTTTCAGCGGCATATCCGGCGAATGCGCAAGGCGGCGTTGAGCCGACGCAATGTGCTCAAGGCTGGCTGGCCTGTGGATATTCCAGGTTTGGGCGCCATGCCGGCAGTGGCGGCCGGGCTGCATGTGAAGGTTGATGTGGATAACTTTGCGCGGGAGCAGGAACTGGTGGCCAAGGCTGAAGCGGCGGGTGTGGAGGTTACGCCGCTGAGTAATTTCTGGTTGGCGGACAGCGAGGTGCCTGTGGATAAGCGGGGAGGGCTGGTGCTGGGCTTTGCGGCGGTGCCAGAGGGGGAGATTGCCGAGGCGTTGTTGAAACTGCGCAAGGCCTGGAGAAAGTGAATGGGGCCGCTATGCGGCCCAATCGCCGGCAAGCCAGCTCCCACAGAGTCCGCGTGGCATGCGATCAATGTGGGAGCGGGCGTGCCCGCGAAGCACGCTACTCAGGTGCCGGACTTAATCCGCGTCCAGGCCCGGGTCCTGGCCCGTTCGGCATCCCGCGCAAGGGGCTTGAGGGTATACAGCTTGGCCATCGCCTCCGCCGTCGGGTACAGGTTGGGGTTGTTGCGAATCGCCGGGTTCACCTTGTCGGTCGCATCCTTGTTCGGGTTGGGGTACCCGACAAAGTCGCTGATCGGCGCAATCACCTCCGGCCGCAGCAGGTAGTTGATGAACGTATGGGCATCTTCCGGGTTGGCCGCATTCTTTGGAATCGCCAGCATGTCGAACCAGATCGGCGCGCCTTCCTTGGGCAGGCGCATGTCCACCACCACGTCATTCTTGGCTTCGCGGGCGCGGTTGGCGGCCTGCGAGAAGCTGCCGCTGTAGCCCACCGCCACGCAGATGTCGCCATTGGCGATGTCTGCCATGTACTTCGAGGAGTGGAAGTAGGTGATGTACGGGCGAATCTTCAGCATCAGTGCCTCAGCCTTCTTGTAGTCGGCCGGTTTGTCACTGTTCGGTGGCAAGCCCAGGTACTGCAGGGCCAGCGGCAGAATTTCCGAAGGCGAGTCGAGCAGGGCCACGCCGCACTGCTTGAGCTTGGCGATGTTCTCTTCCTTGAAGATCAGGTCCCAGCTGTCTACCGGCGCATTGTCGCCGAGCGCAGCCTTGACCTTGGCTGGGTTGAAGCCGATCAGCACGGTGCCGTACATGTACGGCACGGCAAACTTGTTACCCGGGTCGTTGGCCTCGATCAGCTTCATCAGTGCCGGGTCCAGGTGTTGCCAGTTTGGCAGCTTGCTGCGGTCCAGCGGCTGGAATACCCCGGCCTCGATCTGCTTGGCGAGGAACACGTTGGACGGCACCACCACGTCATAGCCGGAGTTACCGGTGAGCAGCTTGGCCTCCAGCGCTTCGTTGGTGTCGAAGATGTCGTAGATCAGTTTGACGCCGCTGTCCTTCTGGAAGTCGGTCAAGGTCTGCGGGGTGATGTAATCGAACCAGTTATACACACGCAGGGTGCGCTGCTCGGCCTGGGCATGCAGGGCACCGGTGAACAGGGTGGCAGCGATGAACGGGGCGAGCAGACGCTTGAGTCGGACCATTACCGGGCTCCTGGCTTGGCGCGCTGGAAGCCTTCCAGCACATTGACCGCGTTGATACCGATTTCTTCCACAGCGTAGCCGCCTTCCATCACGAACAGGGTCGGCTTGCCGAGCTGGCCGATGCGCTTGCCCATTTCCAGGTAGTCCGGGCTGTCCAGCTTGAACTGCGAGATGGGGTCATCCTTGAACGTGTCCACACCCAACGAGATGACCAGCACGTCGGCGTCATAGCGGGCGATGCGCTGGCAGGCATCTTCCAGCGCAGCGTTCCAGGCGCCCCAGTCGCTGCCGGCCGGCAAGGGGTAGTTGATGTTGCAGCCCTCGCCGGCACCTTCGCCGGTTTCGTCGGCGTAGCCGAGGAAGAACGGGAACTCGTCCTGCGGGTCGCCGTGGATCGAAGCGAAGAACACGTCGTCGCGGCTGTAGAAGATGTCTTGAGTGCCGTTGCCGTGGTGGTAGTCGACGTCAAGGATGGCGACCTTGCGTCGGCCTTGGTCGATGAAAGCCTGAGCGGCAATGGCGGCGTTGTTCAGGTAGCAGTAGCCGCCCATTACTTCGCCGGCGGCGTGGTGCCCTGGCGGACGGCACAGGGCAAAGGCCGAATGGGCGCCTTGCTGGATCGCTGCCTGAGCGGTAAGGGCGACCTGGGCGGCGCTGTAGGCCGCTTGCCAGGTGCCAGCGGTGATCGGCGCACCGGCATCGAAGCTGTAATAGCCCAACTCACCGTGCAGGCCAGTGGGTTTGACCTGGCGCAAGGTGCGAGCAGGCCAGGTGAACGGCAGCAGGTCGCCTTCCTGGCCCAGTGCAGCCCAGCGGGCCCAGGCGCCTTCGAAGAAATCCAGGTAATCGGCGCTGTGGACGCGCAGCAATGGCGCCCGTCCGAAGTCGGTTGGGCCCTGGATATCGCCGAGGTTGCGCTTTTTCACCTGGTCGAGCACATGGTCGGCGCGCGAAGGCATTTCGAAACAGGGCATCAGCTTGCCGTCGATCAGCTCGCAGCGGCCATGGTGCAGGCGGTGGTCATCGGAATAGATCGTCAGCATTGTTGTTCTCCGTTGGGTACTGGCGTGGGTCCATTGTCATGGGCGGGTCAGTAGCGGAGAACGACGCAAATGGCCAAAAGGGGATCGATGTGGCCAAGGTTGATTGGTCTGTGCTGGCCCTATCGCCGGCAAGCCAGCTCCCACAAGTACCGCACAGGCCTTGAATGCAGCGCAGTACCTGTGGGAGCTGGCTTGCCGGCGATAGGGCCGGTACAGGTCAACCGCGGAAGTGGCTGGGCGCCACACCACTCCAGCGCTGGAAGGCATGGCGGAAGCTGGCTGTCTCGCTGAATCCCAACGTTTCGGCAATACGGTAGATGGGCATCTGCTCATCAGCCAGCAACTGCTTGGCCCGCTCGAACCTGAGCTCGTCCAGCAGCTGCTGATAACTGCTGCCCAGCGCCTGTAGATGCCGGCGCAAGGTGCGCGACGAGCAGTTCATCTGCCGTGCCAGGCCTTCCAGCCCAGGCGCGGCATCCAGTTGCTGCGTAAGCAACTGACGAATCCGCCCCAGCCAGGCCTGACGGCCGGTGAACTCAAGGTTCAGGCGCCGGCAGCGCTCGCTCATGGCTTGGTGGGTAATCGGGTCGGCCAGCGGCAGCGGCGTATCCAGCCAGCGCCGCTCGAAGGCAAAGGCATTGTCCTGGGCGGCAAAACCGACCGGGCACTGGAATGCATCGGCATAGCGCGCGTGGTAGCCGGGCCGTGGGTGCTCGAAGCGGGCGCCCAGCAATGGTAGCGGGCGGCCAAGCAGGTCATCGCAGATGACTTTCAGCGACACCAGGCAGAACTCGGCGTTGAAAGCGCTCAGCGCCGGGCTGTCGTGGTACTCGCTGGCGCTGAACCAGACGCGCTGGCCATCGTCGAGCAAGCGCAGCTTGAAGACTGTTCCCAGCAGTGCCGGATACTGCAGCGCCAGGCGCAAGGCGTCACCCAAAGTGGCACTGGAGAGCAGGGCGTAACCGAGCATGCCGTAGCACGACACGTGCATACGGCGGCCCAGTTCCAGGCCGATGTCCTCGCGCCGGGCCACGGCGTTGGCACACACCTGCAGTTCCTGCTGGGTGGTGATGCGCGCATCGGCGTGCCCCAGGTCTGCCGGGCCAATGCCGCTGCCGGCCAGCAGCGCCGAAGCCTCGCAACCGTCTGCCTGGAACACGTTGAGGATCAGCGAAACTGCGTTAAGGGTGGTCAGGTGGCTGTGCAGCATGCTGGGTAATCCCGTGGGCCTGGGACGCATTATGGAGCAAGTTGTGTGCCGATATCCGGGCTTCCAGGCAAAATCCATCAGGCAAAAAAAAGGCCCGAAGCAATCGCTCGGGCCTTGAAAGGTTGAGAGGTGTCTAGTCCCTTAACCTGGTGAGACTGTTTGCAGCGGTCGGGTTACGCCTTCAGCGGAACCAGACGTGGAGCGATCATGTTTTCCGGACGCAGGATGTCGTTCAGCATCTCTTCGTCCAGCAGCTTCTCTTCGCGCACCAGTTCCAGCACGCCGCGGCCGGTTTCCAGGGCAACGCGGGCGATACGGGTGGCGTTTTCGTAGCCGATGTACGGGTTCAGGGCGGTGACCAGGCCGATCGAGTGCTCGACCAGTTCACGGCAGCGCTGTTCGTTGGCAGTGATGCCGACGATGCAGTGCTCGCGCAGCATGTCCATGGCGCGTTGCAGCAGGCGGATCGAGTCGAAGATCTTGTAGGCGATCAGCGGCTCCATCACGTTCAGCTGCAGCTGGCCACCTTCGGCGGCGACGGTCAGGGCCAGGTCGTTGCCCATGATGGCGAAGGCGACTTGGTTGACGGCTTCCGGGATAACCGGGTTGACCTTGCCTGGCATGATCGAGCTGCCTGGCTGACGCGCTGGCAGGTTGATCTCGTTGATGCCGGTGCGTGGGCCGCTGGACAGCAGGCGCAGGTCGTTGCAGATCTTCGACAGCTTGACTGCGGTACGCTTGAGCATGCCGGAGAACAGCACGAAGGCGCCCATGTCCGAGGTGGCTTCGATCAGGTCGGCAGCCGGTACCAGCGGCTGACCGCTGATGATTGCCAGGCGTTGTACGGCGAGCATCTGGTAGCCCGGGTCGGCGTTGATGCCGGTACCGATGGCAGTACCACCCAGGTTGATTTCGGTCAGCAGCTCAGGCGCCAGCGAACGCAGACGGTTGAGGTCTTCGGTCATGGTGGTGGCGAAGGCGCGGAATTCCTGGCCCAGGGTCATCGGCACGGCGTCCTGCAGCTGGGTACGGCCCATCTTCAGTACGTGGTCGAACTCTTTACCTTTGGCTGCGAAGGCCTGGATCAGGCTGTCGAGGCTGGCCAGCAGGGCGTCATGACCCAGCAGCAGGCCCAGACGGATAGCGGTCGGGTAGGCGTCGTTGGTCGACTGCGCCATGTTCACATCGTTGTTCGGGTGCAGGTACTGGTACTCACCCTTCTGGTGGCCCATGGCCTCCAGCGCGATGTTGGCGATGACTTCGTTGGCGTTCATGTTGGTAGAAGTACCAGCACCGCCTTGAATCATGTCCACCACGAACTGCTCGTGGTAGTCGCCCTTGATCAGTCGTGCGCAGGCTGCGCTGATCGCGGCGTGCTTGGCATCGCTCAAGTGCCCCAGCTCACGGTTGGCGTCAGCAGCTGCCTGCTTGACCATCGCCAGGCCCACTACCAGTTTCGGGTAGTGCGACAGCGGAACGCCGGAGAGGTGGAAGTTGTTGGCAGCGCGCAGGGTCTGGATGCCGTAGTAGGCATCAGCAGGAACTTCAAGGGTACCCAACAGATCTTTTTCGACGCGGAACGATGCAGCGGAGGACATGATGTATATCATCTCGATTTTGACCCGGCACATGCCGGAATGGCGCCAATCCTAGGCCCGAAGGTGATTTTGCGGCCAATGCTGTTGCACGCTAACCTATGCACAAACGGCATAGTGTTTCATGTGACGCCAATTGACATTCGAGCGTGTTCCATTTTGGTGCACGCCGGGAGATGTGCTTCGTGAACCTTGAAAGCAAATGGCTGGAAGATTTCAGCGCACTTGCCGCCACCCGCAGTTTTTCCCAGGCGGCAGAGCGGCGTTTCGTCACCCAACCGGCCTTCAGCCGGCGCATTCGCAGCCTTGAAGCGGCGTTGGGTCTGCAACTGGTGAATCGTTCCCGCACGCCCATCGAACTGACCGAGGCCGGCCAGCTGTTTCTCGTTACAGCGCGCACGGTTGTCGACCAGTTGGGCGAAATTCTTCGCCATTTGCATCATCTTGAGGGCGGGCAGGGTGAGGTGGTGCAGGTGGCTGCGGCACACTCGCTGGCGTCGGGCTTTTTCCCCCGGTGGGTGGCCCAGTTGCGCAACGACGGTTTGAACATCGCCACCCGCCTGGTTGCGACTAACGTCGGAGATGCCGTGCATGCATTACGCGAAGGTGGCTGCGATCTGATGCTGGCTTTCTATGACCCGGACGCCGCCCTGCAGATGGATGCCGAGATCTTCCCGTCGTTGCACATGGGCAACACCGAAATGTTGCCGGTGTGCGCCGTGGATGCCGAGGGCAAGCCGTTGTTCGACCTGGAAGGTGAGGGCAGCGTACCGTTGCTGGCCTATACCGCTGGCGCCTTCCTGGGCCGCTCGGTCAATTTGCTGCTGCGCCAGCGCAACCTGCGCTATACCACCGTGTATGAAACCGCCATGGCCGACAGCCTCAAGAGCATGGCGCTGGAGGGCATGGGTATTGCCTGGGTACCGCGCCTGTCGATGCGTGGCGAGCTGGAACGAGGCGAGCTGGCCGTATGTGGCGGCAGCCAGTGGCATGTGCCACTGGAAATTCGCCTGTACCGCTGCGCCCTGGTGCGCAAGGCCAACGTCAGGCTGTTGTGGCGCAAGCTGGAGGGTGCGGCGGCGGTTGACCCAAAAGTCAGCCAAAGCCCCGAAAAATAAGGCCCGACAGTTGGTCGCCGGGGTGCCTTAAACGCACCACCTTACGGTATACTGCGCGGCCTTTCGACCGGATGCGTCCGGTCCTGATCAGCAAACAAGCCACGCCGGTCGTCCCGCGTGGCTTGTTGTTTTTTGACGCGCCCACGGGCGCACAAGCGAAGAGGCTCGACGATGAGTGCACTGGTTGGCGTGATCATGGGCTCCAAGTCCGATTGGTCCACCCTTAGCCACACCGCCGATATGCTGGAAAAACTCGGCATTCCCTACGAAGTGAAGGTGGTTTCTGCCCACCGCACCCCGGATCTGCTGTTCCAGTATGCCGAGGAGGCCGAAGGCCGCGGCATCGAGGTGATCATCGCCGGTGCCGGTGGCGCAGCCCACCTGCCAGGCATGTGCGCCGCCAAGACCCACCTGCCGGTGCTGGGTGTGCCGGTGCAGTCGTCGATGCTGTCGGGCGTCGATTCGCTGCTGTCGATCGTGCAGATGCCAGCCGGCGTGCCGGTTGCCACGCTGGCCATCGGCCGTGCCGGTGCGATCAACGCTGCGCTGCTGTCGGCCAGCATCCTGGGCGCCAAGTACCCGCAGTACCACGCGGCGCTCAAGCAGTTCCGCACCGAACAGACCGACACTGTGCTGGACAACCCAGACCCGCGCCAGGCTTGAGGCTTAACCCATGAAGATCGGTGTAATCGGTGGCGGCCAGCTGGGCCGCATGCTGGCCCTGGCGGGTACCCCGCTGGGCATGAACTTCGCCTTCCTCGACCCGGCACCGGACGCCTGTGCCGCGCCGTTGGGCGAGCACCTGCGTGCCGACTACGGCGACCAGGACCACCTGCGCCAGCTGGCCGACGAAGTCGACCTGGTCACCTTCGAGTTCGAAAGCGTCCCGGCCGAGACCGTGGCTTTCCTCTCGCAGTTCGTCCCGGTCTACCCCAGTGCCGAAGCGCTGCGTATCGCCCGTGACCGCCTGTTCGAAAAAAGCATGTTCCGCGACCTGGGTATCCCGACCCCGGCCTTCGCCGACATCCTTTCCCAGGCAGACCTGGACGCTGCGGTGGCCAGCATCGGCCTGCCGGCCGTGCTGAAAACCCGCACCCTGGGCTACGACGGCAAGGGTCAGAAAGTGCTGCGCACGCCAGAAGACGTGGTAGGCACCTTCGCCGAGCTGGGCAGCGTGCCGTGCCTGCTGGAAGGCTTCGTGCCGTTCACTGGCGAAGTGTCGCTGGTGGCCGTGCGTGCCCGTGATGGCGAAACCCGCTTCTACCCGCTGGTGCACAACACCCACGAAAGCGGCATCCTGCGCCTGTCGGTAGCCAGCCAGGCGCACCCGCTGCAGGCACTGGCCGAAGATTACGTTGGCCGTGTGCTGCAGAAGCTGGACTACGTCGGCGTCATGGCCTTCGAGTTCTTTGAAGTGGACGGTGGCCTGAAGGCCAACGAAATCGCCCCGCGTGTGCACAACTCCGGGCACTGGACCATCGAAGGCGCCGAGTGCAGCCAGTTCGAGAACCACCTGCGCGCCGTTGCCGGCCTGCCGCTGGGCTCCACGGCCAAGGTGGGCGAGAGCGCGATGCTCAACTTCATCGGTGAAGTGCCGGCCGTGGACAAGGTTGTCGCCATCGGCGACTGCCACCTGCACCACTACGGCAAGGCCTTCAAGGTCGGCCGCAAGGTTGGCCACGCCACCCTGCGCTGCCATGACATGGCCACCCTCGAGCGCAAGATTGCCGAAGTAGAGGCTCTGATCAGCAACTGATCGGGCTTCAAATCGAACTTCTGCAAGCGGCTTGCCCTCTGAACATGGCAACAAGCCAAAGCCCGTCTAGGCTTTGGCTTGCTCCATATTCACTGCAGAGGGATTGCCATGGGCATCATTGGAACCATCTTCATCGGCCTCATCGTCGGCCTGCTGGCCCGCTTCATCAAGCCGGGCGACGACAGCATGGGCTGGATCATGACCATCCTGCTGGGTATTGCCGGCTCGTTGCTGGCTACCTACGGCGGCCAGGCACTGGGCATCTACCAAGCCGGGCAGGCGGCGGGCTTCCTTGGCGCGCTGATCGGTGCCGTGGTCCTTCTGGTGATCTACGGATTCATCAAGAAACGCTGAATACTGGTTAGAATGCCCGGCAATTCATTCGAGTTGCCGAGCATTGCCATGCGAGCCTTTTTCCTCGTCCCCCTCCTGTTGGCCAGTACCCTGGCCCATGCCGAACTGCCTGAAACCGACTGGCTGGAACTGATGCCCAAGTCGGATCAGAAGGCGCTCGAGCAAATGCCCGAAATCGACCACAACTCGCCGGAAGCCATGGGCACCTTCACCGACAAGGGCGGGCTGAAGCAAAGCAAGGGCCTGCCAGCGGTGATGTATTCGACCAAGACTGTGGCGACCATGAACGGCAAGGACATTCGCCTGGGCGGCTACCCGGTGCCGCTGGAAAGCGATGCCAAGGGCAACAGCACGCTGTTCTTCCTGGTGCCGTACCCAGGCGCGTGCATTCATGTGCCGCCACCGCCGCCGAACCAGCTGGTGCTGGTGCGCTACCCGAAAGGGTTGAAGATCGATGATATCTACACACCGCTGTGGGTCAGCGGCAAGCTGAAGGTTGAAAAGGTCAGCAATGACCTGGCCGATGCGGCCTATGCACTGGATGCGGGGAAGGTGAGGGTGGTGGAAGACGCAGACCTCTGATTGCCTGCACCGGCGTATTCGCGGGTAAACCCGCTCCCACCACGGGCCTCAGGTGTTGCGCGGTCCCTTGTAGGAGCGGCCTTGTGTCGCGAAAGGACCGCGCAGCGGTCCCGAGGGCTGCAGATCAAAGCGCTTCGCTGGCAACTACCACGCTCAGTGAGTGACTCGCGCCAGGCTTCAATTCCACCAGGTCATCCCACACATTCGCTGTCTCGATGCACAGCATCCGCTGCCAGCCGTCGTCAGCCATATCCGCCAGCTCCCTGGCCCGCTCGGTCCATGGGTTCCAGATCACCGCCGACCGCGAGCCACTGCTGGTCAGGGTAATCCGCCGGTTCCAGTGCGGGTCGACAATGCTCAATTGCGAAGGGGTGTCGAGGTAGATCCGGTCCGTCTCCCCGGCAAACCCCAGTGCGCCCTGCTGCTCACGCTGTTCCCAGTCCGCCAGCGTTTCGATATAGCCCAGGCCTTCGACGCCTTCGACCCGCGCCTGGCGCACATCGCTGACCGCGAAGTAACTGTGCAGTGCCTGGCTGATGGTAACGGGAGTATTGCCCATGTTACGGCTGGTCAGGTTCAGCTTCAGCGCTTCATCCAGCGCTATCACCAGCTTCAGTTCGACATCATGAGGCCAGCCGGGTAGATCGCCCTGCGCTTCAGGCAACTGGAATTCGATGCGCAGGCCGGTGCCCGCTTCCTCGATACCCAGCAGCTGCCAGTCACGCGAGCGCGCCAGCCCGTGAGCAGGCGCCTGCTCGCCGTGGTACATGGCCTGAACGGCCTGGGGGTTGCGCTGCAGGTTGCCGAACCACGGCCAGCACACCGGCACACCGGCGCGTACCGACTTGCCGTGGCGGAAGATGGCCTGGTCGCTCAGCCACAGCAGCGGCGGCTCGCCGACCCGCTGGTAGCTGAGGATCTGTGCGCCCTGCTGGGCGATCAGGAGTTCGGCGCGGTCGCTGCTGATACGCCAGCAGTTGAGTTCGCCATGTTGCTCGGTTACGACCTGGAAGGTAGCCATTGCGTTCGTCTCATTGATTGCCAGTGGGCCTTGGACCCGGGCACATGCAATGAGTTTACCGCCCGCGTGGCTCAGCGACGAGGCACGGAACGGGTGCGGCCACTGCCGTCGATGGCAACGAAGACGAATGCCGCTTCGGTAACCTTGCGCCATTCACTGGACAACGGGTCGTCGCTCCACACTTCGACCATCATCTGGATCGAGCTGCGGCCGATTTCCAGGGTCTGGGTGTAGAACGACAGCTGTGCGCCCACCGCGACGGGTACCAGGAACGCCATGCGTTCGATGGCCACGGTTGCCACACGGCCTCCGGCGACGCGGCTGGCCATGGCGGTGCCGGCCAGGTCCATCTGGGCAACCAGCCAGCCGCCGAAGATGTCGCCAAACCCGTTGGTTTCGCGCGGGAGTGCGGTGATCTGCAAGGCCAGGTCGCCTTGGGGGATTGGATCTTCTTGTTCGAGCTCAATCATGCGATGGGGCCTCTGACCCGTGACGCTTTTCGTTGGTGTGGCGCAAAGGCCGGGTAAACGATTCAGCTTGAAACATACTACGCCGATTTCGTTTCACTGGACGGCCGTAGGGAAACTCTGCGAAACCGTCTGACATAAAGACCGGCGTTTTCGCACAACATCCCACGCTGGCAGCAACCTTTTCCTACGAATCGCCAGTATATAGAGCATAACCGCCAGCGACGACCGCGCATTCATGAATATCTGTATGGATTTTGTATCGCTTTCGGCGCGGCTCGGCAATTTGCTATCTTCGCCTGTCTCCCAATCCAGAAGCCGCGCGCCAAGCGGCCTGCATGCCCTACAAGAGAACAACGAGCGATGACTTCCGTGCCGAGCAGTATCGAGCAGCCCCCGCGGCCGCTGACCCGCAGTGATTACAAGACACTCTCACTGTCCGCCCTGGGTGGCGCACTGGAGTTCTACGACTTCATCATCTTCGTGTTCTTCGCCACGGTGGTTGGCAAGCTATTCTTTCCGGCCGACATGCCCGAGTGGTTGCGCCTGATGCAAACGTTCGGCATTTTCGCCGCCGGCTACCTGGCGCGGCCGCTGGGCGGCATCATCATGGCTCACTTTGGTGACCTGCTCGGGCGCAAGAAGATGTTCACCCTGAGCATTTTCATGATGGCCCTGCCGACCCTGATCATGGGCCTGCTGCCAACCTATGCCCAAATCGGCATGTGGGCGCCGATCCTGCTGCTGCTGATGCGGGTGATCCAGGGCGCGGCGATTGGGGGCGAGGTGCCGGGCGCCTGGGTATTCGTCTCCGAGCACGTACCGGCGCGCAACACCGGCTATGCCTGCGGCACCCTCACCGCAGGCCTGACGGCGGGCATTCTGCTGGGCTCGCTGGTGGCAACCCTGATCAACAGCGTGTACAGCGCTGAAGAAGTGGCCGATTACGCCTGGCGTATTCCGTTCCTGCTCGGCGGTGTGTTCGGCCTGTTCTCGGTGTACCTGCGCCGCTGGCTGCATGAAACCCCGGTGTTCGCCGAGATGCAGCAACGCAAGGCGCTGGCCGAGGAGCTGCCGCTGCGCGCCGTGCTGCGCGACCACCGTGGCCCGATCATCCTGTCGATGCTGCTGACCTGGTTGCTGTCGGCCGGCATCGTGGTGGTCATCCTGATGACTCCGGCGCTGCTGCAAAGCTTCTACCACATCAGCCCGATCGACTCGCTCAAGGCCAACAGCATGGCCATCGTGCTGCTGAGTTTCGGCTGCATCGGCGCCGGCAGCCTGGCCGACCGCTTTGGTGCGGGCCGGGTGTTCGTGATCGGCAGCCTGTTGTTGCTGGCCAGCTCCTGGACCTTCTACCACAGCCTGCCGACCCGGCCCGAGCTGCTGTTCCCGCTGTATGCGCTGACCGGCCTGTGCGTGGGCGTGATCGGCGCGGTGCCTTATGTAATGGTCAAGGCATTCCCGGCCGCGGTGCGCTTCAGCGGGCTGTCGTTCTCGTACAACGTGGCCTACGCGATCTTCGGTGGTTTGACGCCGATGGTGGTGACCGCGCTGCTGAAAGTAAGCCCGATGGCGCCTGCCTACTATGTGGCAGGGCTGTGCGCCGTTGGCCTGGCCGTGGGCCTCTACCTGCTCGCCAACAAGCGCTGATCTGTACTCCGGCTACTCGCGTCGCCTGTAGGAGCGGCCTTGTGTCGCGAAAGGACCGCAAAGCGGTCCCAGGTTTTTAGCTACGCCGCGTAAATTGCCAGGGCTGCTTCGCAGCCCATCCGACCGGTCCGGCGCCCCGGCAAGGCCGCTCCTACAGATGATGGCCTTTCATCCAATTGTCACAATGAAGTCATATCGTGTTCATGCGGCCTGCCGATACTTGGGCCCGTTCCATCCAACACCCCAATATTCCTGCTAGGAGCAAGGCATGAAACTGAAGCGTTTGATGGCGGCCCTTACCTTTGCCGCCGCTGGCGTTGCAACCGCCAACGCGGTAGCCGCTGTCGATCCTGCAATCCCGACCTACACCAAAACCACCGGTGTTTCGGGCAACCTCTCCAGCGTCGGTTCCGATACCCTGGCGAACCTGATGACTCTGTGGGCCGAGGCCTACAAGAAGGAATATCCGAACGTAAACATCCAGATCCAGGCTGCCGGCTCTTCCACCGCGCCACCCGCGCTGACCGAAGGCACCGCCAACCTCGGCCCGATGAGCCGCAAGATGAAGGACGTCGAACTGCAGGCCTTCGAGCAGAAGTACGGCTACAAGCCGACCGCCATCCCGGTCGCCGTCGACGCCCTGGCCGTGTTCGTGCACAAGGACAACCCGATCAAAGGCCTGACCATGGAGCAGGTCGACGCAGTCTTCTCCTCCACCCGCCTGTGCGGTGGCAAGGCAGACGTGAAAACCTGGGGCGACCTGGGTGTGACCGGCGACCTGGCCAACAAGCCAGTGCAGCTGTTCGGCCGCAACTCGGTATCGGGCACCTACGGTTACTTCAAGGAAGAAGCCCTGTGCAAAGGCGACTTCAAGCCTAACGTGAACGAACAACCTGGCTCGGCTTCGGTCGTGCAGTCGATCAGCAGCTCGCTGAACGGCATCGGCTACTCGGGCATCGGCTACAAGACCGCCAGTGTGAAGACTGTTCCCCTGGCCAAGAAAGGCAGCACCGAGTACATCGAAGACAACGAAGAAAACGCCCTTAACGGTAAGTACCCGCTGTCGCGCTTCCTGTACGTCTACGTCAACAAGGCCCCGAACAAGCCTCTGGCCCCGCTGGAAGCCGAGTTCGTCAAGCTGGTACTGTCGCAAGCTGGCCAGCAGGTCGTGGTGAAGGATGGCTACATCCCGCTGCCGTCCAAAGTCGTCGACAAGACCTTGGCTGACCTGGGCCTGTCCCACACGGGTAACGTCGCAAAGAAGTAAGTAACTGAAGAAGGGGCCGGTGCTGATGCCCGGCCTCTTCCACGAATTTCCAGTCCGAAGCCAGGTCCCCTGTGCGGCGGGCTTTCGCGCGTCACCACTTTGTAATGTTTTTGTCACACGGGACCGCTAGGGTGTGCGCATGAATGATCTGGCCAATTCCAACATGACCCAAAACTCCCAGCCCGTGCGCATTGATTTCAATACGCCCGAGTTGCAACGCAAGCGCCGCATGCGCGCGCTGAAGGACCGCCTGACCCGCTGGTACGTGCTGGTGGGCGGGCTTGCCGTATTGGCGGCAATCACCCTGATCTTCTTCTACCTGGCCTATGTGGTGTTGCCACTGTTCCAGGGCGCCGAGCTGACCAGCAAGAAAGCCCTGGAGCCGGCCTGGCTGCAGCAGGATGCCGGCAAGCCGCTGCTGATCGCGCTTGAAGAGCAGAACCTGGTGGGGATGCGAGTTTCGGACAAGGGCCAGGCGTTGTTCTTCGATACCAAAACGGGTAACGAGCTCAAGCGGGTCGACCTGCCAGTGCCGGCAGACACCCAGGTCACCTCGATCAGTACCGACCAGCCGGGCAGCCCGCTGGTGGTACTGGGTTTGTCCAATGGTCAGGCGCTGGTGTTCCACCACACCTACAAGATCACCTACCCGGACAACAAGAAAACCATCACCCCCGGCATCGACTACCCGTACGGCGAGCAGCCGTTCGTGCTCGACGAACAGGGCCGTGCGCTGGAGCACGTCAACGTCAACGTCAATGGCGACACCTTGGTACTGGCCGGGTCCACCGGCGCGCACCTGCAGGTGTTGCAGCTGACCCGCAGCGAAAACATGATGACCGAAGAGGTCACCACCGAGCAGCACCGTATCGTGCTGCCGCAGATGACCGAAGCGGTGAAGAACATCTTCATCGACCCGCGTCAGCAGTGGCTCTACGTGATCAACGGCCGCGCCACCGCCGACGTGTTCAGCCTGCGTGACAAGAGCCTCAACGGCCGCTACAAGCTGGCCGAAAGCGCCGACACCGAGATCACCGCCAGCGCCCAGTTGGTCGGCGGCATATCGCTGATCATCGGTGACTCCAAAGGTGGCCTGGCCCAATGGTTCATGGCCCGTGACCCGGACGGCGAATCGCGCTTCAAGCAGATCCGTACCTTCCAGATGGGCAAGGCCCCGGTGGTGCAGATTGACGCCGAAGAGCGCCGCAAGGGCTTCATCGCCCTGGACGCCGACGGCAAGCTGGGCGTGTTCCACAGCACCGCGCACCGCACCCTGCTGGTCGAGCCGGCTGCCGAAGGCCCTGGTATTCTGGCCCTGTCGCCGCGTGCCAACCGCATCATCATTGAAGAAGGCGGCAAGCTGCTGCCGCTAAGCCTGCGCAACCCGCACCCTGAAGTGTCCTTCAGCGCGCTGTGGGGCAAGGTGTGGTACGAGAACTACGACGAACCGAAATACGTCTGGCAATCGACCGCTTCCAATACCGACTTCGAACCCAAGCTGAGCCTTTCGCCGCTGACCTTCGGTACGCTGAAAGCCGCGTTCTACGCGATGATCCTGGCCGCGCCGCTGGCGATTGCCGCCGCCATCTACACCGCCTACTTCATGGCCCCGGGCATGCGCCGCAAGGTCAAGCCGGTGATCGAGCTGATGGAAGCCATGCCGACGGTGATCCTCGGCTTCTTCGCCGGCCTGTTCCTGGCCCCGTACCTCGAAGGCCACCTGCCTGGCGTGTTCAGCCTGTTCCTGCTGATGCCGCTCGGCATCCTGCTGGCCGGCTTCACCTGGAGCCGCCTGCCCGAGTCGATCCGCCTGCGTGTGCCAGATGGTTGGGAAGCCGCGATCCTGATACCGGTCATCCTGTTCACCGGCTGGTTCGCCCTGACCATGAGCCCGCACCTGGAAAACTGGTTCTTCGGCGGTGACATGCGCCTGTGGATCACCAACGACCTGGGCATCACCTACGACCAGCGCAACGCCCTGGTCGTGGGTATCGCCATGGGCTTTGCGGTCATCCCCAACATCTATTCCATTGCCGAAGACGCTGTGTTCAGCGTGCCGCGCAGCCTGACCCTGGGCTCGCTGGCGCTGGGCGCCACGCCCTGGCAGACCCTGACCCGCGTGGTCATCCTCACCGCCAGCCCGGGTATCTTCTCGGCGCTGATGATCGGGATGGGCCGCGCGGTGGGCGAGACCATGATCGTGCTGATGGCCACCGGCAACACCCCGGTGATGGAGATGAACCTGTTCGAGGGCATGCGCACCCTGGCCGCCAACGTGGCTGTGGAAATGCCGGAATCGGAAGTCGGTGGCAGCCACTACCGCGTGCTGTTCCTGGCCGCGCTGGTGCTGCTGATGTTCACGTTCGTCATGAACACCTTGGCCGAGCTGATTCGCCAGCGTCTGCGCAAGAAATACTCGTCGCTTTGATAGAAAGGTAGCGATCCGTGAAAAAGGATTCCCTCAAAGGCTGGTTCAAGAGCGGCGCCCCAGGCGTCTGGATGAGCGGCGGCGCCGTGGCCATGGCGGTGATCATGACCGTTGGCCTGCTGGCGGTGATTGCCGTGCGCGGCCTGGGCCACTTCTGGCCGGCCGATCTTGTCCAGGCCACCTACAAGGTACCGGGCCAGGCTGACCACATCGTCATTGGCGAAGTGGTGCAAAAGGAAGAGGTACCCCGTGCCCGCCTGAAGGGGGCCGGCCTGCCGGTACCGGAGCAGGGCCCGGAGTTCATGACCCGCGAGCTGATCAAGGTGGGTAACCGCGACCTCAACGGCAGCGACTTCACCTGGGTGGTCGGCGACTGGCTGGTCGATGAACAGCGCCCGGCCGACCTGATCGCCCTGGAGCGCCGCGAGTGGGGCAACTTCTATGGCTACCTGGTCAGCGTCAAGGAAGAAGGCCGCGTGGTTGCCCAAGGCCCTGCTGCCTGGAACGAACTGCAGGCCCGCCTCAAGCGTGCCAGCCAGCTCAACGGTGAGCTGCAGCAGCTGGAGAAGAAGGACATCGGTGCCATCAACCATGGCCTTGAGCGCCTGCGTCTGCAGGCCCGCAAGCTGGAGCTGGACGGCAAGCTTGACGCCGCCGCCCAGGCCGACATGGACGCCGACCGCGCCGAGCTGAACAGCCGCTACAAGGCCATCGAAGACCGCTTGAGCGGCCTGCACCAGGCCTTCGCCCGCGACAGCCTGGTGGCCCGCGATGGCAGCGGCCGTGAAGTGGAAATCAACCTCAGCAAGGTGGTGCACGCCATCCAGCCGAACGGCATGTCCGGCTTCACCAAGCTGGGCACCTACTTTGCCAAGGTCTGGGAGTTCCTCAGCGACGACCCGCGTGAGGCCAACACCGAAGGCGGTATCTTCCCGGCCATTTTCGGTACCGTGATGATGACCCTGATCATGGCCGTGATCGTCACCCCGTTCGGCGTGCTGGCTGCCGTCTATCTACGCGAATACGCACGGCAAGGCCCGGTGACCCGCCTGATCCGTATTGCGGTGAACAACCTGGCTGGCGTGCCGGCGATCGTCTACGGCGTGTTCGGCCTGGGCTTCTTCGTCTACGTGCTGGGTGGTTCTATCGACCGCCTGTTCTTCCCCGAAGCACTGCCGGCGCCTACCCTGGGTACCCCGGGCCTGCTGTGGGCATCGCTGACCCTGGCACTGCTGGCCGTACCGGTGGTGATCGTGGCCACCGAAGAAGGCCTGGCGCGTATTCCGCGTACCGTGCGCGAGGGCTCGCTGGCCCTGGGCGCGACCAAGGCCGAGACGCTGTGGAAGATTGTCTTGCCCATGGCCAGCCCGGCCATGATGACCGGCATGATCCTCGCCGTGGCCCGCGCCGCCGGTGAAGTGGCGCCGCTGATGCTGGTGGGTGTGGTGAAGCTGGCGCCGTCGCTGCCAGTGGACGGAAACTACCCGTACCTGCACCTGGACCAGAAGATCATGCACCTGGGCTTCCACATCTACGACGTCGGCTTCCAGAGCCCGAACGTCGAGGCCGCGCGGCCGCTGGTATACGCCACGGCACTGCTGCTGGTGCTGGTGATCGCCTCCCTCAACCTGTCGGCCGTGTGGATCCGCAACCACCTGCGCGAGAAGTACAAGGCGCTCGACAGCTGATCAATGCTTTAAGTCACAAGCGGCAAGCTCCAAGCAGATTGCCGCTTTGCCCTAACTTGCAGCTTGCAGCTTCAAGCTCGCAGCTACAAACGGAGTGAGACCATGCAGCAAGATTCTCATACCCACGGCATCGACATGTCTGCCCTGGGCCGCAACAAGCAGGGCCTGCAACTGGCCGACGAAACCGTGGCCATCGAAGTGCCGGGCCTGAGCCTGTTCTACGGCGACAAGCAGGCGCTGTTCGACGTCAGCATGAACATTCCCAAGCAGCGCGTGACTGCCTTCATCGGCCCGTCCGGCTGCGGCAAGTCGACCCTGCTGCGCACCTTCAACCGCATGAACGACCTGGTTGACGGCTGCCGCGTGGAAGGCGCCATCAACCTGTACGGCAACAACATCTACCGCAAGGGCGAAGACGTGGCCGAGCTGCGCCGCCGGGTGGGCATGGTGTTCCAGAAGCCCAACCCGTTCCCCAAGACCATCTACGAGAACGTGGTCTACGGCCTGCGTATCCAGGGCATCAACAAGAAGCGTGTGCTGGACGAAGCCGTCGAGTGGGCGCTGAAGGGCGCAGCCCTGTGGGACGAGGTCAAGGACCGCCTGCACGAGTCGGCGCTGGGCCTGTCCGGTGGCCAGCAGCAGCGTCTGGTCATCGCCCGCACCATTGCCGTGGAGCCCGAAGTGCTGTTGCTCGACGAACCGTGCTCGGCACTGGACCCGATCTCGACCCTGAAGGTCGAAGAGCTGATCTACGAATTGAAATCCAAGTACACCATCGTCATCGTGACCCACAACATGCAGCAGGCGGCCCGGGTTTCGGACTACACCGCGTTCATGTACATGGGCAAACTGGTCGAATTCGGGGACACCGACACCCTGTTCACCAACCCGGCGAAGAAACAGACCGAAGACTACATCACCGGTCGCTACGGCTAGCAGCCACGCGGCCCGCTCCCACAGGGAATGACACGAACTACATGAAGCTTGCAGCCTCTTCGCGGAGCGAACGATGATCAACAAAGAAAGCCTTACACACCATATTTCCCAGCAGTTCAACGCCGAGCTCGAAGAGGTGCGCAGCCACCTGCTGGCCATGGGTGGCCTGGTGGAAAAACAAGTCAATGACGCCGTTACTGCGCTGATCGAGGCCGACTCGGGCCTGGCCCAGCAAGTGCGCGAAGTCGACGAGCAGATCAACCAGATGGAGCGCAACATCGACGAGGAATGCGTGCGCATCCTCGCCCGTCGCCAGCCGGCGGCCTCTGACCTGCGCCTGATCATCAGCATTTCAAAGTCGGTGATCGACCTTGAGCGCATCGGCGACGAGGCGACCAAGATCGCCCGCCGCGCCATCCAGCTGTGCGAAGAGGGCGAGTCGCCGCGCGGCTACGTCGAGGTGCGCCACATTGGCGACCAGGTGCGCAACATGGTCCGCGATGCGCTGGACGCCTTTGCCCGCTTCGATGCCGACCTGGCGTTGTCGGTGGCCCAGTACGACAAGACCATCGACCGCGAGTACAAGACCGCCCTGCGCGAGCTGGTGACCTACATGATGGAAGACCCGCGCTCCATCTCGCGGGTACTGAGCGTGATCTGGGCGCTGCGTTCGCTGGAACGTATCGGTGACCACGCGCGCAACATTTCCGAGCTGGTGATCTACCTGGTGCGCGGCACCGACGTGCGCCACATGGGCCTCAAGCGCATGACCGCAGAAGTGCAGGGTACCGCTGTCGCCGACGCCGAAAAGGCTAATGTTCCGGGCGAATCTGACGATAAGTAAGGTTGCTCCCGAGCTTCGACGCCCGGCCTCGGCCGGGCGTTTTCGTTTGCGGTCGAGGAGCCGGCAGGCACCCGCGAACGATGTGAAGAAGTCCCGGCGTGACCAGGTTGTAGCAAATAGCCATTATTTGGCAGTAGGCTAGTCGGGATTCAGAAGGAGTATTGATGAGTAAAGTGAATGTGCTGGTCGTGGATGACGCCCCGTTTATCCGTGACCTGGTCCGCAAGTGCCTGCGCAACGCCTTCCCGGGCATGGCCATCGACGACGCCGTCAATGGTCGCAAGGCCATGGCCATGCTGGACAAGGAAGCCTTCGACCTGGTCCTGTGCGACTGGGAAATGCCGGAAATGTCCGGCCTGGAATTGCTCACCTGGTGCCGTCAGCAGCCTGCGCTGAAGAACCTGCAGTTCATCATGGTGACCAGCCGTGGCGACAAGGAAAACGTCATTCAGGCGATCCAGGCGGGCGTGTCCGACTTTGTCGGCAAGCCGTTCACCAACGAGCAACTGCTGACCAAAGTGAAAAAGGCGCTGACCAAGATCGGCAAGCTCGACAGCCTGATGGCCATCGGCCCGGCGCGGGCCAACTCGGCATTCGCCAACGATTCGCTGAGTGCCCTGACAGGTGGCAAGCCACAGGCGGCCAAGGTGACGGCCCCCGCGCCAGCGCCAGGCGCTGCCAAGCCATTGGTCAATGCACCTACGCCGTCGGCCCCTGCTCCGACGGGGCGTGGCCAAGGCCAGTTGCGCCTGGCCAGCGGCATGCAACCGTGCGTGATCAAGGCGCTGAGCCTGAAAGAGGCGCTGCTGGTGGTACGCCGCAGCGAAGCGCTGCCGCAGGTGCTGGAGGGCGCCGTGCTGGACCTGGAGCAGGGCGAGAACGCTGAAGTTGCACGTTTGAACGGCTACCTGCATGCCGTCGCAGCGTTGGAGCCCAAGCCCGACAGCGACTGGCTACAGTTGACCTTCAAGTTTGTCGACCAGGACGCCCAGAAGCTCGATTACCTGTCGCGGCTGATCGCCCGCGGTACAGCGCAGAAGCACTTCACCCCCGGCGCCTGAGCCCGGTACCGCCTGCTTTGTGCAGGAGCGGCCTTGTGTCGCGATAGGGCCGCAGAGCGGCCCCGGCAATTCATGCGGCGAAGCTGAAATCCTGGGTCTGCTACCGCAGCCCTATCGCGACACAAGGCCGCTCCTACAAAAAGCCCGCGCAGCCCTGATCCATCCGACCAACTGCAATACCTGCCTCAAAACCCGCTGCTAGGCTTCGACAGATCACAACTGTCAAAAAGCCACTATCATGCCCGCCCGCCTGCTGCTGTTCTGTGCATTGCTCATGGCCTCGGCGTCGAGCCTGGGTGTGACGCTCTACAAGATCACCGACGACTTCGGTGTCATCTCCTATTCCGACCGGCCAGGCCCGGGCGCCAAGCCCTTGGTGCTGCGCGAGCCCATGGTCGAAACGCTCGAAGGCCAGGTGCTGTTGAACGCGAAAACCTTCGACGGCGGCGTGAGCTTTTCGGCACGCAACGAGCTGCATGTGCCGGTAGAGGTGGAATTGCGCCTGGACAACCTGGTAAACGCGCAAGGCGGCGATGCCCCGCGTATCGTGCGCCGGCTGCTGCCGCCGCGCACCACACAAATGCTCAGCGTGCTCAGGGGGCGGCCCGGGCTGCTGCTGAACTACCGTTCGACCCTGCTGCAGGCCATGGGTGACCCGGGCAAGCGGCCCCAGGGCTTCCGCTATGCATTCCCGTGGGTCGGCGGGCCTTTCCGCGTCACCCAGGGCCCTAACGGCCGTGTCAGCCATTTTGGGCCCAAGGGGCGCTACGCCATGGATATCGCCATGCCCGAAGGCACTACCATCATCGCTGCGCGCGAGGGCGTGGTGGTGAAGACGGAAAACAGCCAGAGCGGGCGCGCGCCCAACCCCTCGGGTAACTTTGTCAGGATCCTGCACCCGGACGGCACCATGGGCGTGTACCTGCACCTGATGCGTGGGTCGGTGGTGGTGGCGGAGGGGCAACGGGTACGCCAGGGGCAGATGCTTGCCAAGTCGGGCAATACCGGCAACAGCACAGGGCCGCACCTGCATTTTGTGGTGCAGCGCAATGTGGGGTTGGCGCTGGAGTCGATACCTTACCGGTTCGACCGGCCGATCAGCGGGCTGCCCGACTTTACTGCGGGTAACCCTTGAGATTGCCGGGCCTGCTTTGCAGGCCTTTCCGACCGGTCCGGCGCCCCGGCAAGGCCGCTCCTACAGGATTACGCGAACCCTTGTAGGAGCGGCCTTGCGTCGCGATGGGCTGCGCAGCAGCCCCATGGCCCTCAGTCCAGCTTGAGCACCTTGGCCAGCACGATCTTGGGCCCTTTCATCTTCTTGATGATGATGCGCAGCCCTTCGACCTCCAGCACTTCCTCTTCTTCAGGCACACGCTTGAGCGTCTCGTAGATCAGCCCCGCCAAGGTTTCCGCCTCGATGTGATCAAGGTCGATGCCGAGCAGGCGCTCGACCTTGAACAGCGGGGTATCACCCCGCACCAGCAGCTTGCCTGGCTGGTAGGCGAGGATGCCGCGCTCGGTCTTGCGGTGTTCGTCCTGGATATCGCCCACCAGCACTTCCAGCACGTCTTCCATGGTCAGGTAGCCGATGACCTTGCCGTCGGCTTCCTCCACCAGCACGAAATGCGCGCCGCCCTTGCGGAACTGCTCCAGCAGTTGCGACAGCGGCATGTGCCGCGATACGCGCTCCAGCGGCCGGGCGAGGTCGTCCAGGTCGATGGTTTCGGGCAAGTGCTCCAGTTCGGCAAGCTCCAGCAGCAGGTCCTTGATGTGCAGCAGGCCGGTGAACTCTTCACGCTCGGCGTCATACACCGGGTAGCGGCTGAATTTGTGGCGACGTATCAAAGCCAGGATCTGCTTCAGCGGCGCCTGGGCATCGATGCTGACCATGTCTTCACGCGAGTTGGCCCAGTCGACCACTTCCAGCTCCCCCATTTCCACGGCCGAGGCGAGCACACGCATGCCTTGGTCGCTCGGGTCCTGGCCACGGCTGGAGTGCAGGATCAGCTTCAGCTCTTCACGGCTGTAGTGGTGTTCGTGGTGCGGGCCCGGTTCGCCCTGGCCGGCAATGCGCAGGATGGTGTTGGCGCTGGCATTGAGCAGATAGATGGCCGGGTACATCGCCCAGTAGAACAGGTACAGCGGCACCGCAGTCCACAGCGACAGCAGCTCGGGCTTGCGAATGGCCCAGGACTTGGGCGCCAGCTCACCGACCACGATGTGCAGGTAGGAAATGACAAAGAACGCGACGAAGAACGAAACGCCCTTGATCAGTTCGGGCGAGTCGACACCAAAGTACGCGAGCAGCGGCTCGAGCAAGTGTGCAAAGGCCGGCTCGCCGACCCAGCCCAGGCCCAGGGAGGCGAGGGTGATGCCCAGCTGGCAGGCCGACAGGTAGGCGTCGAGCTGGTTGTGTACCTTGCGCAGGATATTGCCGCGCCAGCCATGCTGTTCGGCGATGGACTCCACGCGGGTGGCGCGCAGCTTGACCATGGCGAATTCGGCGGCAACGAAGAAGCCGTTGAGCAGCACCAGTAGCAAGGCAAAGATGATCATGCCGAAATCGGCGAATAACGAGGTGAGGCTGATACCAGGGGAAGGGTCCATGATGGAGTTTTTACGGGGTCCGTCTTGAGATTGGGAGAAAAAAAGTGCCAGCTTTTGCTGGCACAGGGGATCCAATGTAGCGGCTGGGGCCGCAAAAGCAAAGGGTGGCAGGCTTATTGCGATCCCTGTGGCAGCGGACGTGCCCCCGAAGGGCTGCACGGCTTCCCCGATCTCAAGCCTTTTCGGTGACCAATTGTGCCGGCGCGAAGTGACAGGTAAAGGTGCTGCCATGCCCCGGCACGCTGCTGATGTCCAGCTTGCCGCGGTGGCGCATCAGCACATGCTTGACGATCGCCAGCCCCAGCCCTGTGCCACCGGTATTCGACGCACGGCTGGAGTCCACCCGGTAGAAGCGTTCGGTCAGGCGCGGCAAATGTTTGGCGTCGATGCCCACCCCCGAGTCCTGCACCGACAAGTGCGCACCCTGGGCATCGGCCCACCAGCGGATGCGGATGTTGCCTTCGTCCTGGGTGTACTTGACCGCGTTGAACACCAGGTTGGAAAAGGCGCTGCGCAGTTCCGACTCGCTGCCCTTCAGCTTCACGCCGGGCGCGGCTTCGAGGGTGATGCGCTGGTTGCGTGGCCCGGACAGGGCCTGAGCGTCGTTCTTGATCGCAGCGAGCAGGGCTTCGACTGCCACCGGCTGGTTGTCCGACGGGTAGTCGGTGGCTTCCAGCTTGGCCAGCAGCAACAGATCGTTGAGCAGGGTTTGCATGCGCGAGCCTTGCTGGCTCATCTGCTGCAGGGCGCGGCTCCACCGCGGGTTCACATCCTCGACGTTGTCCAGCAGGGTTTCCAGATAACCCGTGATCACCGTCAGGGGCGTGCGCAATTCGTGGGACACGTTGGCGACGAAGTCCTTGCGCATCTGTTCCAGCTGGTGGATGCGGGTGACATCGCGCACCAGCATCAGGTGTTCGTTGTTGCCGTAGCGGGTGATGTGCAGCTGCACGCGCATGCGGTCGTTGATGGGCGAAGGTATTTCCAGCGGCTCGAGGTAGTTCTCTGCCTCGAAGTACTCCTTGAAGCGCGGATGGCGCACCAGGTTGGTTACCTGCTGGCCACCGTCCTGTGGGGTCTTGAAGCCCAGCAGGGTTTCGGCGGCACGGTTCCACCACTCCAGGTTGCCGTCGCTGTCGAGCATGATCACCGCGTCGCGCAGTGCGGCGGTGGACTCCTGCACCCGGTCGATCACTGCCTGCAGGCGGCCACGTACGCGCTGGTCGCGGCGTTGCAGGTGGTAAATGCTGTCGAACACCTCGCCCCACAGGCCGTAACCATCGGGCGGTGCTTCATCGGGCTGGTGGTTGCGCAGCCAGTCGTGCAGGCGCAGCAGCTGCTTGAGGGTCCAGCCCAGGTAAAGCGCCAGGCCAATGGCCAGGCTCCAGCCATAGTAGCCGCTGACCAGCCCGCCGATCAGGCAGACGGTAATCAGCAACAACAGATGGCGAATCAGGGTTGCGTGCCAGTTCTGGTTCAATTGACGGTCCTTGTACAACGACGTGCAGCTTGGCGCTCTTGAACTCGATCAGCTCTTGGTCGAGAAGCGGTAGCCAGTGCCCCGGACGGTTTGTACCAGATTTTCGTAGGCCTCACCCAGCGCCTTGCGCAGGCGACGGATGTGCACGTCGACGGTGCGTTCCTCGACATAGACGTTGCCGCCCCACACTTGGTCCAGCAGCTGGCCACGGGTGTAGGCGCGCTCCTGGTGGGTCATGAAGAACTGCAGCAGGCGGTATTCGGTGGGCCCCATTTCGGCGGGCTTGCCGTCGATGGTGACGCGGTGGCTGATCGGGTCGAGCAGCAGGCCGCCCACTTCGATCGGCGCTTCGCTGTCGCTCGGGCCGGTGCGACGCAGCACGGCTTTCAGGCGCGCCACCAGCTCACGCGGCGAGAACGGCTTGGTGATGTAGTCGTCAGCGCCCACTTCCAGCCCTTGGATCTTGTTGTCCTCTTCACCCTTGGCGGTGAGCATGATGATCGGGATGTCGCCGGTCAGCTCATCGCGCTTGAGGCGCCGGGCCAGCTCGATGCCAGAGGTGCCGGGCAACATCCAGTCGAGCAGGATCAGGTCCGGTTTGCGGTCGACGATGATCGCGTGGGCCTGTTGGGAGTTTTCCGCTTCCAGGCAGTCATAGCCGGCCATTTCAAGGGCAACGGCGATCATCTCGCGAATGGGTGCTTCGTCGTCGACGATCAGAATGTTCCTGCCAACCATGCTCAAAACCTCTCCTGGATTCGGTGTCTTGGCCCGCATTAGATAACGGAATTATTGCAGCTGTGTGACAGGGTGTTGGCCGTTCTGGCGACATTGCGTGACTGAACTAGGCTTGAAAGAGCCGCAATTGTGGCACCCGAACTCAATTTCCCCCGGAACAATGGTGAATCCAATGACACGAAAAACGCTGAGCTGGATGGCCCTTTTCACTGCGCTGGCGCTCCCGGGGGTGGCGTCGGCCCACCATGCCATGGAGAAGGACGGCATGTGGGTCGATCATGCCGGCATGACTCTGTACACCTTTGACAAGGATGCGGGCGGCAAGTCGATGTGCAATGGCGACTGCGCCACCAACTGGCCGCCATTGAAGGTAATGGATGGCGAAAAGGCCGATGGCAAGTGGACGCAGATCAAGCGTGACGACGGCTCCATGCAGTGGGCCTACGACGGCAAGCCGCTGTATACCTTCATCAAGGACAAGAAGGCCGGGGACAAGACCGGTGATGGCGTGAAAGACGTCTGGCATATCGCCAAGCCTTGAGATTGCCGGGGCCGCTGTGCGGCCCATCGCGACACAAGGCCGCTCCTACAGGGTCCTGCATACGCCGATCAGTGTATGAGCGGCCTTGCGTCGCGATGGGCTGCAAAGCAGCCCCATAATATTCAGCGCAACGCGTAATCCAGCACCACACCAATGAACACCAGCAACCCCGCCCAGTGGTTGTGCAAAAACGCCTTGAAGCACGACTCGCGGTCCAGTTTGCGCGTCGACCAGTACTCCCAGGCAAAGCACGCCGCCGCACCCAGCAACCCCAGGTGGAACCAGCCCCCCAGCTCGAAGCGGCTGCCCGCCAGCAACAGGCAGCCCAGCGACAGCAGCTGCAAGGTGAGGATGATGGTGCGGTCGGCCTCGCCGAACAGGATCGCGGTCGACTTGACGCCAATCTTCAGGTCGTCATCGCGGTCGACCATGGCGTAATAGGTGTCGTAACCCACCGTCCACAGCAGGTTGGCGATATACAGCAGCCAGGCGCTGGCCGGCAGCTCGCCCCCTGCGGCAGTGAAGGCCATGGGAATGCCCCAGGAATAGGCCGCCCCCAGCACCACCTGCGGGTAATAGGTGTAGCGCTTCATGAACGGGTAGCAGGACGCCAGCGCCACCGCGCCAAACGATAGCCACACCGTGCGGCTGTTGGTGCACAGCACCAGCAGGAAGCTGACCCCGACCAGAATCGCAAACAGGGCCAGCGCCTCGCGCGGCTTGACCCGGCCGCTGGCCAGCGGCCGGTCGGCGGTGCGTTTGACGTGGCCGTCCACCTTGCGGTCGGCAAAGTCGTTGATACAGCAGCCGGCGGCGCGCATCAGCACCACGCCAAGGCCGAAGATCAGCACGTTGGCCAGGGTGGGAGAACCGTTGCCGGCAATCCACACCGCCGACAGGGTCGGCCACAGCAGCAGGTAGATACCGATCGGCCGGTCCATACGGCTGAGCTGGATGAAGTCCCAGGCCCGCGGGTGCAGGCGGTTCAGCGACTTGAGCAGTTGCAGGTACATCAGCGGTTTTCCTCCCTGGCCGCTTGCCACAAGGCCGGCAGGAACACTTCTGCCACCAGCAGCTCCAGGCCGCCTCGTTCAAAGCGCGAGCGACGACCCCACAGGGCTGCATGGGTGGCGTCGGTCGGTAGCCACGCCTTTGGATAACTGCACACTTCGATCGGGTGGCGGATGAACGCCTGGTCGCAGAACAACAACTCGCCCAGCGAGCGGCTGCCGAGGGTTTCCAGGTCCAGCCCGCCGCGCTCCAGGGCGCTGCGGCTGGCGACACTGCGGGCGAACACCCAAGGCTGGCCATGGCCGCGCAGGTACACCTCGCGCACCCAGCCTTCGCTGCCGGCAGCAATGCCCAACGCCTGGCATTCATCGTCGCGCAGCGCTTGCCAGCCCTCGGACAGCGGGGTGACGGAGAAGTGATCAGAAGACAGGCGGGTCAGGCGGCGGGTCAGCGAGCCTTCGTCGAACAGCCAGTCAAGGGTAGGCTGGTCGAAGTCGGTCGCCAGCTGTGAATACGGCAGCCACGCGACAGCGGCTGCTTGCGGGGATTCGTACGACACGTCGGTCTGCTTGTTACAACCAATGAGGCGGCGAGCTTAGCATGATTGCCCCGACTGCTTGCATACTGCGGGCAGGGCCGATAAAAAAGCCCCCCATGAATTGCGCGCTGGCTGTTTCGCGGGCACGCCCGCTCCCACAGGGATCACCACAACCTCTGGCCCGTGAAGTTCCTGTGGGAGCGGGCGTGCCCGCGAAGAGGCCATCAGCTGCGACACAAAGCCCCAGCCTGAACCGAGGAAAAAGACCTGATGAAAAAGTGGCAATGTATTGTCTGTGGCCTGATCTACGACGAAGCCGAAGGCTGGCCCGACGACGGCATCGCCCCCGGCACCCGTTGGGAAGATGTGCCTGAAGACTGGCTGTGCCCCGACTGTGGTGTCGGCAAAAGCGACTTTGAAATGATCTCCATCGGCTAATCAAGGAAAGCACGACATGACGTCCCCTGTGGTAATCATCGGTACCGGCCTGGCGGGCTACAACCTGGCCCGTGAATTTCGCAAGCTCGATGCGCAGACGCCGCTGCTGCTGATCACCGCCGACGATGGTCGCTCCTATTCCAAGCCCATGCTCTCCATGGGCTTTGCCAAGCAGAAGGACGCCGACGGCCTGTGCATGGCCGAGCCGGGCGTCATGGCCGAGCAACTGAACGCCGAGATCCGCACCCATACACGCATCAGCGGCATCGACCCCGGCCACCAGCGCCTATGGATCGGCGAAGAGGCAGTGGAGTACCGCGACCTGGTGCTGGCCTGGGGCGCGCAGACCGTGCAGGTGCCGATCGAAGGCGATGGCAGCCATCTGGTGTTCCCGATCAACGATCTGGAAGACTACGCACGCTTTCGTGCCGCCGCCGTCGGCAAACAACGCGTGCTGATCCTGGGGGCCGGCCTGATCGGCTGCGAATTCGCCAACGACATGAGCCTGGGCGGCTTCCAGGTCGACGTGGTGGCGCCGTGCGAACAGATCATGCCGACCCTGTTGCACCCGGCCGCTGCGGCGGCGGTGCAGGGCGGGCTGGAAGGCCTGGGTGTACGCTTCCACCTGGGGCCTGTGCTGACCCGCCTGCAACAGGTGGCGCAAGGCCTGGAGGCACACCTGTCGGATGGCAGCGTGATTGCCTGCGACCTGGTGGTTTCGGCCATTGGCCTGCGCCCACGCATCGACCTGGCCGCCGCGGCCGGCTTGCAGACCAATCGTGGCGTCAGCGTTGACCGCGCGTTACGTACATCCCACGCCAACATCTTCGCCCTCGGCGACTGTGCCGAGGTGGATGGCATCAACCTGCTCTACGTGATGCCGCTGATGAGCTGTGCCCGGGCGCTGGCGCAAACCCTGGCCGGCAAACCGACGGCGGTGGCCTATGGGCCGATGCCGATCACCGTGAAAACCCCGGCGTGCCCGCTGGTGGTGTCGCCGCCGCCCATGGGCCACGAAGGCACCTGGCAGGTGGAGGGGCAGGGCAGTGACCTCAAGGTGCTCTGCTACGGCGCTGACGGCGCATTGCTGGGCTATGCCCTGACCGGGGCTGCCGTGATGGAAAAGCTGGCACTGAATCGTCAGTTGCCACCCGTAATGGCGTAAATAGGGGGCGTTCTGTCGGATTTGTCCTGTTGTTGCCTGCACAATGGCCGGCCTGATACTGGCGCGGCCCCTGAGCACGTGCCATTCTCACTTCCGTCTGCCGCAGATTAGAGCCTGCGGTGCCTTGAGCGCTGCTCCCAAAGGCAGCACGGCATAACAACAAGAATTCCGTCAAAGAGGCTTCATTATGCGCAAACCAGAACTCGCCGCCGTCATCGCCGAAAAGACTGAACTGACCAAGGACAAGGCCAATCAGGTGTTGAACGCGATTCTCGACAGCATCACCGGTGCCCTGGACAAGGACACGGTGACCCTGGTCGGTTTCGGCACCTTCGAAAAACGTCATCGCGGCGCGCGTACCGGTAAAAACCCGCAAACCGGCGAGCCGGTCAAGATCAAAGCCAGTAACACCGTGGCCTTCAAGCCAGGCAAGAACTTGCGCGACGAAGTTAATAAACCCAAAAAAGCCGCCAAACCTGCCACCAAAGGCAAGTGATCGCTCACTGACAAGCCAGTGTCAGCCAAGCGGGCGCCCCAGGGCGCCCGTTGTGCTTTCTGCGGGCAAAATGTTTCGAACTTGCATAAATAGTTCTAGAAAAGGATAGACTGCGCGACTTAGTCACTTTTCATTCGAGGCACGTTGATGAAGTTCCGCTTTCTTCTCTGGGCCATGGGGCTGTTGATGGCCAGGGCCAGCCGTAACAACCCTGCATTCCAGCAGCAGCTCAAGGGCAAGGACCTGGTGTTCCAGATGCAGACCCTGGACGGCAAGGTTGCACGGCACTTCGTCGTCAACAACGAGCGCATCAGTAGCAAGGGCGGCGCGTATCCGCAGCCGGCCTTTGCCATCGCCTTCAAGGACGCGGCCTACGGCTACGCCACGATGCAGGCGGGCAACAAGCAGTTGGCGTTCATGCAGGGGATTCAGGAGAAGAACATCCAGATCAAGGGCAACCCGGCGCTGGTGATGTGGTTCCAAGGGCTGATGAAGTACCTGAAACCGAAGAAGAAAGGCTGAAATTGCCGGGGCTGCTGCGCAGCCCATTCGCCGGCAAGCCAGCTCCCACAGGTACCGCACAGGGTTTGAGGCCAATGCGGTCAATGTGGGAGCTGGCTTGCCGGCGATTGGGCCGCAAAGCGGCCCCTCGTGATATCAGTGCGGTGCTTGAAACTGCGAAGCCAGCTCGCGCAGCAGGTTCTCGGCCTCGAGCACCTTGTTCACCACATCCTCGGCCTTTTCCCGGGTAATCCCCAGGCGCTCCAGCAACTCGTCAGGAATCTCTTCCTGCGGCCCGGAGCCAATCCCCCGCGAGCGCAACAGGCGGGTCGCCAGGCACACCAGGTTGGGAAACGCCGAATACTCGCCGTCGTAAGCCGGGTCGTGCTGGAAGCGCAGCGCGGTCGACAGCTCTTCGGGCATGTCCCACAGCTTCATAAGCCAGGCACCGATCTGTTCGCGGCTGATGCCTAGCAGGTGTTGTTCCACATAGGTGTGGTTCAAGTGCGGGTTCACCTCCAGATGGCGGCAAATCAGCGAAAAGTGGGGCGGAAACACGTGCGCCAGCAACAGGTAGCCAAAGTTGTGCAGCAGCCCGGCCAGGTAGGTCAGCCCGGCCTCGGGGCGTTCTGCCCGCGGCATGGCACGGGTCAGGCCTTCGATGATCGCGGCGGTGTAGATCGACTGCTGCCAGTAGGGGGTGGCCTGCTGCGGTTGGTCTTTCGGCAGGCTCAAGGTCTTGCCCAGGGCCAGGCCAAGGGCCAGGTTGATCACCAGGTCGAAGCCCAGCACGCGCACGATGGCGTCTTCTACCGAGCGGATCTTGCCCGGCGAAGCGTAGTAGGGCGACGCCGCCCAGCTCACGACCTGTGCCGCCAGCGCCGGGTCGGTTTCGACCACGCCGGTGATGTCATCAATGCTCGCGTTGGGGTCTACCCGCAGTTTGATGATTTTCTGGGCGGTATCGGCCAGCGGCGGGATCTCGATGGTTTCTTCCAGGCGCTTCTGGATGCGTCGGGCGGTGAAGGCCTGAACAGCATCGTTGATTTCCTGGGTGTCGTCATGGGGGCGGTCGAGGTTGGGGCTGATGGCCTCGACTTCCTGGCCGAAGCTGCTGGCGCTGGCCTTGGCCAGCATGCGCTTGAAGTGCGCGCGCTCAATCGCCAGCAGCAGCCCGCTTTCGCCAGACTGGATGTACACGGTCTCGGCGTCGAGCAGGCTCTTTTCGTACTGGCACGGCGAGCTGGTCAGCGCGGGAATGCCGGGCAGGGCCTTGAGCTGATGTTTGTCGAGCATTTGCTTGAGGCGCGGCACCGACACGGCAGTCAGCTTGCGCCCGGTCAGCTCGGTCAGGCGGTTGAGGTCCAGCAGTTGGCTCTGCGGGAACAACACCATGAGGGCGCCGACCTCGTCGTCGAGAAGCACCGCCTGCACCCGCGAAGCCGCAGGCAAGTGCGGGTGTTGGACCACCTCGCGGTAGACGACGCCGATCTTGTCGAGCAGCAGCCTGATTACCGTGGGGGCGTGTGGCGTTGCGGTGTCCAGGGCAACTTCAGTCATGGTCCGTATCCACTGATTCTTTTAAACGCGAAGTATAACCAGCCTGCGAGCAAATCTGGATCCATTCTGGGACTAGCGTCACACTTGGCCATATTGCTGACCATGGCGTAGCCAGCGGTCGAGCAGCGGGCTGACGTGGTCCGGCCAGCGGGCCACCAGGGCCTGGGCGGCATCGCGCACAGCCGGTAACAGGTCGGCATCGCGCATCAGGTCGGCGACCTTGAATTGCAGCAGACCGGTCTGGCGTGTACCCAGCATCTCGCCTGGGCCGCGTAGTTCGAGGTCTTTCTCGGCAATGATGAAGCCGTCGTTGGTCTCGCGCATGATACCTAAGCGTTCGCGGCCGATCTGCGACAGTGGCGGGTGGTACAACAGCACGCAATGGCTGACGGCACTGCCCCGGCCAACCCGGCCGCGCAGCTGGTGCAACTGGGCCAGGCCCAGGCGTTCGGGGTTTTCGATGATCATCAGGCTGGCGTTGGGTACGTCCACGCCTACTTCGATGACAGTGGTGGCGACCAGCAGCTGCAATTCACCGGCCTTGAACTGCGCCATGATCTCGGCTTTTTCAGCAGGCTTCATGCGGCCGTGGATCAGGCCCACACGCAATTCGCCCAAGGCACTGCCGAGTTCTTCGTATGTGCTTTCGGCGGCCTGGCAGGTCAGCTCTTCGGATTCTTCGATCAGGGTGCACACCCAGTAGGCCTGACGGCCTTCGGCGCAGGCGGCGCGAACCCGTTCGACCACCTCGAAGCGGCGGCTGTCGGCTACCAGCACGGTGTTTACCGGGGTACGCCCAGGCGGCAATTCGTCGAGCACCGAGGTGTCCAGGTCGGCGTAAGCGCTCATGGCCAGGGTGCGCGGGATAGGCGTGGCGGTCATGATCAGCTGGTGCGGGCACAACTCGCCGGCCACGCCTTTCTTGCGCAGGGCCAGGCGTTGCTGCACGCCAAAACGGTGCTGTTCGTCAATGATCGCCAGGGCCAGGTGCTTGAACTTCACTTCTTCCTGGAACAGCGCGTGGGTGCCGACCACCATCGGCGCACCGTTGGCAATCTGCTCCAGGGCGCTGGCCCGGGCCTTGCCCTTGAGCTTGCCGGCCAGCCAGGCCACTTCGATGCCCAGCGGCTCGAGCCAGCGCTTGAAGGTGATGAAGTGCTGTTCGGCGAGGATCTCGGTGGGCGCCATCAGCGCCACCTGATAGCCGGCTTCCAGCCCTTGCAGAGCTGCCAGGGCGGCGACCACGGTCTTGCCGGCACCGACATCGCCCTGCACCAGGCGCATCATCGGCTCGTGCTGGCTGAGGTCGTAGGCAATTTCGTTGGCCACCCGCTGCTGTGCGCCGGTCGGCTGAAAGCCCAGGTTGGCCAGGTACTGCGCCTGCAGGCGCGTGGCCTTGGGCAGCACCGGCGCCCGCAAGCTGCGCAGGCTCTCGCGCAGGCGTTGCTGCGACAACTGGTGGGTCAGCAGTTCTTCGAAGGCCAGGCGGTGCTGGGCCCAGTGCTGGCCTTCGGCAAGTTCGTCAAGGTCGGCGTCGGCCGGCGGGTTGTGCAGGTAACGGATGGCATCGTCCAGCGGCGCCAGTTGGTAGTCCCGGGCCAGCTCGTCAGGCAGCCAGTCGGGCAGGCTGCGCGGGCCGAGCAGGCCCAGGCTCTGCTGGCACAACAGGCGCAGGCGTTGCTGGGTGAGGCCTTCGGTGGACGGGTAGATCGGCGTCAGGGTCTGTTCGACCGGTGGCGGCGGCTCATCGCCGTTCAGCGCGCGGTACTCGGGGTGGTAGATTTCCAGGCCCGAGGCACCGGGGCGGGCTTCGCCATAGCAGCGCAGGTGGGTGCCACGTTTCAGCCCTTCCTTTTGCGCGTTGCTGAAGTGGTAGAAGCGCAGGCTCAGCACTCCGGTGCCGTCACCCAGGCGTACCACCAGGCTGCGCCGCTTGCCCATGGTCACGTCGGCACCGCTGACCACGCCCTCGATCACGGCATCCTGGCCTGGGCGCAATTGGCCGATCGGCACCACGCGGGTGCGGTCCTGGTAACGCAGGGGCAGGTGAAACAGCACATCCTGCAGGTTCTCCAGGCCGACCTTGGCGAGTTTTTCCGCCATGGCCTCGCCAACACCCTTGAGTACCGTGACCGGGACCTTCGACAGCTCACTCATGACTCAGGCCGTTTGTTCCGCAGGGGCTTTGGCCACCGAGCACAGGCGGATCGAGTCGGCGAGGATCTCGATGGCCTTGGGCCGCGGGAAGCTGGCGCGCCAGGCGATGGCCACGGTGCGGAACGGTGCCGGTGCCGTCAGGGGGCGAACTTCGATGATGCCAGGGGCGTAGTGATGGCTGTGCACCGCCGACAGCGGCAGGATCGACACGCCAAGGCCCGAGGCCACCATGTGGCGGATGGTTTCCAGCGAGCTGGATTCGACCGTGGTGTGCCTGGCGCCTTCGCCGCCCTTGTTCAGGGTAGGACAGGCTTCCAGTACCTGGTCGCGGAAACAGTGCCCCTCACCGAGCAACAGCAGGCTCTTGTCGTTGAGCATGGCGGTGTCGATGGTCTTTTTCGCCGTCCATGGGTGGTCGGCGGGCATCAGGGCGCAGAACGGCTCATCGTACAGCGGCAGGGTCAGCACATCGGCTTCGTTGAACGGCAGGGCGATGATCACCGCATCCAGCTCGCCGTTACGCAGCTTTTCACGCAGTACGTGGGTGAAGTTTTCTTCGATGTACAGCGGCATCTGCGGCGCTACGCGGTGCAGTTGCGGGATCAGGTGCGGGAACAGGTAGGGGCCGACGGTATAGATGGCACCGACCTTGAGCGGGGCGGTCAGCTGGTTCTTGCCGGCCTGGGCCAGCTCGCGAATGCCCTGGGCCTGCTCCAGTACCTTCTGTGCCTGGGCGACGATGCTCTCGCCGACCGGTGTCAGGCGTACCGCGCTTTTGCTGCGCTCGAAGATCAGAACGCCAAGCTCATCCTCGAGCTTCTTCACACCGACCGACAGGGTCGGCTGGCTCACGTGGCAGCGTTCGGCGGCATGGCCGAAGTGCTGTTCCTGGGCGAGTGTGACGATGTAGCGTAATTCTGTGAGGGTCATAACGTGCGTCCATGAAGTTGCGGGCCCAGCATAGCGGCTGCAATCGATAGACGCACGTTATCAGAGTTGCCGATTTGTGACAGAAGCAAAAGTCTTAGCGGCGGTCCAGCGAGTAGACGAACGGTGCCACGACTTCGATCGTGCCATTGTTCAGCAACTCGGGTGGCGGCTTGGGTACCGTGCCGGCTCGACGGATCATTTCCAGGGTCGCCCGGTCCAGTGCCGCACTGCCCGAACCACCTGCCATGGAGTACGAGACCACCTTGCCTTCGGCGTCGACCACGAAGCGCAGGCGGTTGATGCCTTGCAGGCCGCGACGGCGCGCGTCTTCCGGGTAGCGCTTGTACTTGGCCAGGTGGCGCAGCAGGTCGCTCTGCCAGGTTGGCAGGGCGTTGCTGTTGGACGCAATGCTCGGCGCCGGTGCCGCGGATTTCTGCGGTGGCGTGTTGCTCGGCGGTGCGTCTACCGTTTGCTCGGTGGGTGGCGCTTCCTTCGGCGGCTCAGGCTTTTTCTCGGGCTTGGGCGGCTGGGGCTTGGCCTTCGGCTTGGGCGGCTTGGGGATGGCGATCTTGGGCTTGGGTGCTTCGGCCAGCTTGGGCAACGGCGGTTCTTCGACCGGTGCCGGTGGCTGTGGCGCCGCTTTCGGTGGCGGTGGTGGCGCTGGCTCCGGTAACGGTGCCAGCTCGACCATCATCGCTGCCGGGGGCAGTTCGATGGCTTGGGGCACCGACCAGTTGAGCGTCAGCAGCACGGCGACCACGTGCACGCCCAGCACGATCGCCAGGCTGCCACCGTAGCGCGCCATGTTTGAGCGCGTTTTCGTCATTTCTTGGCTGCCGTCTCGAGACCTACCAGACCGACCTTGAGGTAGCCGGCCGCGCGCATGTTGTTCATCACTTCCATCAGGTCGCCGTAATCCACGCCTTTGTCAGCCTGGAAGAAGATGGTGGTTTCCTTGTCACCCTTGGTCTTGGCGTCGAGCATCGGGCCAAGCTGGTCGGGCGCAGCAACCTGATCATCGCCGACGTACAGCTTCTGGTCGGCCTTGACGCTGACGAACACCGGTTTCTCGGGCCTCGGCGCCGGTTTGGCGGTAGAGGCCGGCAGGTCGACCTTGATGTCGACCGTGGCCAGGGGGGCAGCGACCATGAAGATGATCAGCAGCACCAACATCACGTCGATGAACGGCGTAACGTTGATTTCGTGGTTTTCGGCGAGGTCGTCGCCACCTTCGTTGAGATGCAGGCCCATGGCTTACCCCACTTTCACCATGTGCGGGGCGGCGCGGTCGCTGCCCTGGTGGTCCAGATCACGGCTGACCAGCAGCAGGACCTGGGCGGAGGCGTCGGACACCTGGGCCTTGTAGCCAGCGATGGAGCGGGCGAAGACGTTGTAGATGACCACAGCCGGGATTGCAGCGACCAGGCCCAGGGCGGTGGCCAGCAGGGCTTCGGCAATACCTGGTGCAACCACGGCCAGGTTGGTGGTTTGGGTCTTGGCGATGCCGATGAAGCTGTTCATGATGCCCCATACGGTACCGAACAGGCCAACGAACGGCGCGGTGGAGCCGATGGTGGCAAGTACGCCGGTGCCGCTGCTCATGGTGCGGCCGCTGGCATGCACCAGGCGCTCCAGGCGGAAGCTGACGCGTTCCTTGATGCCTTCTTTTTCGCGGGCGTTGGCCGAAAGGCGCATCTCTTCAAGGGCATCGTGGACCAGGGTGTGGGCCAAGGTACCTTCCTTGTTGGAGACTTCGCTGGCGTCTTTCAGGGTGGTGGACTTCTTCAGCTGGGCGATTTCACCACGCAGGCGACGCTTGGCGCCCATCAGCTCGAAGCCTTTGGCAATCCAGATGGTCCAGGTGATGATGGAGGCGATGGCCAGGCCGATCATGACGATCTTCACCACGATATCGGCGTTCTTGTACATGCCCCATGGGGACAGGTCGTGAGCCATGCCCAGCGAGGTGTCTTCAACCAGGGCTTCAACGCTCGGGTCTACCGCAGCCGGTGCGTCAGCCGGGGTGGCAGCAGCGTCGGCAGCCGGGGCAGCAGCAGGCGCGGCCGGGGCAGTGGCGGCAGCAGGCGTGGCGGCGTTGGTGGTTGGCTCATCGGCCATGGCCACCGGGGCCAGCACCAGGCTGAGTGTCAGCGCGGCGATGGCGCGCCAGGCGCGCGACGGGGTTGGCGAAGCGGAAAGTTGAGTACGTGTCATGCTGGCCGGACCTGATGAAGAAAAAAGTGAGCGTTCTCCAAGGCCTCGAGGTAGGCCGAGAACAAATTGGCGGCCATTATTGCAAGTAATTCTTGTTAACAAAAGTAATCTTGTTGCTTTTTTCGCCTATGGTCTAGCCGCCCATCGTGTAGCGTGGCCGGGCTGATCAATTGGTCTAGGGAGTTTAGAGATGTCAGACCTTTCCGTGATGGTGGTGGGTTGTGGTGATGTGGGGGGGCGTCTGGCCCAGCAAATGATGGCCAAAGGCTGGCAGGTGAGCGGCCTGCGCCGCGCTGTCGGGCAGCTGCCTGCGGGCGTCCAACCGGTTGCCGCGGACTTGGCCGAACCGTCGATCCCGCCAGCCTGGCCACAGGGTCCACTGGATTACCTGGTGTACTGCGTGGCGGCCAGCCAGCACGACGAGGCGGGTTACCAGGCGGCCTATGTTGATGGTTTGCGCCATGTGTTGGCCTGGCTGGCCGAGCGTGGTCAGCGCCCCCGTCGTCTGCTGTTCGTTTCCAGCAGCAGCGTGTATGCGCAAAAGGACGGTGAGTGGGTCGAGGAAGGCGCGGCCACCGAGCCCGAAGGTTATTCCGGGCGGGTGATGCTGGAGGCTGAGCGGCTGGCGCTGGCCAGTGGTATCCCGGCGAGCGTTGTGCGCCTGACGGGTATCTACGGCCCAGGCCGCGAGTGGCTGTTGAGCCAGGTGCGCCAGGGTTACCGTGTGGCTGAGGAGCCGCCGCTGTACGGCAACCGCATTCATGCCGAGGATGCTGCCAGCCTGCTGGCGTTTCTGCTGCAGGCCGATGCTGATGGCACGGTGCTGGACGACTACTACATTGGCGTTGATGACGACCCCGCGCCGCTGGCCGACGTGGTGGCCTGGCTACGGGCGTACATGGGGGTTACCGAGTGGTCCGATGAGCAGCGGGTGCGGCGTACCGGCAGCAAGCGCTGCAGCAACGCCCGGGCCCGGGCATTGGGCTGGGCGCCGGTGTATCCGAGCTACAAGGAAGGCTATGCCGCCATCCTGAAAGGAGGGCGTTGAATTTACCGGCCTCTTCGCGGGTAAACCCGCTCCCACAGGGATATCACAAGGCCTGAAGACAGTGATTACCCTGTGGGAGCGGGTTCACCCGCGAAGAGGCCAGTGCATTCAGTGCAAATGCAACAGGACTCAGCTGCGTTCCAGCACCCACTGGCGCTTGCCCGCGGCCAGCGCCGGCATTTCGTCTGGCTGCGCACGGTTTACCGCCTGGAAAATCTCCAGTTTGTCGCCATCACGCTTGATGATGAACGGAGCACCACGCTGGTTACGCTCCAGCCAGAGGCTGTCATTGCTGCCGCCCATGGCCGCGCAGTCACCTGCCAGGCACAGTGCAAAACGGTCCGGCCCCGGCAGGCCGGTGACGTTACCGGTGTCGCTGAAGCGCACGCTGGCACCTTTGCCCTGGCCTTCGACCACCTTCCAATTGCCGCCCAGGTAGGCCTGGTACAGCGCTTTCTCGAAGCTGCTGCCCAGCGGTGCATTGGCAGTAGCCGGTGCCTTGGCACGCACGAAGGTCTGCTTGGCGCCGCGCTGGTCGACGGCTTGCAGCTCGTCCCCATCAAGCGACAGCTGCTCGGTCTGGCCGCCCGCGAAGCTGGCCTGCCATTGCTTGTCATTGGCGCTCAGCTGGCCGTCAGCGGCCTCGAAACCATTGCTGAAGCTGGCCTGCTGGCTGGCAACGTCGAGCCTCCATTCAAACACTGGGCCGTGCTCATTCAGGGCTTGGCGCAGGCTGCCGCCCTTGACCGCTGCGGTGATGGCCTCCTGGTTGATCCAGGTGCCGTTGTAATCTTCGGGTTTGTGGCTGGCGCAGCCGCCCAGTAGCAGGGCTGCCAGCGCGATAGGCAGTGCTTGACGCATGACGGGGTAACCTTGCAAAGGAGGGGTGACGGGCAGGGCGCCCGTCACCGGAGCATCATTCGATGACCAGGATGGCGTCCATTTCGACCTGAGCGCCTTTCGGCAGCGCGGCAACGCCGATGGCGGCACGGGCGGGGTAGGGTTGCTCGAAGTAGCGGCCCATCACCTCGTTGACCTTGGCGAAGTGGCTCAGGTCGGTGAGGAAGATGTTCAGCTTGACGATGTCCTTGAACGAACCGCCAGCGGCTTCAGCCACGGACTTGAGGTTCTCGAACACCTGCACGGTCTGGGCTTCGAAGCCTTCGACCAGTTCCATGGTCTTGGGGTCCAGCGGGATCTGGCCCGACATGTACACCGTGTTGCCTGCCTTGATCGCCTGCGAGTAGGTGCCGATGGCGGCTGGGGCCTTGTCGCTAGTGATGACGGTCTTGCTCATGATGACTCCTTGCGGTTGGCGGACTACGTACGCATGCGGGTGATGCGGACCACACCGGTCAAGGTACGCAGCTTCTTGATCACACGCGCCAGGTGCACACGGTCGTGCACGCTGACCACCAGTTGGACCACGCTGATACGGCCGTCGCGTTCGTCCATGCTGATCTTCTCGATGTTGCCGTCGGCAGCGTTGACACTGCTGGCCAGCAGGGCAATAAGGCCGCGCTGGTGCTCCAGTTCGACACGCAGTTCGACATTGAACTCACCGGTGATGTCCTTGGCCCAGGAAAGCTGCACGCACTTTTCCGGGTTGTGGCGGATTTCACTGATGTTGCGGCAATTCTCCAGGTGCACGACCATGCCCTTGCCGGCCGACAGGTGGCCGACGATCGGGTCGCCAGGGATAGGCGTGCAGCACTTGGCGTAGCTCAGCACCAGGCCTTCGGTACCCCGGATCGCCAGCGGGCCTTCTGGTGCAGGCAGCTGCTCGCCTTCGGCCGACAGCAGGCGGCGAGCGACCACGTAGGCCATGCGGTTGCCCAGGCCGATGTCTTCGAGCAGGTCTTCGATCAGCTCCAGGCGGTACTCGGCGAGAATCGCCTGGATACGCTCCTGAGGGATTTTCTCCAGGCTGCTGTCGAAACCGGTGAGCACCTTGTTCAGCAGGCGTTCGCCCAGGCTGATGGACTCGGAGCGACGCTGCTGCTTGAGTGCGTGGCGGATGTGCGTGCGCGCCTTGCCGGTCACCACGAAGTTGAGCCAGGCCGGGTTCGGCCGTGCGCCCGGGGCGCTGACGATTTCCACCGTCGAGCCGCTTTGCAGCGGTTCGGACAGCGGCGCCAGGCGGCGGTTGATGCGGCAGGCGATGCAGCTGTTGCCGACGTCGGTGTGCACCGCGTAGGCGAAGTCCACCGCCGTGGAGCCTTTGGGCAGCTCCATGATGCGGCCTTTGGGCGTGAACACGTAGACCTCGTCCGGGAACAGGTCGATCTTCACGCTCTCGATGAATTCCAGCGAGTTGCCGGCACGTTGCTGCAACTCGAGGATACCCTTCACCCACTGCCGCGCGCGGGCGTGGCTGCCCTTGGGCTGCTCGTCGTCGTTGGACTTGTACAGCCAGTGCGCGGCGATGCCGTTGTTGGCCATCTCTTCCATTTCGCGGGTGCGGATCTGGATTTCGATGGGCACGCCGTGCATGCCGAACAGCGTGGTGTGCAACGACTGGTAGCCGTTGGCCTTGGGGATCGCGATGTAATCCTTGAAGCGACCGGGCAGCGGCTTGTACAGGTTGTGCACGGCGCCAAGCACGCGGTAGCAGGTGTCGACCTTGTCGACGATGATGCGGAAGGCATACACGTCCATGATCTCGTTGAAGGCACGGCGCTTGCCGCGCATCTTCTTGTAGATGCCATAGAGGTGTTTCTGCCGGCCGCTGACCTCGCCCTCGATGCCGTCGGCAGCCAGGCAGTTGGCCAGCGAGTGCTCGATCTTGGCGACGATCTCTTTGCGGTTGCCGCGTGCGCTTTTCACCGCCCGGTGAATCAGCGACGAGCGCATCGGGTGCATGGCCTTGAAGCCGAGGTCCTCGAACTCCACGCGCACGGTGTGCATGCCCAGGCGGTTGGCGATGGGGGCGTAGATTTCCAGGGTTTCCTTGGCGATGCGCCGGCGTTTTTCGCCGGACAGCACTTCCAGGGTGCGCATGTTGTGCAGGCGGTCGGCCAGCTTGACCAGGATCACGCGAATGTCGCGGGCCATGGCCATGGCCATTTTCTGGAAGTTTTCGGCCTGCGCCTCGGCCTTGGTCTCGAAGTTCATCTGGGTCAGCTTGCTGACCCCATCGACCAGTTCGGCCACCGTCTCGCCAAATTGCTGGCTGAGGGCTTCCTTGGCGATACCGGTGTCTTCGATCACATCGTGCAGCATGGCCGCCATCAGGCTTTGATGGTCCATGTGCATGTCGGCGAGGATGCTGGCCACGGCCAGCGGGTGGGTCACGTAGGGCTCGCCGCTGCGGCGGCGCTGCCCATCGTGGGCCTGTTCGGCGTAGAAATAGGCGCGCCGAACCAGGTTGACCTGTTCGGGGCCAAGGTAGGTCGACAGCCGTTCGGCCAAGGCTTCTATACCCGGCATGGGTTGACCTCCTGCGGAGGAAAAGGGCCTTGCGCCGTGCGACGTCGACCTGGCATCAATCAGACAGCCTCGTTGTTCTCGTCCTCGAAGGCGGCGAAGACCGGATCCTCGGTGACGATCTCTTCAGCGGCGATGAACTCGTTGGTGACGATGCCTTCGGCGATTTCACGCAGGGCAACAACGGTCGGTTTGTCGTTTTCCCACGCAACGCGTGGCTCTTTGCCGCCGGTCGCCAGCTGGCGAGCGCGCTTGGTCGAGAGCATGACCAGCTCGAAGCGGTTATCCACGTGTTCCAGGCAGTCTTCAACAGTTACGCGGGCCATGGTCTTCCTCAGTAGCAAATGCGGTGGGCGTGCAGCCCAGTAATGGGCAGGCGGACTCGATAGTATAAAAATTCACCAGCCAATAGGGAAGCGCTGTTTTGCCGGGCGGTCACCTTGAAGCCCTGTGTTTGCTTCTTCGCGGGTAAACCCGCGCCCACAGGCACCGCCTACCCTGTGGGAGCGGGTTTTCCCGCGAAAGGGCCGGACCAGACAGCCGCAATACTTGACCCCGACGATAACCTCAGAGCATCGCGCCACGCAACCGCGGCGTCAGCTCTTCGAAAAGGGTCTGCACCGAGCGCAGCGCCCGGCAATCCGGCCGGGTCAGCAGCCACAGCTGGGTGTCGCAACCCGGCAGCGGTCCGCTCAGCGCATCCACGCCGGGCAGGGCGTGCACCATGTAGTCCGGCAGCGCCGCCACGCCCAGGCCGGCAGTTACCAGCTGGGCAATGGTCGACATGCCGCTGCACTGGTAGCGTGGGCTTAGCCCGGGGTGCTGCTGGTTGCGCCAGACCACCGTGGGGTGGTCCTGCATCGAGTCGTCGGGGGCGATCCATGGCACGCTGACGGCCGATTCTGCCAGGCGCTCGCGCCACTGCGGCTGGCCGCAGACCACATAGGAGGTGGACCCCAGGTTGCGACCCACCAGGTGTTCCGGGGGTGTATTGGTCAGGCGCAGGGCAATGTCGGCATCGCGCCGGCTGAGGTTGGCGAAGGTGTTCGAGGTGCCCATCTCCAGCGACAAGGCCGGGTAGTTGGGCATGAACTCGGCCAGCGCCGGCAGCAGCAGGCTATGCATGACCGCCTCGGTGCAGGTCACCCGCACCGTGCCGCTTACCACCTGCTCGCCACTGGTCATGGCAATGCGCGCCGCCTCCAGCGCCTGTTCGGCGCGCTCGGCCTGCTCGGCCAGGGCCTGGGCGGTATCGGTCGGCAGGTAGCCCTTGCGGCTCTTGACGAACAAGGCGGTGCCCAGCGCCGACTCCAGCCGGCGGATCGAGCGGAATACCGTCGAAACGTCGACTTTGAGGAGCTCGGCGGCTTTGGCCAGCGAGCGGCCGCGCTCCAGTGCCAGGACCAGGGAGAGGTCGGCGTGGGTGATCTGATATTGCATTGGTGCACGCTCTGCTTGCCGAATTGCCAATGTCTGTTGCGTCAGGGCCATTTTATAGTGAAACGGCCCCCCGGAATCAATGCGTCCGGTCGGGTAACCAATCCCCACGATGGGAAAGTGAAAAAAACAACAGCTGCAACCATCGTCGCCCGTGAGGCGCCAGCCGTATCCCCACATCGCCGCAGCACATCAAAGGATGTACACCATGACGTCGGTAACCCCGTGCGCCAGTTCTTCCAGCGAGATGAATGACTTCCTCCAGGCCCATCCGGAAACGCAGTACGTCGACCTGCTGATTTCCGACATGAATGGCGTGGTACGTGGCAAGCGCATCGAGCGGGCCAGCCTGCACAAGGTGTACGAGAAAGGCATCAACCTGCCGGCTTCGCTGTTCGCCCTGGACATCAACGGTTCCACGGTAGAGAGCACCGGCCTTGGCCTGGACATTGGCGATGCCGACCGCATCTGCTTCCCGATCCCTGGCACGCTGTCGGATGAGCCGTGGCAGAAACGCCCCACCGCCCAGCTGCTGATGACCATGCACGAGATCGAAGGCGCGCCGTTTTTCGCCGACCCACGCGAAGTACTGCGTCAGGTGGTGAGCAAGTTCGACGATCTGGGCCTCACCATTTGCGCGGCGTTCGAGCTGGAGTTCTACCTGATCGATCAGGACAACCTCAACGGCCGCCCGCAGCCGCCGCGCTCGCCCATTTCCGGCAAGCGTCCGCAGTCGACCCAGGTGTACCTGATCGACGACCTCGACGAATATGCCGACTGCCTGCAGGACATGCTCGAAGCGGCCAAGGAGCAGGGCCTGCCTGCCGATGCCATCGTCAAGGAAAGCGCCCCGGCGCAGTTCGAGGTCAACCTGCACCACGTGGCCGACCCGCTGAAGGCCTGCGACTACGCGATCCTGCTCAAGCGGCTGATCAAGAACGTGGCCTACGACCATGAAATGGATACCACCTTCATGGCCAAGCCCTACCCGGGCCAGGCGGGCAACGGCCTGCACGTGCATATCTCGCTGCTGGACAAGAAAACCGGCAAGAACATCTTCTCGAGCGATGACCCGCTGCAAAGCGACGCGCTGCGCCACGCCATTGGTGGTGTGCTGGAGACCATGCCGGCGTCCATGGCCTTCCTCTGCCCGAACATCAACTCCTACCGCCGCTTCGGCGCGCAGTTCTACGTGCCCAATGCACCGAGCTGGGGCCTGGACAACCGCACCGTGGCCGTGCGCGTGCCTACCGACAGCAGCGAAAACGTGCGCCTGGAACACCGCGTGGCCGGGGCCGATGCCAACCCGTACCTGATGCTCGCGGCAATCCTTGCCGGCGTGCATCACGGCTTGACCAACAAGGTCGAGCCGGATGCCCCGATCGAGGGCAACTCCTACGAGCAGCTGGAACAGAGCCTGCCGAACAACCTGCGTGATGCCCTGCGCGCGCTGGACGACAGCGAAGTGCTCAACCAATACATCAGCCCGGACTACATCGATATCTTCGTGGCCTGCAAGGAAAGCGAGCTGGCCGAGTTCGAAGTGTCGATTTCCGACCTTGAGTACAACTGGTACCTGCACACGGTGTAAGCCCATGAGCGCAAATGCGGTCCCCTTGATCGGTGTCAGCGCCTGCCGCCAGCAGGTGGGGAAGAACTCGTCGCACACGGTAGGCGACAAGTATGTCGAGGCGGCCGGCTTTGCCGGTTTGCCGCTGATCCTGCCGGCCCGAGACGGGGGCAGCGACACGCAGGCGCTATTGGCCCGGCTGCACGGCATTGTTTTTACCGGCTCGCCTTCAAATATCGAACCGCATCATTACAATGGCGCCCCTAGCGTAGCCGGGACACGGCACGATCTGGCGCGCGATCGCCTGACCCTGCCGCTGCTGCAGGCAGCGATTGCCGCCGGCGTGCCGGTGTTCTGCATCTGTCGTGGCTACCAGGAACTGAATGTGGCGCTTGGCGGCAGCCTGCACCAGCGCGTGCAGGAAATGCCCGGGTACCTTGACCACCGCGAACCTGAGGACGCACCCCTGGAGGTGCAATACGGCCCTCGTCACCCTGTCGGCATCGAGCCAGGCGGGTTGTTCGAGCGCCTGGGCCTGGCGGCGCAGTTCGAGGTCAACTCGCTGCACAGCCAGGGTATCGACCGCCTGGCCCCGGGCCTGCGTGTCGAGGCGCGGGCCCCGGATGGCCTGATCGAAGCGGTGTCCATGCCTGCGGCGCCGGGCTTTGTGCTTGGCGTGCAATGGCACCCAGAGTGGCGCTTCACCGAAAACCCAGTCTCGCTGCGCCTGTTCCAGGCGTTTCGCGAGGCCTGCATTGCCTACGCGGCACGGGAGGGCGCACGGCAGGAGACATTCTGACGTCAGCCGAAGGTCTCGGATGACGGGTTCCCGGCAGCAAGCTTTCAATGAGTGAAAGCAGGCCTTGTGCGCAAGGCCTGCGAAAACAATTCCAAAATTTACGGCAAATACTCATGAGCAATTATACAGAAGCCGGCCGCCCACCCGATGTGGCGGCCGACGCAGGCAACACCCAACGCGGCAAGGGCCTGGCCAAAGGCCGCCTGGGCCTGTTGGCCAGCGTGGTGCTGGGCATTTCCACCATCGCCCCGGTCTACACCCTGACGGGCGCCCTTGGCCCCACCGTGCGCGAGGTGGGTGCCCACCTGCCAGCCGTGTTCATCGTCGGCTTCCTGCCGATGCTGCTGGTGGCCCTGGGCTACCGCGAACTGAACTCGGCAGAGCCGGACAGCGGTACTTCGTTCACCTGGTCGGCGCGTGCCTTCGGCCCGATGATCGGCTGGATCGGCGGCTGGGGGCTGGTGGTCGCCACCACCATCGTGCTGTCGAACCTGGCGGGGGTGGCGGTCGATTTCTTCTACCTGTTCCTTGGCCAGATCACCGGCAAGCATGAACTGGCAGCGTTGGCCGACAACCTGTTGATCAACATCAGCACCTGTTGCGTGTTCATCGGCCTGGCCGTGTGGATATGCTGTCGCGGCATCGCCACCACCATGACCGTGCAGTACGGCCTGGTGGCCCTGCAGTTGCTGGTGCTGATCGGCTTTGCCTTTGCCGCCTTCGGCGGCACCACTGCGCCGCCACCGCTGGCGTTCGATTTCGCCTGGTTCAACCCGTTCGGTGTCGAGTCGTTCTCGGCCTTTGCCGCCGGGCTGTCGCTGTCTATCTTCATCTTCTGGGGCTGGGACACGTGCCTGACCGTCAGCGAAGAGTCGGTGGGCAGCGAAGAAGTGCCAGGCAAGGCCGCCACCTGGACGGTGATGTTGATCCTCGGGCTGTACCTGTTCACCGCCATCGCCACGCTGCAGTTTGCCGGTATCAGCGAAACCGGGCTGGGCCTGAACAACCCACGCATCCAGGAGAACGTCTTCGCCCACCTGGCCGGCCCGGTCATGGGGCCGCTGGCAATCCTGATGTCCATCGCCGTGCTGGCCAGCACCGCGGCGTCGCTGCAGTCCACCTTCGTGGCGCCGGCGCGCACCCTGTTGGCCATGGGTTACTACGGTGCGGTACCGCAGAAGTTCGCCAGCGTCTGTCCGCGTTCGCAAACCCCGCGCTACGCCACCATTTGCGCCGGCCTGGCAGCAGGCCTGTTCTACGTGACCATGCGTACCCTGAGCGAGAACGTGCTGGCGGATACCATCACCGCGCTAGGCATGATGATCTGCTTCTACTATTCGCTGACCGCGTTCGCCTGCGTCTGGTATTTCCGCGCCAGCCTGTTCGACAGCCTGCGCCACTTCATCATGCGCGGCCTGTGCCCGCTGGTAGGTGGGGTGATCTTGTCGGTGATCTTCGCGCGTACCGCCATCGACAGCGCCTCGCCGGACTTCGGCAGTGGCTCGCATGTGGGCGGGCTGGGGCTGGTATTCGTGATTGCCGCGATCATCTCGGTGCTCGGCATCGGGCTGATGATGCTGTCGCGCATGCGGGCGCCGGCTTACTTCCTGGGGGCCACCCTGCGTCAGCAGGCTACCCTGCCTTTGCAGGAATAAATAATTGGGGCCGCTCTGCGGCCCTTCGCGGGCACGCCCGCTCCCACAGGTACAGCGCACGCCTCAGGGCGGTGACTAACCTGTGGGAGCGGGCGTGCCCGCGAAGGGCTGCAAAGCAGCCCCAATCGTTGTTCAGCCGATCAACTGCTTCAGTAGAGACCCGTGGCGCTGTTGCTGCTTCTTCAGCAGCAGGCGATTCGAGCGGAACACCGCTTTCAAGTCTTCCAGCGCCGCGTCGAAATCATCATTGATGATCACGTAGTCATACTCGTCGTAGTGCACCATCTCGCTGACCGCTTCTTTCATGCGCCCGGCGATGATCGCTTCGCTGTCCTGCCCGCGGCCGTCCAGGCGCTGACGAAGCGCTTCCTGGCTTGGCGGCAGGATGAACACCGACAACGCCTGCGGCATCAGCTTGCGCACCTGCTGGGCGCCTTGCCAGTCGATCTCCAGGATCAGGTCATAGCCCTGGTCCAGGGTCTGCTGCAGCGCGCTGCGCGAGGTGCCGTAGAAGTTGCCGAACACTTCGGCATGCTCCAGGAAGTCGCCTTGCTGGATCAGCGCCTTGAACTCCTCGTGGACCACGAAGTGGTAGTTCACCCCGTGTTCCTCGCCCGGGCGCATGGCGCGGGTGGTGTGCGAGACCGAGACGCGGATTTGCTGGTCGTCCTTGGTCAGGGCCGTTACCAGGCTGGTCTTGCCGGCGCCCGAAGGGGCCGAAACGATGTAGAGGGTGCCGCTGCTGTGGTTCATGGTCGGGGTGGCCTTACTCGATGTTCTGTACTTGTTCACGCATCTGTTCGATCAATACCTTCAGGTTGACCGCCGCTTGCGTGCTGCGTGGGTCGAAGGCCTTGGAGCCCAGGGTGTTGGCTTCGCGGTTGAGTTCCTGCATCAGGAAGTCCAGGCGCCGGCCGGCAGCACCGCCACCCTTGAGCACCCTGCGTACTTCGGTGACGTGGGTGCTGAGGCGGTCGAGTTCCTCGGCCACGTCGCTCTTCTGGGCCAGCAGCACCATTTCCTGCTCCAGGCGCTGCGGGTCGAGTTCGGCCTGCATGTCGCCGAAACGGTCGAGAATCTTCTGCCGCTGCGCTGCCAGCATCTGCGGCACCAGGGCGCGCAGGGTGGTGACTTCGCTGGTCATGTTATCCAGGCGCTCGTTGATCAGCCGGGCCAGTTCCTGGCCTTCGCGCTGACGGCCAGCCTTGAGCTCGGCCAGTGCTTCGTCGAACAGGGCCATGGCTTCGGCGTTCAGCGCCTGTGGGTCACTGGTGTCGGCCACCAGCACACCCGGCCACGACAGCACTTCCAGCGGGTTCAGCGGTGCCGGCTGCTTGATCAGGCCGGCCACTTCCTCGGCGGCAGCGACAAGCTGTGCAGCGCGCTCGCGGTCTACCTTCAGCGGCTTGCCGTTGCTGTCTTCATTGAGGCGCAGGGTGCATTCCACCTTGCCCCGCGAAAGGCCCTGGCGCAGGCCTTCACGCACGGCGCCTTCGAGGTCGCGCAGCGCTTCGGGCAGGCGCAGGTGGGGTTCCAGGTAACGGTGGTTGACCGAACGCAGCTCCCAGATCAGGGTGCCTTGGCTGCCGGCGCGCTCGACACGAGCAAAAGCGGTCATGCTGTGCACCATGGGGAGTACCTCGCGTAGATGAATGAACGGTGGGAGCCTCTCGGCTGCAAGGCGCAGGATTGTAGCGCAGTGGGGCCTCGGCGCCCAATCCACCTATGTTACAGAGGGGTGGCCATGGCAGCAGGAAAAGGCGACGGGCTGTGCCGGGCGCGACAATAGGCATGTCTTCCCCGCGCTGCGGGCTCTATAATGCTCGGCAGATTCAAAGTCCCAGTACAGGTATCCCAGATGAAACGTCCAAGTGGTCGCGCCGCCGATCAGCTCCGCTCGATCCGCATCACCCGCAACTACACCAAGCACGCCGAAGGGTCGGTACTGGTCGAGTTCGGTGACACCAAGGTCATTTGCACGGTCAGCGTGGAAAACGGTGTGCCGCGCTTCCTCAAAGGCCAGGGCCAAGGTTGGCTGACCGCCGAGTACGGCATGCTGCCGCGCGCCACCGGTGAGCGTAACCAGCGCGAAGCCAGCCGTGGCAAGCAGGGTGGCCGCACCCTGGAAATCCAGCGCCTGATCGGCCGTTCGCTGCGCGCCGCGCTGGACATGAGCAAGCTGGGTGACATCACCCTGTATGTCGACTGCGACGTGATCCAGGCCGATGGCGGCACCCGTACAGCGTCCATCACCGGTGCCATGGTCGCCCTGTGCGACGCCCTGGCAGTGATCAAGAAGCGTGGTGGCCTCAAAGGTGGCAACCCGCTCAAGCACATGATTGCTGCCGTGTCGGTGGGCATGTACCAGGGCGAAGCCGTGCTCGACCTGGACTACCCGGAAGACTCCGCTGCCGAAACCGACCTGAACGTGGTGATGACCAGCGCCGGTGGCTTCATCGAAGTGCAGGGCACCGCCGAAGGCGCACCGTTCCAGCCGGAAGACTTCAACGCCATGCTGGCGCTGGCGCAAAAAGGCATGAACGATATCTTCGAACTGCAGCAGGCCGCGCTGGCCGACTGACTGTTTGGGGCCGCTGCGCGGCCCATTCGCGGGACAAGCCCGCTCCCACAAGATTTGTACAGCTTTCCAGCCATACATGAATCCTGTGGGAGCGGGCTTGTCCCGCGAAAGGGCTGCGAAGCAGCCCTGGCAATCAGATGGTCAACGTCCAGTCATAGTCCACGATCAGCGGCGCATGCTGGGAGAAGCGCGGCTGACGCGGCAGGCGGGCATTGCGCACAAAGCGGCGCAGGCCCGGCGTGAGGATCTGGTAGTCGAACCGGTAGCCCAGGTTGAGCATCTCGGCCTGCTCGTTGTCCGGCCACCAGCTGTACTGGTCGCCTTCACGGCTGACTTCGCGCAGGGCATCGACGTAACCCATCTCGCCGGTGATCGCATCCATCCAGGCGCGTTCCGGCGCCAGGAAGCCCGGCGACTGCTGGCTGTCACGCCAGTTCTTGATGTCGAGCTTCTGCTGCGCCACGTAGAACGAGCCACAGTAGATGTATTCGCGACGCTTGCGACGCTGTTTGTCCAGGTACTTGGCGAAGTCGTCCATCAACTTGAACTTCTGGTTCAAGTCTTCGTCGCCGTTCATGCCCGAAGGCAGCAGCAGGCTGGCAATACTGACTTTGTCGAAATCTGCTTGCAGGTAACGCCCGTAGCGGTCGGCTGTCTCGAAGCCCAGGCCGGTGATGACTGCCTTGGGCTGCATGCGCGAGTAAAGGGCCACACCACCTTGGGCGGGCACCTCCGCGTCGCAGGCATAAAGGAAATAGCCATCGAGCTGGAAAGCTGGGTCATCGAGTTCAAAGGCCGAGGCGCGGGTATCCTGAAGGCAGATGACGTCGGCATTCTGGGCTTGTAGCCAGCTGAGCAAACCACGCTCGGCCGCAGCCTGAATGCCATTTACGTTCACACTGATGATCCGCATAAATGGCCCCAAAAATCTCGTGCGTGTATGATACCCGAGCTCAACCCATTTAGCTAAATCCGTGGTGTCCGGGACTATTCATGCAGCCGTATCAGCGCGACTTTATCCGTTTTGCCATCGATCGCGGGGTACTGCGTTTCGGTGAATTCACCCTGAAATCGGGGCGTACCAGCCCGTATTTCTTCAATGCCGGCCTGTTCAACACCGGTTCCGCATTGGCCGAGCTGGGGCGGTGCTATGCCGCAGCCATCGTCGACAGCAAGATCCCGTTCGACGTGCTGTTCGGCCCGGCCTACAAGGGTATCCCTTTGGCGGCGACCACCGCTGTGGCCCTTGCCGATCAGCATCAGCTCGACGTGCCATGGTGCTTCAACCGCAAGGAAGCCAAGGACCACGGCGAAGGCGGCAGCCTGGTCGGCGCGCCGCTGGCCGGTGATGTGCTGATCATCGACGACGTGATCACCGCCGGCACCGCCATCCGCGAGGTGATGCAGATCATCAACGCCCAGCAGGCCAAGGCCGCCGGCGTGCTGATCGCCCTGAACCGCGAAGAGCGTGGCAATGGCGAACTGTCGGCAATTCAGGAAGTGGAGCGCGACTTCGATATCCCGGTGGTCAGCATCGTTTCGCTGACCCAGGTGCTGGAATTCCTGGCCGATGACCCACAGCTGAAGCAGCACCTGCCGGCTGTCGAGGCTTACCGGGCGCAGTACGGGATCTGATCCTGGCCTGGAAATGAAAAAGGCGACCTTCACATGAAGGTCGCCTTTTTTGTGTCACCTGTTCCGGCCCTTTCGCGGGTGAACCCGCTCCCACAGGATCTCCACAGCCCTCGAAGGCGGTGCTATCCCCGTGGGAGCGGGTTTACCCGCGAAGAGACCGGTGCAGGCTAGCCAATCACTCAGCGCGGCTTGCGATTGGTGATCAGGGTACCCACGCCGCTGTCGGTGAAAATTTCCAGCAGCACCGCGTTCGGTACGCGGCCGTCGATGATGTGCGAGCTGTTCACGCCGCCCTGCACCGCATCCAGTGCGCACTTGATCTTCGGCAGCATGCCGCCGTAGATGGTGCCGTCGGCGATCAGTTCGTTGACCTGCTCGGTGGTCAGGCCGGTCAGTACCTGGCCCTGCTTGTCCATCAGGCCGGCGATGTTGGTCAGCAGCATCAGCTTCTCGGCTTTCAGCGCCTCGGCTACCTTGCCCGCCACCAGGTCGGCGTTGATGTTGTACGACTCACCGTTGGCGCCCACGCCGATCGGCGCGATCACCGGGATGAAGTCACCCTTCACCAGCATGTTCAGCAGGTCGGTGTTCACGCTCACCACTTCGCCGACGTGGCCGATGTCGATGATTTCCGGGGTGGTCATCTCGGGCGTCTGGCGGCTGACGGTCAGCTTGCGGGCGCGGATCAGCTCCGCGTCCTTGCCGGTCAGGCCGATGGCGCTGCCGCCGTGGCGGTTGATCAGGTTGACGATGTCCTTGTTGACCTGGCCACCCAGCACCATCTCCACCACGTCCATGGTCGCCGAGTCGGTGACGCGCATGCCGTCGATGAAGTGGCTTTCGATCGACAGGCGCTTGAGCAGGTCGCCGATCTGCGGGCCACCACCGTGGACCACCACCGGGTTGATGCCCACAGCCTTCATCAGCACGATGTCACGGGCGAAGCCTGTTTTCAGCTCCTCGCTTTCCATCGCGTTGCCGCCGTACTTGATCACCAGGGTCTTGCCGACAAAGCGGCGGATGTAAGGCAGTGCTTCGGACAAAACCTCGGCTACATGGGAAGCGGCATCGCGATCGAGGGTCATGCAGGGCTCCTGTAAGGAACAGATAGTCGGTCAGAACGGCAGTTGCAGCTCAGGCTCAACCCGCAGCAACTGGGTACGGAATACATCCTTGATACGTTGCAATTCGGCGTCGCTGTCGGCCTCGAAGCGCAGCACCAGCACCGGCGTGGTGTTGGAGGCGCGAACCAGGCCCCAGCCGTGGGGGTAGTCGACCCGCACACCGTCGATGGTGGTCAGGCTGGCTTCGCCCCAGTCGGCGTCGCGTTGCAGTGCATCAATGATGCTGAATTTACCCTCGTCGGTCACATCAATATTGATTTCCGGCGTGGAAATATCGTTCGGGAAGGCGGCAAACAGGTTTTCGGCGCTCTGCCCGGCCTTGCTGAGGATCTCCAGCAGGCGCGCGGCGCTGTAGATGCCGTCGTCAAAACCGTACCAACGTTCCTTGATGAAGATATGACCGCTCATTTCGCCGGCCAGCAGCGAACCGGTCTGTTTCATCTTCTTCTTGATCAACGAATGGCCGGTCTTCCACATCAGTGCGCGGCCGCCATGCTGTTCGATCAGCGGGGTCAGGCGACGGGTGCATTTGACGTCGAAGATGATTTCGGCGCCCGGGTTGCGCGCCAGCACGTCCTGGGCAAACAGCATGAGCAGGCGGTCTGGGTAGACGATGCTGCCGGTGTTGGTCACCACGCCGACGCGGTCGCCGTCACCGTCGAAGGCCAGGCCGATGTCGGCGCCGGTTTCCTTGACCTTGGCGATCAGGTCTTCGAGGTTTTCCGGCTTGCCCGGGTCCGGGTGGTGATTGGGGAAGTTGCCGTCGACTTCGCAGAACAGCGGGATCACTTCGCAGCCCAGGGCTTGGATCAGCTGCGGTGCGACCACGCCGGCGGCGCCGTTGCCGCAGTCCACCACCACTTTGAGTTTCTTGGCCAGTTTCACGTCGCTGACGATCTGCTGGAAATAGCGCTCGAGTATCTCGACCTTTTCCACACGGCCTTCGGCCAGGGTCAGGTCGTTGGTTTTCAGCCGGGTCAGCAGGGCCTGGATCTGTTCGTTGGCCAGGGTGTCGCCGGCGATGACGATCTTGAACCCGTTGTAGTCCGACGGGTTGTGGCTGCCGGTCAGCATCACGCCCGACTTGCCTGCCAGCACGTTGGCCGCGTAGTACAGCGCCGGGGTGGGCACCAAGCCGACGTCGTTGACCTGGCAACCGGCATCGACCAGGCCCTTGATCAGCTGCTCGACCAGCATCGGGCCCGACAGGCGGCCATCGCGGCCTACAGAAACCTGCGGTTCACCCTGGACCAGGCTCTGCGCGCCGATGGCGCGGCCGATCCAGTAGGCGGTTTCGGCGTGGAGGGTTTTGCCGACCACGCCGCGGATGTCATACGCGCGGAAAATGCTGTCGGGTAGTGCGGCGGGGACCAGGTGGGCCATATCGTTCATCTCTGGAAGCTCCATTAGTCAAAGGCTTTCTGGGCAGGCGCAAACTGAACGCTTGGACGGTGCTTTCGCCAGAGAGTTCGCCATCCTTGGCCTGAACGGTCATTCGCCGGCTCAGTGGCTGCCGGAGTGACCGAAGCCGCCAGCGCCACGCTGGCTTTCATCGAACGCTTCGACGATGTCGAAATGGGCCTGTACCACCGGGACCAGCACCAGCTGGGCGATACGTTCGCCAACAGCAATGGTGAACGGCGTGTTGCCACGGTTCCAGCACGACACCATCAGCTCGCCCTGGTAGTCCGAGTCGATCAGGCCGACCAGGTTGCCCAGCACGATGCCGTGCTTATGGCCCAAGCCCGAGCGCGGCAGGATCACCGCTGCCAGGCCCGGGTCGCCAATGAAGATCGACAGGCCGGTAGGAATCAGCAGGGTCTGGCCGGGCTCGAGGACGGTGTCCTCCTTGAGCAGGGCGCGCAGGTCCAGGCCGGCGGAGCCGGGGGTGGCGTAGGTCGGCAGCGGGAATTCGCTGCCCAGGCGTGGGTCGAGGATCTTGGCTTGAAGAGCGTGCATGTAACTTATTGAACCTGGTTGAGCCGATCGGCGATGAAGGCGACCAGTTGCCGGGCGATCTTGCCCTTGCTGGTCTGCGCGAAGAGGGTCTGGTGCTGCTGGCGGTCGATCACGGTCAAGGCGTTTTCTTCGCTGTTGAAGCCGATGCTGGGGTTGGCCACATCATTGGCGACGATCAGGTCGAGGTTCTTGTCCTTGAGCTTGCGCGTGGCGTAATCGAGCAGGTGTTCGGTTTCGGCGGCGAAGCCGACGCTGAACGGGCGGTCGTTGCGGCCAGCAATGGTGGCAAGGATATCGGGATTGCGCACCATCTGCAGCAGCATGCCGTCGCCGGTCGTAGGATCTTTCTTCAGCTTTTGCGTGGCAACGACTTCCGGGCGGTAGTCCGCAACCGCCGCGGAGGCGATGAACAGGTCGCATGGCATGGCCGCTTCACAGGCCGCGAGCATGTCCCGCGCGCTGACCACGTCGATGCGGCTGACCCGGTCGGGGGTTGGCAGGTGCACAGGGCCGGTGACGAGGGTGACCCGAGCCCCGGCCTCGGCAGCCGCTTCGGCCAGGGCGAAGCCCATCTTGCCGGAGCTATGATTGGTGATGTAGCGCACCGGGTCGATGTTTTCCTGGGTCGGGCCGGCGGTGATCAGCACGTGCTTGCCGGTCAGTGCCTGGCGCTTGAAGCTTTCTGCGGCGCACCAGGCCAGGTCGGTGGCTTCGAGCATGCGCCCCAGGCCCACGTCGCCACAGGCCTGGCTGCCGGATGCCGGGCCGAACACCTGGATGCCACGGCTCTTGAGCAGCTCGAGGTTGGCCTGGGTGGCCGGGTCGCGCCACATGGCCTGGTTCATGGCCGGGGCCACGGCGACAGTGGCGTCGGTGGCCAGCACCAGGGTGGTCAGCAGGTCGTCGGCCATGCCTTGGGCCATGCGCGCCATGAGGTCGGCCGTGGCCGGGGCGATCAGCACCAGGTCGGCCCACTTGGCCAGTTCGATATGGCCCATGGCCGCTTCGGCGGCAGGGTCGAGCAGGTCCATGTGCACCGGGTGGCCCGACAGCGCCTGCAGGGTCAGCGGGGTGATGAACTCGGCACCACCACGGGTCATGACGACGCGCACCTGCGCGCCGTGCTCCAGGAGACGGCGAATCAGCTCGGCGCTTTTGTAGGCGGCAATGCCGCCACCTACGCCGAGAACGATGCGCTTGCGATACAGCCGCTGCATAGGCTTGCCTTTTTCCAGTGAGAGCGGGCGGCGACGTTTGAAATTGCCTGCGGCAGTACGTCGCATGTACGAGGCGAAATAGATTAACACAGGGTCGAAATGGGCCGCAGCAAGGGCAGGGGGCGGGGATGAATATCAGGGAATGGCCGGCTGAAGAAAGGCCGCGGGAAAAGTTGCTGCTGCGCGGGGCGGCGGTACTCACGGATGCCGAATTGCTTGCCGTGCTGCTGGGCTCTGGTGTGGCCGGGCGCAACGTACTGGACCTTGCGCGGGGGCTGTTGGTGCGTTTTGGCGGGCTGAGGCAGTTTCTGGAGGCCGATCGCGAAGCGGTGCTGCGCGAGCCGGGCATCGGGGCCGTGAAGTATGCGCAGTTACAGGCGCTACTGGAGATCGGCCGGCGTTATCTGGATGAAAACATCAAGCGCGCAGAGGCTCTGGATGGGCCAGCGGCGGTGCGGCGTTACCTCAAGGCCATGCTGCGGCATGAGGCCAGTGAAGTGTTCGGGTGTCTGTTTCTGGACACCAAGCACCGGCCGTTGGCGTTCGAGATCCTGTTCAGGGGCACGATAGATCGGGCAAGCGTTTATCCGCGCGAAGTGGTGCGGCGGGCTTTGCTGCATAACGCGGCGGCTTTGATCCTGTGTCACAACCATCCATCGGGGAACAGTGAGCCGAGCCAGGATGACGTGCATTTGACCCTGTCGTTGAAGCGGGGGCTGGGGCTGATCGATGTGCGGGTGCTGGATCACATCATCATCGGTGACGGGGAGCCCTTATCGATGGTTGAGCAGGGGTGGATTGTCGCTTAGAGGTGTGCATGTGCCGGCCTCTTCGCGGGACAAGCCCGCTCCCACAGGTTCACCGCCATATTGGAGGGCAGTGCAGACCTTGTGGGAGCGGGCTTGTCCCGCGAAGAGGCCTGTGCAGGCTTACTTGGTCACCGACACCTTGCTGAAATCCAGCCGTCCGAACGGGCTCACCTGGTACCCCTCAACGCCTTGGCGCAGCAGCGTCGCCGCCGTCGGATGCGCCAGCGGCACCCACAGTGCCTGCTGCTGGATCAGCGTCTGCGCCTGCTGATACAGCCGGCTGCGCACGCTCTGGTCGTTGGTGGTGCGCCCGGCGCTGATCAGTTGGTCCAGGCGGTTGTCGCAGAAGCGGGCAAAGTTGGTCCCCGACTCGACCGCAGCGCAGGAAAACTGCGGGCTGAGGAAGTTGTCCGGGTCGCCGTTGTCGCCCGCCCAGCCCATGAACAGCAGGTCATGCTCGCCGGCTTTGGCGCGGCGGATCAGCTCGCCCCATTCGATCACGCGGATCTCTGCCTTGACCCCGATCTTGGCCAGGTCGGCCTGCAGCATCTGCGCGCCAAGGCTGGGGTTGGGGTTGAGCAGGCTGCCCGACGGGCGGGTCCAGATGGTGGTGCTGAAGCCATCGCCCAGGCCCGCCTTGGTCAGCAGCGCCTTGGCTTTCTTCAGGTCCAGCGGGTAACCGGGCAGGTCCTTGGCATAGCTCCAGGTGTTGGGCGGGTAGGGGCCGTTGGCGGCCACCGCGGAGTCTTCGAACACGGCCTTGAGGTAGGCCTGCTTGTCGAAGGCCAGGTTGATGGCCTGGCGCACTTCCGGCTTGTCCAGCGGCGGGTGCTGGCTGTTGATGGCGACGAAGGCAGTCATGAATGCCGGGGTCGTGGCCACCTTGAGGTTGCCGTCCTTGCCTGCTTCGGCAATGTCCAGCGGCTTGGGCGACAGGGCCACCTGGCACTCGCCACGCTTGAGCTTCTGCAGGCGCACGTTGGCATCGGTGGTAATGGCGAAGATCAGCGGGTCGACCGCGGGCTTGCCGGCGAAGTAGTCAGGGTTGGCGCGGTAGCGCACCACAGCGTCCTTCTGGAAACGCTGGAACACGAACGGCCCGGTGCCGATCGGCTGGTTGTTGAGCTTCTCAGGCGTGCCGGCCTTCAGCAGCTTGTCGGCATATTCGGCAGAGTAGATCGAGGCGAAGCCCATGCTCAGCGTGGCCAGGAACGTGGCGTCCGGGTGGCTGAGGGTAAAACGCACGGTGTTCGGCGCCGGGGCCTCGATTGCCTTGATCAGGCTGCCCAGTTGTAGCGACTGTGCATGCGGATAGCCACCCGGTGCGGTCTTGTGCCAGGCATGGGCGGGGTAGAGCATGCGCTGGAAGCTGAACAGCACGTCGTCGGCGTTCAGCTCACGGCCTGGCTTGAAGTAGGGGGTGGTGTGGAATTTCACGCCATCGCGCAGGGTGAAATCATACACCAGGCCGTCGGCCGACACCGTCCAGCTGGCTGCCAGGCTCGGCACCACCTTGCCTTGCGCCGCGTCGAACTCCACCAGGCGGTTCATCAGCACGTCGGCCGTGGCGTTGGTAGTGGTCAGCGAGTTGTACTGCACCACGTCGAAGCCTTCGGGGCTGGCTTCGCTGCAAACGCTCAGCGGCGCGGCCTGGGCTACGCCGGCAGCGAACAGAGCGCCGGCAGCGAACAGAGAGTTGAACAATAAGGAAAGGGCGGCGGCACGCATGGTGGCTCCTTGGCTGTCAGTGGCCCATCTGCCAGTGCAGTCTGGAAAAGGCCTACCCTAGTGCGCCCGTCGGTAAATGACCACACCCTTTTTTACAAATCTGGCGACGAGTGGTCGACGGCCGACGGGGCCTGCCGCTATGCTGGCCCGGCGCGTTCTGGGTTGCGGCAATGTGTATCTACTGTTGTTGCAGCCAAGTCTTTCTGGTATAAAGCAGCGCTCTTTTCTAGGGGCTCGGCCTGTCGCATAAGCGGATCCGGTCGATAAGACCTCCAGAATCACGGCGCCCAGGCGCCAAAGACTGAGAGATTAAGCGGCCAACCCATGCCGGGTTGGGCATGTGGTTTTAGAGGGCTGAGTCATGTCGAGAGTCTGTCAAGTTACTGGTAAGGGTCCAGTAACCGGGAACAACATTTCCCACGCAAACAACAAAACCCGTCGTCGTTTCCTGCCGAACCTGCAGCACCACCGTTTCTGGGTTGAATCCGAGAAGCGTTTCGTGCGTCTGCGCGTTTCCGCCAAGGGCATGCGTATCATCGACAAGCGCGGCATCGACGCCGTTCTGGTTGACATCCGTAAAGCTGGCGCCAAGGTTTAAGGGAGAACATCATGCGTGAATTGATCCGTCTGGTTTCGAGTGCCGGTACCGGCCACTTCTACACCACCGACAAGAACAAGCGCACCACCCCGGACAAAATCGAGATCAAGAAATATGATCCGGTTGTTCGCAAGCACGTGGTGTACAAGGAAGCCAAGATCAAGTAATTGATCGGCGACCTGAAAAAACCCGCTTCCGAAAGGACGCGGGTTTTTTTATGTCTGTCAGGGCGTCTTCGCGGGCCTTACTTCTGCTCGAACATCACATAGATCTTGCGGCAAGGTTCCAGCACTTCCCAGGTGCCCGTGAACCCGGCAGGGATGACAAACCGATCACCGGCACGCAGGGTCTTGGCCCCGCCATCCTGGTCGCGCAGCACCGAAACGCCCTGGACGATTTCGCAATACTCATGCTCGGTGTAGTTCACCGTCCACTGGCCCACTTCGCCTTCCCACACGCCAGCGGCAAACTGCCCGCAAGGGCTGGAGTAGTGGTTGTAGACCGCCTGGTCTGGCTCGCCCTTGAGGATTTTTTCCGCCGCCGGGCGGTAGCGTTCGGCCTCGGTGATGACCTGCGCGAAGTCGATGATGCTGTCGATTCTCATGGTGCGGCTCCTGTTGTTGTTTAATAAAATGAACATCAGTAGGCTTTTGAGCCTTTCGTGTCAAATATATTGATAGTTTACACCGGCTGGTTTAGGGTATCGCTTGCCAGTGTGCGCTCGTCGCCCGGCCAGAATTCTGACAACGCCTGTGAGTCCTCAGTGCGGCGTTGCACCTAAACAAGAGGAGGAGTTTCGTATGACTACCCTGACCCGTGCGGACTGGGAACAACGTGCCCAGCAACTGAAGATCGAAGGCCGCGCCTTCATCAACGGCGAATACACCGATGCCGCATCCGGTGAAACCTTCGAGTGCCTGAGCCCGGTCGACGGACGCTTCCTGGCCAAGGTTGCCAGCTGCGACCTGGCCGATGCCAATCGCGCTGTGGAAAACGCCCGCGCCACCTTCAACGCCGGCGTGTGGTCGCAACTGGCCCCGGCCAAGCGCAAGGCCAAGCTGATCCGCTTCGCCGACCTGCTGCGCAAGAACGTCGAAGAGCTGGCGCTGCTGGAAACCCTGGACATGGGCAAGCCGATCGGCGACTCCTCCAGCATCGACATCCCGGGTGCTGCGCAAGCCATTCACTGGACCGCCGAAGCCATCGACAAGGTCTACGATGAAGTCGCCCCGACCCCGCACGACCAGCTTGGCCTGGTTACCCGCGAAGCCGTGGGTGTGGTCGGTGCCATCGTACCGTGGAACTTCCCGCTGCTGATGGCCTGCTGGAAACTCGGCCCGGCGCTGGCTACCGGTAACTCGGTGGTGCTCAAGCCGTCCGAAAAATCGCCGCTGACCGCCATCCGCATTGCCCAGTTGGCCATCGAAGCCGGTATCCCGGCTGGCGTGCTGAACGTGCTGCCAGGCTATGGCCACACCGTAGGCAAGGCCCTGGCCCTGCACATGGATGTCGACACCCTGGTGTTCACCGGTTCGACCAAGATCGCCAAGCAGCTGATGGTGTATGCGGGCGAATCGAACATGAAGCGCATCTGGCTGGAAGCCGGTGGCAAGAGCCCGAACATCGTCTTTGCCGACGCGCCGGACCTGCAAGCTGCCGCCGAGGCCGCTGCCAGCGCCATCGCCTTCAACCAGGGCGAAGTGTGCACCGCAGGCTCGCGCCTGCTGGTCGAGCGTTCGATCAAGGACAAGTTCCTGCCGATGGTGGTCGAGGCCCTGAAAGGCTGGAAGCCAGGCAACCCGCTGGACCCACAGACCACGGTCGGTGCCTTGGTCGACACCCAGCAGATGAACACCGTGCTGTCGTACATCGAAGCTGGCCACAAGGACGGCGCCAAGCTGCTGGCCGGCGGCAAGCGCACCCTGGAAGAGACTGGCGGCACCTATGTCGAGCCGACCATCTTCGACGGCGTGACCAACGCCATGCGCATTGCCCAGGAAGAAATCTTCGGCCCAGTGCTGTCGGTGATTGCCTTCGACACCGCCGAAGAAGCCATCGCCATTGCCAACGACACGCCCTATGGCCTGGCGGCTGGTATCTGGACCTCGGACATCTCCAAGGCCCACAAGACCGCCCGTGCCGTGCGCGCTGGCAGCGTCTGGGTCAACCAGTACGACGGCGGCGACATGACCGCACCGTTCGGTGGCTTCAAGCAGTCGGGCAACGGCCGTGACAAGTCGCTGCATGCGCTGGAGAAATACACCGAGCTGAAGGCGACCTGGATCAAGCTGTAATTCCAGAGGGCCGCGTTGCGGCCCAATCGCCGGCAAGCCAGCTCCCACAGGTTCTTCGCAGCCCTCAAGGCCTCTGTTGTACCTGTGGGAGCCCGGCTTGCCGGCGATGGGCTGCACAGCAGCCCCAACAATAGCCGGGTCGGCTCACGCTGCCCCGGCTTCGTCGTTTTTGCTGTTCACGAATTCTGCCTGGGAGGCTGCAATGCGTTGGGGTACCTACTTCGCCGTACTGGCATCGGTGCTCAGTGTCGGGCTGGCGCTTGGCGTGAGCATGCCGCTGGTGTCCCTGCGCCTGGAGGCCTGGGGCTACGGCAGCTTTGCCATCGGCGTGATGGCGGCGATGCCGGCGCTGGGTGTGCTGGCAGGCGCCAGCCTGGCCAGCCGCCTGGCCGGCTGGGTTGGCGTACCTTCGGCGATGCGCCTCTGCTTGTGGGGAGGGGCGCTGTCGATAGGCCTGCTCGCGCTGCTACCCAGCTACCCGCTGTGGCTGCTGCTGCGGTTGATGATCGGCATGTCCCTGACCGTGGTGTTCATCCTCGGCGAAAGCTGGATCAACCAGCTGGTGGTCGAGCAATGGCGTGGCCGCCTGGTGGCGCTGTACGGCAGCAGCTACGCGTTGAGCCAGCTGGCCGGGCCGCTGGTGCTGGGCTTTCTCGGCTCCGATGACGACTTCGGTTTCTGGGCCGCGACGGGCCTGCTGCTGGTCGCGCCGCTGATTCTGCTGGGGCGTGGCGGTGCACCGAGCACGGAAGCCTGCAACGTTACCTTCGGCGACCTGTTCCGTTTCTGCCGGCGTTTGCCGGTGATCGCCTGGGCCATTGCCCTGTTCGCTTCGTTCGAGGCGATGATCCTTACCTTGCTGCCGGTGTATTGCCTGCAGCAGGGCTTCACCACCGAGATCGCCCTGTTCATGGTCAGTACCGTGGTGGTGGGTGATGCAGTGTTGCAATTGCCCATCGGCGCGTTGGCCGACCATATGTCGCGCCGCACCCTGTTCACCGGCTGCGCGGTGAGCCTGCTGGTGTCCAGCCTGGCGATTCCGCTCTTGCTGCATACCCCGGTGATCTGGCCGCTGTGGGTATTGTTCGGGGCGAGTGCAGGAGGGTTGTTCACCTTGTCGCTGGTGTTGATTGGCGAGCGCTACCGGGATGATGCGCTGGTGCGGGCCAACGCCCACGTGGCGCAACTGTGGGGTATTGGTTGCCTGCTCGGGCCTTTGCTGGCGGGGGCGGGGAGCCAGTGGGTAAGCGGGCATGCGCTGCTGTGGCTGATGGCGGCCGGGGCTGCGGGGTTGGTGGTGCTGACCCAGCGGCGTGGGGCTTTCGAGGCTGTTTCCGCCTGAGGGATTTTGGGGCCGCTTTGCGGCCCATCGCGACACAAGGCCGCTTCTACAAGGGATCGCGTATCGCCTGTTAGGAGCGGCCTTGTGTCGCGATGGGCTGCAAAGCAGCCCCAACGATAGCGGCTACAACATCTTCTCCAAGCCAACCGCCTTGCTGATCCAGGCATTGAACCGCCGCCACATCCCACCCGGTTCAGACGTCAGCACGTGCCGTTGGCCATTGTCCTCGGTCGCCCACACCAGCTTGTCACCCATCAGTTTCACCTGATAGCTCAGCGCAGGCGCCATGCCCTGCTGGGCCAGCTCGCGGGTGTATTCGGCCAGCTCCGGGCTGTCTACCAGCACCCCAACCTCGGTGTTCCACAGCACTGAACGCGGGTCGAAGTTGAACGAGCCGATGAAGGTCTTGCGCCGGTCGAACACGATCGCCTTGGTGTGCAGGCTCGAGTCGGAGCTACCACTAAAACTCAACCGCCCCGCGCTGGGGTCGCCTGGCTGGCGGCGAAGCTCAAAAAGCTGTACCCCATGCTCAAGCAAGGCCCTGCGATAGGGCGCATAGCCGCCATGCACTGCCGGCACGTCGGTGGCTTCCAGCGAGTTGGTGAGCAGCTTCACCGAAACGCCAGCGTCGGCGCGGCCGGTCAGGTACAGCAGGCCCGGTTCGCCCGGCACAAAGTAGGCCGATGCCAGGATCAGCTCGCGGTGCACGTTGGCCAGGTCCGGTGCCAGCTGCTGGCTCAACAGCAACTGTGGGTCCGGTTCGTCGTCGGCCAGCACCTTGCTGGGCGCATCCCACAGCACCTGGGCGTGGGCCCAGATCAGCTCGTTGCGCCATACGTCCAGGCGCGGCTGCGACTGGTAGGCCATCAGGCGGTCGTACAGGGCTTTGCGCCGGGTCCTGGCTTCGGCCAGCGACACTTCCAGGCGATGGCGGCTGGCCCGCAGGTCGTTGGCATCCGGCTCACGCCAGAGGAAGTCGGTGATCGGCCGGCTGAGGGCGCTGTTCCAGTACTGGTCGAAGCTGTGCCCCAGCTGCTCGGCCACCGGGCCTATACCCAGCAGGTCGATGTCGGTGAAGTTGAGGTTGGGCTCGGCATCGAAATACTCGTCGCCCAGGTTACGCCCGCCGACAATCGCCATGCTGTTGTCCACCAGAAACAGCTTGTTGTGCATGCGCCGGTGCTGGCGCGACAGGTTGAACAGCCGCCCCACGGCGCGTGTTACGCCGGTGCTGCGGCCCAGGTGCAGCGGGTTGAACACGCGGATCTGGATGTTGGGGTGGGCATCGAGGGTGCCCATGATGGTGTCCAGGCCGTCGCTGGTGGTGTCGTCCAGCAGGATGCGCACACGCACGCCACGGTCGGCGGCACGCAGCAGTTCATGCACCAGGGCGCGGGTGCTGAGGCCGTCGTGGACGATGTAATACTGCAGGTCGATGCTGGCCTGGGCGTTGCGGATCAGTTCGGCACGGGCGCGGAACGCTTCATTGCTGTTGGGCAGCAGGCGAAAGCCCGAGCGACCGCCGTAAGGCGCGGCCTGGCGCAGCACCGAGCGGCCAAAGGCGGAGTCATTGGCGGGCAGTGCCTGGCTGGTTTCGCGGGGCGCGCTGACGCTGGCGCAGCCGGCAAGGCCGAGCAGCAGCACCAGCAGCAGAGGCAAGGCGTGCTGGAGTCTCAAGGGTGGATCGTCCTGTGCAGCAAGGGCTTTGGGGTTGGACCGTGGCGGGCGGCGCAAAGTTACGCGTCGGCGCTTTCTTCATCCAGTAGACGAAGGGCGGTTTCCCCGACCTTGCGCACGGCAGCCTCGATCTGCGGCGTCGGCCGCGCGGCGAAGTTCATGCGCAGGCAGTGGCGAAACTTGCCCGAGGCCGAGAAGATGCTGCCCACCGCAACTTGCACACCTTGCTCCAGTAAAGCCCGGTTCAGGCGCAGCGTATCGAAATGTTCGGGTAGTTCCACCCACAGCATGAAGCCACCCTGGGGGCGGCTGACCCGGGTGCCCGGTGGAAAGTAGCGGGTTACCCATTCGCTCATCAGGTCTCGGCCACGCTGGTATTGGCTGCGCATGCGCCGCACGTGGGGCTGGTAGTGGCCGCCGGCGATGAAGTCGGCGATGGCCAGCTGCGGCTGGCTGGCGCTGCTGCCGGTGCTGATGTACTTCATGTGCAGCACCCGCTCCAGGTAGCGCCCGGGCGCCACCCAGCCCACCCGCAGGCCGGGGGCGAGGGTTTTGGAAAACGAGCTGCAGAACAGCACGCGGCCATCGTCGTCGAACGACTTGAGGGTACGCGGACGCGGGTAGGTGTAGGCCAGGTCGCCGTACACATCGTCCTCCAGAATCGCCACGTCGTAGCGCTGGGCAAGGCTCAAAAGGGCCTTCTTGCGGGCCTCGGGCATGATGTAGCCGAGCGGGTTGTTGCAGCTGGGGGTGATCTGGATGAGCTTGATCGGCCACTGCTCCAGGGCCAGTTCCAGCGCCTCCAGGCTGATGCCGGTCACCGGGTCGGTGGGGATTTCCAGCGCCTTCATGCCCAGGCCCTTCAGGGTTTGCATGGCGCCGTGGAAGCTGGGCGAGTCGACAGCGACGATGTCGCCTGGCTCGCAGACCGCGCGAATGCTGCACGACAACGCCTCATGGCAACCGGTGGTCACGACCAGGTCGGCCGGGCTCAGGCGGCAGCCGGAGTCGAGCATCAGCCGCGCTACCTGCTCACGCAGGGCCAGGTTGCCGTGGATGTTGTCGTAATACAGGCCAGGCATGTCCTGGCGCCGGCTCAACTGAGCAAGGCTACGCAGCAGCGGCTTGAGGGTAGGGCTGTTGATGTCGGGCATTCCACGGCCGAGCTGGACCACATCCTGACGCGGCGTGCTGCGGATCAGCTCCAGCACCTGCTCCCATTGTGAGATATCCACCGGGCGCTGGGCCGGGCGGCTGACGGCGGGCAGGGCTGGCAGGTGGCGGTGGTCGCTGACGAAGTAGCCGGATTTGGGCCTGGGCGAGACCATGCCGCCGTCTTCCAGCAGGCGATAAGCCTGCTGCACGGTGCTCAGGCTTACCCCGTGTTCCACGCTCAGGGCGCGCACCGAGGGCAAGCGCTGGCCGGGGCGATACAGGCCCTGCTCGATACGGGCACCGAGCAGCTCGGCGAGGTTCAGGTACAGGGTCACGGCATACTCCTGCGCTGCAATGGCGCAGCGACCGGTACAGATTCGCTGAAAATACAGCATTCAGTCGGTCTTCGGCCAATTCTGTATGGGAATAATAAGGCTGTATTGGATCTGTATTGCCAGTATTGCCGGCGCGCATGCTTTCTCCACGGTATCAATCGAATGGGAGAACGCAGCGATGGGTGGCATGAGCGATGTGCGCTTGCAACTGTTGGCCAGGGAACTGGAAGCCGGGCAGCAGGCCAAGGTCTTCAACGCGCCGGCAGGGCTTGGGCGCTGGGGGCTGATGCTGCATCGCTGGCATACCCGCAGGGCGCTGTTGCAGCTGACGGATGACGAGTTGCGTGATGTCGGGCTGAGCTGGGAGCAGGCCCGTACTGAAGGGCGTAAACCCTTCTGGAAAGACTGATCAACGTGAAGCTGCGCGGCCCCTGTAGGAGCGGCCTTGCGTCGCGAAAGGGGTGCGAAGCGCCCCGATTTTCAGCTTCGCCGCTAATATCGCTGGGGCCGCTATGCGGCCCTTTCGCGACGCAAGGCCGCTCCTACACCGACCGCGTCAGCTTTCAGATCAGCTCTTTGAGGCGATGCCACAGCATGCCCAGCGCCAGCAATGGCGAGCGCAGGTGCTTGCCGCCAGGGAAGGTGATATGCGGCACTTTGGCGAACAGGTCGAAACGCCCGCTTGCCTGGCCACTGATGGCCTCGCCCAGCAGGCGCGCGGCCAGGTGGGTGGCGTTGAGCCCATGGCCTGAATAGGCCTGGGCGTAATACACGTTCGGCTGGCTGGCCAGGCGGCCAACCTGCGGTAGGCGGTTGGCGCCAATGCCGATCATGCCGCCCCATTGGTAGTCGATGCGCACGTCGGCCAGCTGCGGGAACACCTTGAGCATCTTGGGCTGCATGTAGGCGGCGATGTTTTTCGGGTCGCGGCCTGAATAGTGGCAGGCACCGCCGAACAGCAGGCGGTGGTCGGCGGACAGCCGGTAGTAATCCAGCGCCACGCGCTGGTCACACACCGCCATGTTCTGCGGCAACAACGCGCGGGCGCGCTCTTCGCCCAGCGGCTCGGTGGCGATGATGTAGCTGCCGGCGGGTAACACCTTGCCGCCCAGCTCGCGGTTGAGGCCGTTGAGGTAGGCGTTGCAGCACAGCACCAAGGTCTTGGCGCGTACCCGGCCCTGGGCGGTATGCACCTGCACTTCGGGGCCATAGTCGATGCGGGTAACCTCGGACTGTTCGAACAGCTTCACACCCAGGCGGCTGGCCACGGCCGCTTCCCCCAAGGCCAGGTTGAGCGGGTGCAGGTGGCCAGAGCCCATGTCGATCAGCCCGCCCACATAGCAGTCGGCGCCGACCACGCTGTGGATATCGTCCTTGCCGACCAGCCGCAGCTCGTGCGCATAGCCCAGGCTGCGCAGTTCTTCGGCGTCTTCGGCAAAGCCCAGCAGCTCGGCCGGCTTGTTGGCCAGGTCGCAGTAGCCCCAGGTCAGGTCGCAGGCGATGGCATGCTTCTCGACCCGCTCGCGGACGATCTGCACGGCCTCCAGGCCCATCAGCTTCATGCTGCGCACGCCTTCCTCGCCTATTACCGGCAGGAACTGTTCCAGGCCGTGGCCGACGCCGCGGATCAACTGCCCGCCATTGCGCCCACTGGCGCCCCAGCCCAGTTTGCGCGCTTCCAGCAGGATGACCGAGAGGCCGCGTTCGGCCAGCTCGATGGCAGTGTTCAGGCCCGAGTAGCCGCCGCCAATGATGCATACATCGGCGCTGTGCTCGCCTTGCAGGAAGGAGTAGTCAGGGTGTGGCGCGCTGCTGGCGGCGTAGTAGGAGGCGGCGTGCTGCGCGCTGTGGATCATGGGCTTGGTCCTGAGGCTGGTGGGCTAGGGGAGGAGGATAAGTCGGGGTGGGGTAGTGGGCAACAAGGCGAGGGCTGCGCCCTCGTTCGCGGGCTCGCCCGCTCCCACAGGTACTCTACAATCTTGAGACCTGCGAGTTACCTGTGGGAGCGGGCAAGCCCGCGAATGGGCTTATAATCCAACTTTTCCATCAGCTTTGTACTTGGTCATGTCCTGCAACCGCCACAAGATCCACTTCCTGCGCGAACTCATCCCCTCGTTCGAGTGCGAGCCCGGCTGCCACGATTGCTGCGGCCCGGTCACCACGTCGACGGAAGAAATGGCCCGCCTGCCGCGCAAGTCCCAGGCCGAGCAGGAAGCTGCCCTGGAGCGCCTGGACTGCGTGCACCTGGGCCCCAACGGTTGCACGGTGTATGAAGAGCGCCCGATGATCTGCCGCCTGTTTGGCACCACGCCACGCATGGCCTGCCCGCGTGGCCGTGGCCCTGAGCCGATGATCGACCCCGCAGCCGAGCAGCTCGTGCACCAGTTCATCGCCACCACCCGGCAGGTGCTGGTCTAGCCTCAGTCCGGGATCGGCAGGCAGAGGCTTTCTTTCACCTCTTCCATCACGATGTAGCTCTTCGATTCGCGCACGTGCGGCAGCTTCAGCAGGATGTCGCCAAGCAGCTTGCGGTACGACGCCATCTCCGAAATACGCGCCTTCACCAGGTAGTCGAAGTCACCTGACACCAGGTGGCATTCCAGCACGTGGGGCAGCTTCAAGACCGCGCGGCGGAACTCCTCGAAGGTGTCGCCCGACTTGTAGTCCAGGCTGATTTCCACGAACACCAGCAGGCTGCCCTTGAGGTGCTGCGGGTTCAGGCGGGCGTTGTAGCCCATGATGATGCCCTCGCGCTCCAGCCGGCGAACCCGCTCGGTGCAAGGGGTGGTGGACAGCCCAACTTTCTCGCCCAGTTCGGTGAAGGAAATACGCCCGTCATTCTGCAGGATCCGCAGGATGTTACGGTCGATCTTGTCCAGTTCACGCTTGCTCTGGTGCTGGGTTCTCATAGGGGATGCCCCTCCGTGAAAGGCGATTTTGCCGAGAATTCTCGCCAATAATAGGCTTTTATATAGTGAATTGCACTGGTCTCAAATTCCTATACTGCGCCCATTCATGCCATATCAATAAAAGTCTGCGGCGTGCCGCGTGTGAGGGATATAACGATGCGAGTTCTGGTACTTGGTAGCGGTGTAATCGGAACCGCCAGTGCCTATTACCTGGCCCGGCAAGGTTTTGAAGTGACGGTGGTCGACCGCCAGCCGGCGGTGGCCATGGAAACCAGTTTTGCCAACGCAGGCCAGATCTCGCCCGGTTATGCCTCGCCCTGGGCCGCCCCAGGCGTGCCGCTGAAGGCCATCAAGTGGCTGCTGGAGCGCCACGCCCCCCTGGCCATCAAGCTCACCGGCGACGTCGACCAGTACCTGTGGATGGCGCAGATGCTGCGCAACTGCACCGCCAGCCGTTACGCGGTGAACAAGGAGCGCATGGTGCGCCTGTCCGAGTACAGCCGCGACTGCCTGGACGAATTGCGCGCCGAAACCGGCATTGCCTACGAAAGCCGCTCCCTGGGTACCACCCAGCTGTTCCGCACCCAGGCCCAGGTGGATGCCGCGGCCAAGGACATTGCCGTGCTTGAGCAGTCTGGCGTGCCTTACGAGCTGCTGGACCGCGAGGGGATTGCCCGCGTCGAGCCGGCCCTGGCTGGCGTGAAGGACATTCTGGCCGGCGCGCTGCGCCTGCCTAACGACCAGACCGGCGACTGCCAGATGTTCACCACCAAGCTCGCCGACATGGCCATCAAGCTGGGTGTGGAATTCCGTTTTGGCCAGGACATCCAACGCCTGGACTTCGCGGGCGACCGCATCAATGGCGTGTGGATCGACGGCAAGCTGGAAACCGCCGACCGCTACGTGCTGGCGCTGGGCAGCTACTCGCCGCAGATGCTCAAGCCGCTGGGTATCAAGGCCCCGGTTTACCCGCTGAAGGGCTACTCGCTGACCGTGCCGATCACCAACGGCGACATGGCCCCGACCTCGACCATCCTCGACGAGACCTACAAGGTCGCGATCACCCGTTTCGACAACCGTATCCGGGTTGGCGGCATGGCTGAAATCGCCGGTTTTGACCTGTCGCTGAATCCGCGCCGGCGCGAAACGCTGGAGATGATCGTCAACGACCTTTATCCTCGCGGTGGTGACCTGAGCCAGGCCAGCTTCTGGACCGGCCTGCGCCCGGCGACCCCGGACGGCACGCCGATCGTGGGTGCCACGGCGTTCCGCAACCTGTTCCTGAACACCGGTCACGGGACCCTGGGCTGGACCATGGCGTGCGGCTCCGGTCGCCTGCTGGCCGACCTGATTGCGCGCAAGAAACCGCAGATCAGTGCCGAAGGCCTGGACATTTCCCGTTATGGCAACAGCCGGGAAGCGACCAAGCACGGGCAGGGCGCGCCGGTTCACCAGCAGTAATAGCCTGCACCGGCCCATTCGCGGCTAAAGCCGCTCCCACAGGGATCGCATGGTCTTGGCCATTGTGCGGTCCCTTGTGGGAGCGGCTTTAGCCGCGAAGAACCCAACACCGTTTTCAACCTGTGAACCACCATAAGGCAGCCGCCATGCGTCCCGCCCGCGCCCTGATCGACCTCCAGGCCCTGCGCCACAACTACCGTCTGGCCCGTGAACTGACCGGTGCCAAAGCCCTCGCCGTGATCAAGGCCGATGCCTATGGCCACGGTGCCGTCCGCTGCGCCCTGGCCCTGGAGGCCGAAGCCGACGGCTTTGCCGTGGCCTGCATCGAAGAGGCGCTGGAGTTGCGCGCCGCTGGTATCAAGGCCCCGGTGCTGTTGCTGGAAGGCTTCTTCGAAGCCAGCGAGCTGGCGCTGATTGCCGAGCACGACCTGTGGTGCGTAGTGCACTCGCTGTGGCAGCTGGAAGCCATCGAGAAAACCCAGCTGCACAAGCCGCTCACCATTTGGCTGAAGCTGGACAGCGGCATGCACCGCGTCGGCCTGCACCCCAAGGACTACCACGACGCCTACCAGCGCCTGCTGGCCAGCGGCAAGGTTGTGCGCATCGTGCTGATGAGCCACTTCGCCCGTGCCGACGAACTGGATGCCGACGCCACCGCCCAGCAGATCGCCGTGTTCGAGGCCGCCCGCCAGGGCCTGGCCGCCGAGTGCAGCCTGCGCAACTCGCCCGGCGTGCTGGGCTGGCCGCAAGCGCCCGGCGACTGGGTACGCCCGGGCCTGATGCTGTACGGCGCCACGCCGTTCGAAGTGCCCCAGGCCGAAGCCGCGCGGCTGCAACCGGTAATGACCCTGCAGTCGCGGGTCATCAGCGTGCGCGAGTTGCCTGCCGGCGAGCCGGTGGGCTACGGCGCCAAGTTCGTCAGCCCACGGCCAACCCGGGTAGGCGTGGTCGCCATGGGCTATGCCGATGGCTACCCGCGCCAGGCGCCCAACGGCACCCCGGTGCTGGTCGCCGGCCAGCGCACCCAGCTGATCGGCCGGGTGTCGATGGACATGCTCAACATCGACCTGACCGACGTGCCGCAAGCCACCGTCGGCAGCCCGGTCGAACTGTGGGGCAAGCAGGTGCTGGCCAGCGAAGTGGCCGCACACGCGGGCACTATTCCTTACCAGATCTTCTGCAACCTGAAGCGGGTTCCGCGGGACTACATCGGCGAATGACACGCTGAAGCGGACAGGTTGAGGGGCGGTGTGTTGTAAATACTGAACGGCATTGCCATGATATCGTTCACATCCACCCCCCTTTCCACCGTTTCAGGAGGCTCCAGCTTTGGACGTCGGCGAACGACTGCAAGCCATCCGCAAGCTCAAGGGCCTGTCCCAGCGCGAACTCGCCAAGCGTGCCGGTGTGACCAACAGCACCATCTCGATGATCGAGAAGAACAGCGTGAGCCCCTCCATCAGCTCGCTGCGCAAGGTGCTGAGCGGCATTCCCATGTCGATGGTCGAGTTCTTTTCGGTCGAGCTGGAACCTGAAAGCCCCACTCAGATCGTCTACAAGGCCCACGAGCTGATCGATATCTCGGACGGCGCGGTGACCATGAAGCTGGTGGGCAAGTCGCACCCCAACCGTGCCATCGCGTTTCTCACCGAGGTGTACCCGCCTGGCGCCGACACCGGTGCCGAAATGCTCACCCACGACGGCGAAGAAACCGGCATCCTGCTCGAAGGCCGGCTGGAGCTGGTGGTCGGCAACGAGATCTTCATCCTCGAAGAAGGCGACAGCTACTACTTCGAAAGCACGCGCCCGCACCGCTTTCGCAACCCGTTCAACCAGCCTGCCCGCCTGATCAGTGCGGCGACGCCTTCAAACTTTTGATCCAGCGCAGTGCATTGATTCGGCAATACCCCTTTCCCGTGTAGGGTCGTTTCACGGCTTCTGGGTTCCCGCTATACTTTTCAACGCTCGCCGTTCCGTGGCCGCGAGCGTGATTAGCCACCATGAGGGTGTTCGCGTGAACCAAATCAAGAAGATGCTGGCCGTACCAGCAGCCGTATTCGCCCTCTGGGCAATGAGCGCAACCGCTGCGACCAATGACGACATTGCCAAACGCCTGGAGCCGGTTGGCCAGGTGTGCGTCCAGGGCCAGGAATGCAAAGGCATGGAAGTGGCTGTTGCAGCGGGGGGCGGGGGTGCCAAGACGCCCGATGAGATCATCGCCAAGCACTGCAATGCCTGCCATGGCACCGGCCTGCTTGGTGCGCCTAAAGTGGGCGATACCGCCGCGTGGAAAGAACGCGCCGACCACCAGGGCGGCCTGGATGGCATCCTGGCCAAGGCCATTACCGGCATCAACGCCATGCCGCCCAAGGGCACCTGTGCGGACTGCTCGGATGACGACCTGAAAGGGGCGATCAAGAAGATGTCCGGGCTGTAAGACACAGCTGAATTGCATCAGGCCCGCCGTTGATGGCGGGCTTTGTTTTTGTGGTGCCTGTGCTGGCCTCTTCGCGGCTAAAGCCGCTCCCACAGGTACTGCACAGGATTCGAGGACTGTGCAGTACCTGTGGGAGCCAGAGTTAGAACCCAGGACTCAAGGACTGTGAGGTCTCTGTGGGAGCGGCTTTAGCCGCGAAAGGGCCGGTACAGGCAACCAACCCGCCAGTGCCATGTCCAACCCCTGAACCCATGGATGTCTCAGGAGGCCCCGATGCACCTCTGCTCCATCGATCAGGCTGTCGAGCAGGTCTTGTCCCGGCTGCCAAACCATATCCATATGGGCCTGCCATTGGGCCTGGGCAAGCCTAATGCTTTCGTGAACGCCCTCTACGCACGGGTGCGCGAGCTGCCCGAGCGGCAGCTGACTATCTACACCGCGCTGTCCCTCGGCCGGCCACCATTGGGCGACGGCCTGCAGCGGCGCTTTCTCGAACCCTTCGTCGAGCGTGTCTTCGCCGACTACGAAGAGCTCGACTACCTTGCCGACCTGCGCAACGACAGCCTGCCGCCGAACATCCGCGTCGAGCAGTTTTTCATGCAGCCCGGCAGCCTGCTGCACAGCGAGGCGGCCCAGCAGGACTACATCAGCAGTAACTACAGTCACGCCGCACGCGACATCAACGCCAAGGGCCTTAACCTGGTCGCGCAACTGGTGGCCGCCACACCTGAAAGGCCTGTTCACCTGAGCCTGGCCTGCAACCCCGACATCACCCTCGACCTGCTGCCGATGATCGCCAAGCGCCGTGCGGCCGGCGAAACCATTCTCATGCTGGGCCAGGTGCATGCCGAGCTGCCCTACATGCCAGGCGATGCGGAACTGCCCATTGATGCGTTCGACCTGCTGCTCGATGAAGCCGAGCAACGTCGCCTGTTCTCCACCCCGAACATGCCGGTGGGCACCCAGGACCACTGCATCGGCTTGCACGCCAGCACGCTGGTACGCGATGGCGGCACCCTGCAGATCGGCATCGGTGCCATGGGCGATGCAGTCGCCGCCGCGTTGCTGGCGCGCCAGGGTGACAACGCAGGCTACCGCGCCTTGCTAGACGAGCTGGATACGTGCCCATGGCATGCGCTGATCGAGCGCGAAGGGGGGCTGGGGACGTTTGCCCAAGGCCTGTACGGCTGCAGCGAGATGTTCGTCAATGGCCTGCTGGTACTGGCCGAAGCAGGCCTGCTGCGGCGCCCGGCCAATGAGCACGGACCAGTGGTGCACGGTGGCTTTTTCCTTGGCCCACAGGCGTTCTACCAGCGGTTAAGGGAGATGCCACTCGAACAGCGCGCACGTTTTGCCATGACCCGTATCAGCTTTATCAACGAGCTATACGGGCAGGAAGAACTCAAGCGACGCCAGCGCCGCGATGCGCGCTTCATCAACACTGCGTTTGCCATGACCTTGCTCGGCGCCGGCGTGGCCGATCAGCTGGAGGACGGCCGCGTGCTCAGCGGCGTGGGCGGGCAGTACAACTTCGTCGCGCAGGGCCATGCGCTGGAAGGCGGGCGGTCGATTCTGCTTTTGCGCAGCTGGCGCGAGGCAGGCGGGGAGGTGACCTCGAACCTGTTCTGGACCTATGGGCACTGCACCATCCCCCGGCACCTGCGCGATATCGTGGTGACCGAATACGGCATTGCCGACTTACGTGGGCAGACCGACAGCGAGGTGATTGCGCGGTTGCTGGCGGTGAGCGATTCGCGGTTTCAGCAGGGGCTCATCGAGCAGGCCAAAGAGGCCGGCAAGCTGCCCAAGGATTTTGAGCTGGACGCTCGCTTTACCGACAATACGCCGCAGCGGTTGGAGGCGATCAGGGCGCGGCATGCGCGGCTGTTCCCGGAGTATCCGATGGGGACGGACTTTACAGCTGAGGAGCGGGACCTGTTGCGGGCGCTGAACTGGCTGAAGAGCAAGTTCAAGCTGAGCGAGGTGCTGGAGCTGGGCAAGGCAGCGTTGGATGCGCCGGGGCCTGAGGGGTATCAAGGGCACCTGGAGCGGATGGGGCTGGACGCTCCGCAGGGATTGAAGGAAGAGCTGTATCAGCGGCTTTTGCTGGCAGGGTTGGCGGCGACCTGAAAATTGCCGGGGCTGCTTTGCAGCCCATCGCGACACAAGGCCGCTCCTACAAGGGTTATGCGTTTTCCTGTAGGAGCGGCCTTGTGTCGCGATGGGCCGCAGAGCGGCCCCAGTGGGCATCACTCGATGAAGCTGACCACACCGCCTTCCAGCGACTTCACCCGGGCCAGCGATTCAACGCGGTAGCCCTGGCTGTCCAGCTCGGCACGGCCGCCCTGGAACGACTTCTCGATCACGATACCCAGGCCGGCCACGGTGGCACCGGCTTGCTTGATGATCGAGATCAGCGCTTGCGACGCCTTGCCGTTGGCCAGGAAGTCGTCGATTACCAGCACGCGGTCGCTGCTGTTGAGGTGGCGTGGCGAAATGGCCACGGTGTTCTCGGTCTGCTTGGTGAAGGAGTACACCGAGGCAGTCAGCAGGTTCTCGGTCAGGGTCAGCGACTGGTGCTTGCGCGCAAAGATCACCGGTACGCCCAGTTTCAGGCCAGTCATCACGGCCGGGGCAATGCCCGAGGCTTCGATGGTGACAATCTTGGTCACGCCGGCATCGGCGAACAGGCGGGCGAACTCGTCACCGATCAGCTGCATCAGCGCCGGGTCGATCTGGTGGTTGAGAAACGCGTCGACTTTGAGAACTTGATCGGAAAGCACGATGCCTTCTTCGCGAATCTTCTGCTGCAGTGCTTCCACTGTGTATCTCCGATGTAGCAAAGGTGGCCGCAAGAAGCGGCAAAGTTAAAGAGTAATGGTTGATCAGCGTTTGAGCATTGCCCGAATATCGGCCAGCGCGTTGTTGCCCCGCGCGGCTTTGACTTCTACGGGCGCATCGTCCAGGCCTTCCCAGGCCAGGTCGTCTGGCGGCAGTTCATCCAGGAACCGGCTGGGCGTGCAGTCGATGATTTCACCGTACTGCTTGCGCTTGGCAGCGAAGGTGAAGGCCAGGGTCTGGCGCGCGCGGGTGATGCCCACGTAGGCCAGGCGGCGTTCCTCTTCGATGGTGTCGGCCTCGATGCTGGAGCGGTGCGGGAGGATTTCCTCTTCCATGCCCATGATGAACACGTAGGGGAACTCCAGGCCCTTGGAGGCGTGCAGGGTCATCATCTGCACACCTTCGGCGTTTTCTTCCTCTTCCTGCTGGCGCTCGAGCATGTCGCGCAGCACCAGCTTGCCGATGGCGTCCTCGATGGTCATATCACCCTCTTCGTCCTTCTCGAGGGTGTTTTTCAGCGCTTCGACAAGGAACCAGACGTTGCTGATCCGGAACTCCGCCGCCTTGTCGCTGGCGGTCTGCTGACGGATCCAGTTCTCGTAGTCGATGTCGCGGATCATCTCGTGCAGCGCGGCGATCGGGTCTTCCAGGGCAACCTTGTGGCGTACCCCGTCCAGCCAGTGCTTGAAGCGCTGCAAGCGCTCGGTGTAGCGGGCGTCCAGGTGCTCACCCAGGCCCAGCTCCTCGCTGGCGGCGTACATCGAAATGCCGCGCTCGGTGGAATAGTTGCCGAGCTTTTCCAGGGTGGTGGAGCCGATTTCGCGGCGCGGTACGTTGATCACCCGCAGGTAGGCGTTGTCATCGTCCGGGTTCACCAGCAGGCGCAGGTAGGCCATCAGGTCCTTGACCTCCTGGCGGCCGAAGAAGCTGTTGCCGCCCGACAGGCGATACGGCACCTGGTGGTGCTGCAGCTTCAGTTCGATCAGCTTGGCCTGGTAGTTACCGCGGTAGAGGATGGCAAAATCGCTGTACGGGCGGTTGGTGCGCAGGTGCAAGGTGAGGATTTCCATGGCCACGCGTTCGGCCTCGGCTTCCTCGTTCTTGCAGCGGATGACGCGGATCTCGTCGCCCACGCCCATCTCGCTCCACAGCTGTTTCTCGAACGCGTGCGGGTTGTTGGCGATCAACACGTTGGCACAGCGCAGGATGCGGCTGGTGGAGCGGTAGTTCTGCTCGAGCATGACGATCTTCAGGGAGGGATAGTCCTCCTTGAGCAGCATCAGGTTTTCGGGGCGCGCACCGCGCCAGGCGTAGATCGACTGATCGTCGTCGCCCACCACGGTGAACTGGTTGCGCATGCCGATCAGCATTTTCACCAGCAGGTATTGGCTGGCGTTGGTGTCCTGGTATTCGTCCACCAGCAGGTAGCGCACGCGGTTCTGCCAGCGTTCGAGCACCTCGGGGTGCTCCTGGAACAGCTTGACCGGCTGCAGGATCAGGTCGTCGAAGTCCACCGCGTTGAACGCCTTGAGCGTGCGCTGGTAGTGGGTGTAGACAATGGCGGCGGTCTGCTCGCGCGGGTTGCGCGCCTTTTCCAGGGCCTCTGGCGGCAGGATCAGGTCGTTCTTCCAGGCACCGATCATGTTCTTGATCTCGTCGATGCCGTCGTCGCCGGAGTATTCCTTCTGCATGATGTCCGACAGCAACGCCTTGATGTCGGACTCGTCGAAGATCGAGAAGCCTGGCTTGTAGCCCAGCTTGTCGTGCTCCTTGCGGATGATGTTCAGGCCCAGGTTGTGGAAGGTACACACCGTCAGGCCACGGCCTTCCCCCGGGCGCAGCAGGGTGGCGACCCGCTCCTTCATCTCGCGGGCGGCCTTGTTGGTGAAGGTCATCGCCACGATGTACTGGGCACGGATGCCGCAGTTCTGGATGAGGTGGGCAATCTTGCGCGTGATCACGCTGGTCTTGCCCGAACCTGCACCGGCGAGCACCAAAAGAGGGCCGCCGACGTAGTCACGGGCTTCTTGCTGCCGGGGATTGAGTCGGGACATGCTAGAAACCGGGGGTCGCCAGAAAATAGCCGCGCATTCTAACAGGCATGGGGCGGTTGTGGCGCGACCGTCTGACGTCTGAGTCAGACTTTTGTCCGCCTCATTATTAGCGCGACTAATGCTACTAGAGGAAAAAATCATATTTGCCGCTTCCTCTGGTTTCGAGCAGGATGCACGACAAAATACGTCGGGATGCTACGCCCGCAAATGCATGTATAAAAGTGAAAATCATTTTCATTAATGCAGTAGCATACTGGCAGTTATCGTTGCACCGTGAAGTCCTAAGGAGCCCGCTTGTCCACGCCTGTCGAACCTTTGCGTTTGCTGCTGTTGGCTGATGAGCCGCAATGGGCCGCCTTGTTGCACGCCTGCATGCCTGCCCTTAACGGCAGTGCCGTGCTGCTGACCGCGCCTGACTGGGACTCGGTCGATAGCCTGTTCAGCCATGATCGCCAGGCCGTGGTGCTGGCAACTCCGGCCCTGCAGCCGGTGCCCGGGCGCTGCGAGCTGCCAACTATTCTGCTGCTGGATCACGAGCCCGAGGTAGCACCCAGCGCCGTCAGCGACTGGCTGGTACGCGACCAGCTCAACGCTGATACCTTGCGCCGCTCGCTGCGCCATGTGCGCGAACGTGGGGTGCTGGTGGCCACCTTGCAGCGCCTGGCCGAACAGGACCCACTGACCGGCATCGCCAACCGCCAGGGCTTCCAGGCCTTGCTGACCGCGCGCCTGGCCGAGAACGAGGGCCGTGGCATTGCCTTGGGCCACCTGGACCTGGACAACTTCCGCCACGTCAACGATGCGCTCGGCCACCAGAGCGGTGACCGCCTGATCCTGCAAGTGGTGGCGCGGCTGCAAAACCAGCTGGAGGCTGGCGACCAGCTGGCGCGCCTGGGCAGCGACGAGTTTGCCTTGCTGATCGACACCCGCCGCGACGCCAACCGCGCTGAATGGATTGCCGAGCGCATCATCGAGGCCTTGGCCGAACCCTACTGGATCGACGGCGAAAGCCTGCTGCTGGGGTGCAGCCTGGGCTTGGCCCATGCCCGCGCGCACAGCGGTGCCGACCCGTTGATGTGGCATGCGCACATTGCCATGCGCCAGGCCAAGGGCAGCCAGGGCTGCACCTTCCATGTGTTCAATGAACGCATCAATCGCAACGCCCGCAGCCTTGCCGACCTGGAAAGCGAACTGCGCCGCGCGCTGCGCCGTGACGAGCTGGAGCTGCACTATCAGCCGCGGCTCGACCTGGCCGACGGGCGCATCGTCGGCCTGGAGGCGCTGGTGCGCTGGCGTCATGCCGAACGCGGGCTGTTACCGCCTAGCGAGTTCGTGCCCCTGGCCGAGCAGAGCGGCCTGATCGTGCCGCTGGGCTACTGGGTCATCTCCCGTGCCTTGCGCGACATGCAGGCGCTGTGTGAGCGCGGGCTGGAGCCGCTGCACATGGCGGTAAACCTGAGTTTTCGTCAGTTCCAGGACAGCCAGCTGCTGGCCACCCTGAGCCGCCTGATCCTTGAGCATGGTGTGGACGCCCGCTGGCTGGAGTTCGAACTGACCGAGACGGCGGTGATGCGCCGCAACGAGGTGGTGCGCCAGACCATGGACGCCCTCGGCCGCCTGGGCGTGCGATTCTCGCTCGACGATTTTGGCACCGGGTTTTCTTCGTTCGTACACCTCAACAGCTTGCCGATCACTTTGCTCAAGGTGGACCGCAGTTTTGTTGCGGGAATGGAAATGCGCGAGGAAAACCGCAAGCTGGTGCACGCCATGATCAACCTGGCGCACAACCTCAACCTCGAGGTGGTGGCCGAAGGGGTGGAGAGTGAAGAGCAGCTGGCGTTGTTGCGTGGGTTTGGCTGTGACCAGGTGCAGGGCTTTTTGGTCAGCAAGCCGCTGCCGGTCGGGGAGCTGATCGATTTTTTGCTGAAGGTGCCTGGCTGTCAGTTGGATGCTGTCCTTTAGGGCCCTTTCGCGGGCACGCCCGCTCCCACAGGGATCGCGCAATCCTGTGGGAGCGGGCGTGCCTGCGAAGAGGCCCTGAAGTCAGGCCGAAGCAGCAGCCCCTGCGCGCGCCACCGCCTTCCTCAAAAGCCGCTTCATCCGCCACTCAAAGCCAAAGGTCAGCGCCACCGCCGCACATGCCAGCCCCAGCGCCAGCCCCCACCAGATGCCCACCGCCCCACCGCCCAAGGTAAAGGTGAACAACCAGGCGCTCGGCGCCCCCACCAGCCAGTAGCACACCAGCCCGATCAGGAAGGTGGTCTTGGCATCTTTCAGCCCACGGATCGAGCCCATGGCAATGGTCTGCATGCCATCGAACAGTTCGAACCACGCCGCCACCATCAACAGCTGCACGGCCACCTGGAAGATCGCGGCAAAGGCCGGGTCATTGCGGTCGATGAACAGCCCCACCAGCGCCTCGGGCAGCAGCAGGAACAGCGCGGCAAACGCAAACATGATCATCGCCCCGAAGCCAATACCGACGCGCCCGGCACTGCGCGCCGCCAGCAGGTTGCCGGCGCCGTAATACAAGCCCACGCGCATGGTCACCGCATAGGACAAGCCCGTCGGCACCATGAACGCCGTGGACACGATCTGCAGGGCGATCTGGTGCGCCGCCAGTTCGGTACTGCCCAGCACGCCCATGCACAGCGCGGCGAAGGCGAACAGGCCCACTTCCACCATGTAGGTGCCGCCAATCGGCAAACCCAGCCGCCACAGCTCGCGCAGGGCCGGCAGCGACGGGCGCGACAGGCCCTTGCGCAGCGGGTAGGCGGCATAGGCCGAATGCCAGCGGATGTACAGCGCAAGGGCGATGGCCATGCCCAGCGATACCACTGCGGTGACCAGGCCGATGCCCATCAGGCCGAGTTTTGGCAGGCCGAACATGCCTTCGATCAACGCTACGTTGAACAGGTAGTTGAGCACCGTGCCGACCACGCTGATCACCATCACCGGGGTCGAGCGGCCCAGCGCGCTGGTAAAGCCACGCAAGGCCATGAAGGTCAGGTAGCTGGGCAGCGCCAGTGGCAGCAAGGTGAGGAATTCGGCCGCCGAGGCAACGTTTTCGGGCTGTTGCCCGAACAGCAGCAGTACCGGCTCAAGGTTCCACAGCGCCAGTGCGGCGAACAGCGCCAGGCCCCAGGCCAGCCACAGGCCGTTCTGTGCCAGGCGGGTAGCACCTTCGATGTCGTTGGCGCCCTTGCGGATCGCAACCAAAGTGCCGACCGCAGCGATCACGCCCAGGCAAAAGATCGACACGAATGAGTAGCTTGCCGCGCCCAGGCCGCCACCGGCCAGCGCTTGCGGGCTGATACGGGCCATCATCAGGGTGTCGGTCAGCACCATCAGCATGTGCGCCAACTGCGAGGCGATCAGCGGCCCGGCCAGGCGCAGCAAAGCCTTGAGTTCTGTGGTGGGCGCGACATGCATGGGGGCGGTCCTTTTTCCTGGGGAAAACAACGAAGGGCGATTCTGAGGCTTCGGTCAACTTTGCACAAAAGGATAAAAGCGATCCTTGGCATGAGTCTTACTCATGTATATATGCTCATGGGTGATTCGCTCCACAGTCCCGTATGGCAGGTGCCTCATGTCCCGACAACTTCCTCCGTTGTATGCCCTGCGCGCATTCGAAGCTGCTGCACGGCTTTGCTCCTTCACCCGTGCCGGCGAAGAGCTGTCGATTACCCAAAGTGCTGTCAGCCGGCATATCCGTACGTTGGAAGAGCACTTTGCCTGCCGCCTGTTCGTGCGCAGTGGCCGCAGCCTGCAGTTGACCGAAGCGGCGCGGGTGCTGTTGCCCGGGGTGCGCGAAGGCTTCGCGGCGCTGGAGCGGGCCTGCGATAACTTGCGCGGCGAAGATGACATCCTGCGCATGAAAGCCCCCTCGACTTTGACCATGCGCTGGTTGCTGGCATGCCTGAGCCGGTTCCGGCACCTGCAGCCGGGTAATGAAGTGCAGCTGACCAGCGCCTGGATGGACGTCGACCATGTGGACTTCAACCAGGAGCCGTTCGATTGTGCGGTGCTGCTCAGCGATGGCGTGTTCCCGGCGGAGTGGGAGGTGCGCAAGCTGTTCCCGGAATTGCTGATCCCGGTCGGCGCGCCCGACCTGCTCGACGAAGAACCTTGGGACATGTGCCGGCTGGCCTCTATCGAATTGCTGCACCCCACGGTGGACAAGCGTGACTGGCGGGAATGGCTGGAGCGCATGGGGCTTGGCGACAAGGTTTCGCTCAAGGGCGGGCAGGTGTTCGACACCCTGGAGCTGGGCATGATTGCCGCTGCGCGTGGCTACGGGATATCCATGGGTGATTTGCTGATGGTGGCCGAAGATGTGGCGCAGGGGCGGTTGAGCCTGCCTTGGCCGACAGCAGTGCCCAGTGGGATGGACTACTACCTGGTATGGCCGCGCACCCGGCCGGGTGGCGAACGGTTGCGGCGCTTGAGTGATTTTCTGGCAGACGAGGTGGCGGCGATGGACTTGCCGGATGTGGAAATCCTGCCGCCCCTCTGATCGCCTGTACCGGCCTCTTCGCGGGCTCGCCCGCTCCCACAGGGATCGCACAGGCTTTAATACTGTGCATTACCTGTGGGAGCGGGCAAGCCCGCGAAGAGGCCCGTACGGTTTTACATCGAACCCAGGTTCAACGCCTGCGCACAGGCCTGCAGCGAGCGGCGCTCGCTTTGTGCATACAGCGCCAGCTCATCCTGCACCTGCAGCCCCAGCGCCGCTTCGAACGCATCGCGGTTGGCATTGCTGCCGTACTCGGCCTGCGCATCGTCGCCCAGGTTGGACTGGAAGATCCCCGCTGCGCTCACCGGCAGGAAGTCCTCGTACACCAGCGCCTCGAAGTGCACATGGCCAGCGTCGATCAGCCCTTGCAGGGTGGTCGGGCGGCCTTCCTGGTCGCGCGCAGCCAGGCCTTTTTCAGTAGCGAAGTAGCGGAAGTACGCCAGGCCCTGTTCACGCATCTGCGCCAGGTCATCCGGGAATTCGGCAAAGGTATCTTTGAGCAAGGTCATGTAGCGCTCGGCATTGGCTTCGGCCGGTGCGCCACCCAGGGCAGCGCGGGTGGCGTCGAGCAGCTTGTCGTACAGCTGGCGACCTTTTGGGGTCAGGGCTGCACCGCGTTGCTCGATTTCGCCAAAGCGCGCGGTGTGGCTGCCTTCGCTACCCTGCTGGTCGCTGAACGCGACCTTTTCCTGCAAGGCCTTGAAGCTGGTCTGGCGCAGCAGGATCGGGTGGCGGCGGGTGGGCGGGCCTTCGACCACGGCCTTCGGCGGGATGCCCTTGGCCGGCATGCCGAGCTGGATTGCATCGATGTCCAGGGTGCGTGGGGTCAGGTGGTTGATGTGCGGGCCCTTGAAGGCCACCACATCGGCAATCAGGCGGTGCTGGTCGTGCAGTTGCTGGTACTGCTCGGCGGTGACGGTGGCGTCCTGGTGCCAGCGGAAGGTGTGTAGCGCTTCCTGCACGAACGCTTCGGCATCGGCTGCGTTCAGGCCGCCATCGCGTTCGCACTGGGCGATCAGTTCGAGGGCACGGGTGGTGAAGATCTGGCGCTTGGCCAGGATGCTCTGAGCCAGCTCACGCAGCTGCGGGTTGTCGATCAGCTCCAGGCGCAGCAGCGAGGTGAACACACGGAACGGGCTGACGTGCAGCGACTGCTCATGTACCGCGCGAAAAGCGGTGGAGTGCACCGGCACGCCGGCGGAGCTGAGGTCGTAGTAGCCGACCGGCTGCATGCCCATGACGGCGAACAGGCGGGCGATGGTGGCCAGTTCTTCGGCGGTGCCGACGCGGATGGCGCCGTGGCGCTCGTGGTCCAGGCGCTCGATTTCGCCGGTCCAGCGCAGGGCCTCGGCAACCTTGGGCTGCTGGGCCATGACCTGCTGGTTGATTTCGCTCACCAGCTCCAGCAGCGTGCCGTACAGCGGCACTTCCTGTTTGTACATGAGCGACATGGCGGCAGAGAACTGCGCGCGAATGCTGTCTGGGCTGACGAAATCGTGGGCGGGCATCGCTAGCTTCCTGGTTGGGTTCGGACGCTTACATGAAAGCTGGGAATGCACTTGGCTCACAAGCGAAAAAAAGTGAGTGTGTCATTCCTTTTTTGATCGACCTTCAGGGCCCTATCGCCGGCAAGCCAGCTCCCACAGGCACAGCACAAGTTTCAGCAACTGTGCTGTTCCTGTGGAGCTGGCTTGCCGGCGATAGGGCGCGCAAAGCGGCCTCGGCAATCTCAAGGCTGAAGCTGCTCGTGAATCCACTCCACCAACGCCCGCACCTTGGGCACTTCCGCCGCATGCTCGGCATACGCCAGGTAATGCGCCCCGGCACTGGGCATGGCATGGTTCCACGGCACCACCAGGCTACCCTCGGCCAACTCCTTCGCCGCCAGGTAACGCGGCACCAGCGCCACCCCGCACCCAGCCTGCGCCGCGCTCAAGGCCATATAGAACGTATCAAAGCGTGGCCCGTGGTAGGCGCTGACGCTCTGCAGCCCCAGCTCCAGGAACCACTCATGCCAGGCCTCGGGCCGTGAGGTGCTTTGCAGCAGCACCAGGTCGGCCAGTTCTGCAGCATCGCCCAGCGTGCGTCCGGCCAGCAGCTCCGGCGCACACACCGGCACCACCTCTTCGCGGAACAGCTCCACGCAGGTGGCCCCCGGCCAGGTGCCCTGGCCATAGAAGAACACCACGTCCGCCGAGCCCTGCAGCAGGGCGAACGGCTCCATCTCGTTGCGGATGTCCAGGTGGATGTTGGTGTGGCGCTTGCCAAAACCCTTCAGGTGCGGGATCAACCAGCGCACGCCAAAACTCGGTTGAGTGGCTACTTTCAATATCTCGGTCTGCTCGCCGTAGGTGAGCACGTAGCGGCTGGACATATCCACCTGGGTGAGGATCTTGTTGACCTCGGCCAGGTACAGGCTGCCGGCCGGGGTCAGTTGCAAGCGCCGGCGGATGCGCAGGAAAAGGTGGTGGCGCAGCATGTCTTCAAGCTGCGCCACCTGCTTGCTGACAGCGCTCTGCGTCAGGTGCAGTTCTTCGGCGGCACGGGTAAAGCTCAAATGGCGGGCTGCAGCCTCAAAGCACTGCAGGGCGGTCATGGAAGGCACCAGGCGTTTGGACATAGCGGTCTCTGCGGCTCAAATCATTACCTGACGGAATGATATGCGGAATAAAGGTCGTTTGTTGTACCTATGTGATCGGATTAATACTGATCCACATCATTTTTCCACCCCATCACCGATGTAGGAGATGCACAAATGGTTGCTGGATTGCTCGAGCGCCTTGGCGTTGCCGCCGAGGCTTACACCCAGGGCGACTACCCTGTTCACACGCCGATCGACGGCAGCCAGATCGCCTCGGTAAAACTGCTCGGCAAGGCCGAGACCATCGCCCGCATCGACCAGGCCCAGAGCGCTTTCGACGCCTGGCGCACTGTGCCGGCCCCGCGCCGTGGCGAACTGGTGCGCCTGTTCGGCGAAGTGCTGCGTGAGCACAAGGCCGACCTGGGCGAGCTGGTCTCGATCGAAGCCGGCAAGATCACCCAGGAAGGCCTGGGCGAAGTGCAGGAAATGATCGACATCTGCGACTTCGCCGTTGGCCTGTCGCGCCAGCTGTACGGCCTGACCATCGCCTCCGAGCGCCCGGGCCACCACATGCGTGAAACCTGGCACCCGCTGGGCGTGGTTGGCGTGATCAGCGCCTTCAACTTCCCGGTCGCCGTCTGGGCCTGGAACACCGCCCTGGCCCTGGTGGCCGGTAACTCGGTGGTGTGGAAACCGTCTGAAAAGACCCCGCTGACCGCCCTGGCTTGCCAGGCGCTGTTCGAAAAAGCCCTGAAAGCCTTCGGCGATGCCCCGGCTGGCTTGGCACAACTGGTGATCGGCGGCCGTGAAGCCGGCGAAGCCATGGTCGATGACCCGCGCGTACCACTGGTCAGCGCCACCGGCAGCACCCGTATGGGTCGCGAAGTCGGCCCACGTGTGGCTGCCCGCTTTGGCCGCAGCATCCTCGAGCTGGGCGGCAACAACGCCATGATCCTGGCGCCGAGCGCCGACCTGGACCTGGCCGTGCGCGGCATCCTGTTTTCGGCTGTCGGCACCGCCGGCCAGCGTTGCACCACCCTGCGCCGCCTGATCGTGCACCGCTCGATCAAGGACGAAGTGGTTGCCCGCGTCAAAGCCGCCTACGGCAAAGTGCGTATCGGCGACCCGCGCAAGGACAACCTGGTGGGCCCGCTGATCGACAAGCTGTCGTTCGACGCCATGCAGGGCGCGCTGGCCAAGGCCCGCGACGAAGGTGGCCAGGTGTTTGGTGGCGAGCGTCAGCTGGCCGACCAGTACCCGAACGCCTACTACGTGTCGCCTGCCATTGCCGAAATGCCGGCGCAGAGCGAGGTGGTGCGCCACGAAACCTTCGCCCCGATCCTCTATGTGCTGGCCTACGACGACTTCGAAGAGGCCCTGCGCCTGAACAACGAAGTGCCACAAGGCCTGTCGTCGTGCATCTTCACCACCGACATCCGTGAGGCGGAGCGCTTCCAGAGTGCTTCGGGCAGCGACTGCGGTATCGCCAACGTCAACATTGGTACCAGCGGCGCCGAGATCGGCGGTGCGTTTGGTGGCGAGAAGGAAACCGGCGGTGGTCGTGAGTCGGGTTCGGATGCCTGGAAAGGCTACATGCGTCGCCAGACCAACACCGTGAACTACTCGCGCGAGCTGCCGCTGGCGCAGGGTATCGTGTTCGACTGATTCGATGCTGCATGGCCGGGGGCATAGCCCCCGGTTCGCGGGTAAACCCGCTCCCACAGGGACAACACAGTTTTCGGAACCTGTGATGACCCTGTGGGAGCGGGTTTACCCGCGAATGGGCCGCCCCGCGGCCCCAACAAGAACAAATTGCTGGAGCCGGCCATGTCCGAACTGCGTCAACAATGCTTGTGGGAATTCGTCAGCAAACCGACCGTTGCCGCCCAGGCCCTGGCCGGTGAGCACAAGGCCGATGTCTGCGTGATCGGCGGTGGCATCACTGGTCTGTCGGCGGCCATCCACCTGCTCGAACAGGGCAAATCGGTGATCCTGCTGGAGGCCTGGAAGATCGGCCACGGTGGCTCCGGGCGCAACGTCGGCCTGGTCAACGCCGGCACCTGGATCCGCCCCGACGACGTCGAGGCCACCCTCGGCCAGAAGCAGGGCAGCCGCCTGAACAAGGTGCTCGGCGAAGCCCCAGGTGAAGTGTTCGCCATGATCGAGCGCCTGGGCATCGACTGCCAGGCCCAGCACAAAGGCACGTTGCACATGGCGCACAACGCCACCGGCATCGCTGACCTCGAAGCCCGCCACGAACAATGGCGCCGCCGTGGTGCCGACGTGGAGCTGCTGACCGGCGCCCAGTGCCAGGAATACTGCGGTACCAACAAGATTTCCGCCGCGCTGCTCGACCGCCGCGCCGGCACCATCAACCCCATGGGCTACACCCAGGGCCTGGCGGCTGCCGTGGCGCGCCTGGGGGGCAAGCTGTTCCAGCAGTCTTCGGTCGAAGGCCTGGAACGTGATGGCGATGGCTGGCGGGTGAAGACTGCGCGTGGCTCGGTGCGCGCCGACAAGGTGGTGATTTCCACTGGCGCCTACACCGAAGGCGACTGGAGCAACCTGCAGAAGCAGTTCTTCCGTGGTTACTACTACCAAGTGGCGTCCAAGCCGCTGCAGGGTGCAGCAGCCGACAAGGTGCTGCCACATGGCCAAGGCTCGTGGGACACCCGTACCGTGCTCAGCAGCATCCGCCGCGACGACCAGGGCCGCCTGCTGCTCGGCAGCCTGGGCCGGGTCGACAACAAGCCGGCGTGGTTTGTGCGCAGCTGGGCGGACCGCATCCAGAGCCACTACTACCCGGAGCTGGGCAAGGTCGAGTGGGAAATGCACTGGACCGGCTGTATCGACTTTACCCCTGACCACCTGATGCGCCTTTTCGAGCCGGCGCCGGGGCTGGTCGCGGTTACGGGTTACAACGGGCGGGGCAACACCACGGGTACCGTGATCGGCCGTGCGTTTGCCGAGTTTCTGCTCAAGGGTGAGGCGGACAGCCTGCCGATTCCGTTCTCGCCAATGAGCGGCGTGAGTGCGCCTTCGCTGCGGACTGCGTTCTACGAATCCGGCTTCTCGCTGTACCACGCGGGGCAGTGCCTGAGGGTTGTCCTGTAAGACCTGCACTGCTTTTGTAGGAGCGGCCTTGTGTCGCGAAAGGGGTGCATAGCGCCCCCAGGATCTCAGCTTCGCCGCATGAACTGCTGGGGCCGCTTTGCGGCCCTTTCGCGACACAAGGCCGCTCCTACATGGACCGTACCGGCCGGTAGGGAAAGGTTTGGGCCGGCGCAGGCCTACTTGTGCAACCAGCTGAGGAAGCCGCCTTTCTTGATCAGGGCCGGCTTTTGCAGCAACAACGACTCCCGGCTTTGCCGGCGGAACCGCTGCAGTTTGCTCAACGCCGTCTGCACCTCGCCACGCTGCTGCAAACAGCTCTTCACCTGTTCCTTTTCGATGCGGTACAGCACGCAACCGGTCAGTGTGCGGAACTCGGCGAACGAGTCATCCTCATCGATGATCCCCTCGATCCCCAGCACTTCACCCGGCCCCATGCGCCCAGCCTCGATCCGCTTGTCGCCATCACGCACCGACGCCGACACCACCCCGCTGCCAATCACCAGCAGGTGCTCGGAATGCTCGCCCACGCCCAGGATCACCTGGTCCGCCAGGTACTCCACCGCCGTCATGCGCTGGCTCAGCGCGTCACGCTCCTCATCGCTTAGCGAGCGGAAAACCCGCACTTCGTCCAGCACCTCGCGCTGGCGGCTGCGCGGCGGCAGGGCGAGGTCCACGTTCCACATCACCCCGCTGGCCTCCAGGTGCCGATGGGCAAGGTCGAACAGCTGATTGCGCGCGTCGCCCTTGGCGCCCGCATCGGCCACGAAGCCGCTGGCCTCGTACTCCACGGACTCCAGCGTCGAGGCCTTCACCGTCACCTTCGGCTTTGGGGTCGCAAGGATGGCACTCACGCCCTGCAATGCCTTTTCCAGCGCATCGAACACTCGCTTGGGCCGCACCTTGGCCGGCACCACCACGCTGATCGACACCCCATGCACATCGGCCGGGCGGCTGTGGTTGAGCAGCCGCGCCTTGGCCGCGACCGAGTTGGGGATCACCGCCAGGCTGCCGGTGCCGGTCAGCAGCCGCGTGGCGCGCCAGTCGATGTCCAGCACCTTGCCTTCGGTGCCGTCGATGGAGATTGAATCGCCAATCTGATAAGGCCGCGTGGTGTTCAGCACGATGCCGCTGAACACGTCGGCCAAGGTGCTCTGTAGTGCCAGGCCGATGACGATGGCCATCACCCCGGACGTGGCCAGCAGGCCTTTCACCGGCAGTTGCATCACATAGCCCGCGGCAGCCACTACAGCGACCAGAAAGATCAACGCCCCCAGCACATCCTGCAGCAACCGCCCGCCGTGGCTGCCACGGGCCACCAGCAGCAGGCCGAACACCACCGTGACCGTGCGCGCGCCAAACAGCCACCAGCCGATGGCCAGCACCGTGGCCATGAGGTTGCGCGAAACATCGTCGGGCCAGGGTGGTGGTTGCAGCGGGCTCATGCCGGCGGCCACCAGCACCGAGCTGAACAGCAGGAATATCACCAGGCGCGTGCCGATGCGCCAGGCACGGCGCTGCATGGGGATGACTTGCCAGAGCACGAGGTCGAGCAGGATGAGGGTAGTGCCGAGCAACAACGGGGACGACTGGATGAACGCCAGCATGGTGGTCTCGGGGGTGAGGGGAGGGCTGTGGGTAGTAATAGAGCAGGTTGCTGCTGCAGGCAATGGGGCCTGCACTGGCCCCTTCGCGGGTAAACCCGCTCCCACAGGGACTGCGAATGACTTGCAGGATGCGCGAACCCTGTGGGAGCGGGTTTACCCGCGAAGAGGCCAGCAAAACTAACGCCAATCTATCGTTCCTAAAACAGAACGCTAAAGCCAAAAACCGCTATCTACCGCTCCAAAGGTGATGGTTTTAATCTTCTCCCATCAACGCGAAACACCCACTTACTGAAGACATAAACCCTTAGGAGCAACGACCATGACCAACTTCAAATACAACCGCCTGAACAAAGACGACGCCGCCGTACTGCTGGTCGATCACCAGGCTGGCCTGCTGTCCCTGGTCCGCGACATCGAGCCGGACGCGTTCAAGAACAACGTGCTGGCCCTGGCTGACCTGGCCAAGTTCTTCAACCTGCCGACCATCCTCACCACCAGCTTCGAGCAAGGCCCCAATGGCCCACTGGTGCCGGAACTGAAAGCCCTGTTCCCGGACGCCCCGTACATCGCCCGCCCAGGCCAGATCAACGCCTGGGACAACGAAGACTTCGTCAAGGCAGTTAAGGCCACCGGCAAGAAGCAGCTGATCATCGCCGGCGTCGTGACGGAAGTGTGTGTTGCCTTCCCGGCCCTGGCGGCCCTGGAAGAAGAGTTTGATGTGTTCGTGGTGACCGACGCCTCCGGTACCTTCAACGCCATGACCCGCGACGCCGCCCATGACCGCATGAGCCAGGCCGGTGCGCAACTGATGACCTGGTTCGGCGTAGCGTGCGAGCTGCACCGCGACTGGCGCAACGACGTTGAAGGCCTGGCCGCGCTGTGCTCCAACCACATCCCGGACTACCGCAACCTGATGACCAGCTACAACGCCTTCAACGCCGGCAAGTAAGCCGACCGCCCCGGGCACCGCCAGTCGGTGCCCGCCAAGGGCAGCACACCCATCCAATCCTCCGCCCGTCCAACGTTGCACAGTGGATGCGGGCAAGCTCATCCCAAGGAACGCCGATGAACACCGCACTCCAGCACAACCGTGAAGTGGTGACCGTATGCCTGCAACACCAGGTTCTCGCTAGCCCGACGGGCGCCACGCCGGCCCAGCCGCCGCGCTGGAAGCAGGCGCTGCTGACCTACCTGGTGATCTGCCCGATGACCATGGTCATTCCGCAACTGCTGGCGCCGTTGTTTGCACGCTTCCCGCAGCTGGGCGGCCCGATTACCGGCAACCTGATCGTCAACCTGTTCGTCATCCTGCCCGTGGTGTTCTACATCATGCCTTGGGTAACCCGCCGCTGCGCCAACTGGCTGCGCGGCTGAGCGGCGCCTTTACCTCAATACTTTCAAGGAGATACCGACATGAGCACGTTCGTTACCCGCGATGGCACTTCGATCTATTTCAAGGACTGGGGCAGCGGCAAGCCAGTGCTGTTCAGCCACGGCTGGCCACTGGATGCCGACATGTGGGATTCGCAGATGGAGTTCCTGGCCAGCCGCGGCTACCGCGCCATCGCCTTCGACCGGCGTGGGTTCGGCCGTTCGAGCCAGCCGTGGAACGGTTACGACTACGACACCTTCGCCGATGACATCGCCCAGCTGATCGAATACCTCGACCTGCGCGACGTGACCCTGGTGGGCTTTTCGATGGGTGGCGGCGATGTCAGCCGCTACATCGCCCGCCACGGCAGCGAGCGGGTGGCCGGGTTGGTGCTGCTGGGTGCGGTGACGCCGGTGTTCGGCAAGCGCGAAGACAACCCTGAAGGGGTCGACCTGTCGGTGTTCGAGGGTATCCGTGCCGGCCTGCGTGCCGACCGTGCGCAGTTCATCGCCGATTTCGCGACGCCGTTCTATGGCCTGAACCATGGGCAGCAGGTGTCCCAGGGCGTGCAGACGCAGACGCTGAACATCGCGCTGATGGCGTCGATCAAGGGCACGCTGGATTGCGTGACGGCGTTCTCCGAGACCGACTTCCGGCCGGACATGGCCAAGGTCGATGTGCCGACTTTGGTGATTCATGGTGACGACGACCAGATCGTGCCATTCGAGACCACCGGCAAGCAGGCGGCGGAGCTGATTCGTGGGGCTGAGCTCAAGGTGTATGCCGGGGCGCCGCACGGGTTTGCGGTGACCCATGCGCAGCAGTTGAACGAGGACTTGCTGGCGTTTCTCCAGCGGTAATTGTGCGAGGCATTCGCGGGCTCGCCCGCTCCCACCAGTACTGCACAGCATCTGAAACCTGTGATTTCCCTGTGGGAGCGGGCAAGCCCGCGAAGAGGCCAGCCCTGGCAGCACAAATGTTGATCAGGGCTAACCTTCTACAGCCCACCGCACATCCATCCAAGCCCTGACCCAGCATCAACCGGCATGCTCCGCAGTTGCGCCTGCCGCTGCCGCACCCAGAGACGGAGAACACCATGTCCCAGGACCGCAACGACAAGACCCGTCGCCAGTTCCTCGCCACCAGCACCGTGCTCGGTGCTGCCGGCGCGCTCTGGTCCGCATTGCCTTTCACCGGCCAAGCCGGTTCCGCTCACGCATCCACCCAAGGAGGTTCCATGACCGCCGACCTGATTCTGTTCAACGGCAAACTGCACACCGTTGACCGCGAAAAGCCCACCGCGACCGCCGCCGCCATCAAGGACGGCCGTTTCATCGCGGTGGGCAACGACGCCGAGGCCATGGCCCACAAGGGCGCCACCACGCAGATCATCGACCTCAAGCAGCGCACGGTCATCCCCGGCCTGAACGACTCGCACCTGCACCTGATCCGCGGTGGCCTGAACTACAACCTGGAGCTGCGCTGGGAAGGCGTGCCGTCGGTGGCCGATGCCCTGCGCATGCTCAAGGACCAGGCCGCGCGCACGCCAACCCCGCAGTGGGTGCGGGTAGTCGGTGGCTGGAACGAATTCCAGTTCGCCGAAAAACGCATGCCCACCCTGGAAGAAATCAACCAGGCTGCGCCCGACACCCCGGTGTTCCTGTTGCACCTGTATGACCGCGCGCTGCTCAACCGCGCCGCGCTAAAGGCTGTCGGCTATGACAAGGCCACCCCGAACCCGCCGGGTGGCGAAATTCAACGCGACAAGTTCGGCAACCCGACCGGCATGCTGATCGCCCGCCCGAACGCGATGATTCTCTACGCCACCCTGGCCAAAGGGCCGAAGCTGCCGCTGGAGTATCAGGTCAACTCGACGCGCCAGTTCATGCGTGAGCTGAACCGCCTGGGCCTGACCAGTGCCATCGACGCCGGCGGCGGTTACCAGAACTTCCCCGACGACTATTCGGTGATCCAGGAGCTGGCCGACAACAACCAGCTGACCGTGCGCATCGCCTACAACCTGTTCACCCAGAAGCCCAAGGAAGAGCTGGACGACTTCAAGAAGTGGACCTCCAGCGTAAAGCTGCACAGCGGCACCGACTTCCTGCGCCACAACGGCGCAGGCGAAATGCTGGTGTTCTCCGCCGCCGACTTCGAGGACTTCCTCGAACCGCGCCCGGACCTGCCACAGACCATGGAAGAAGAGCTGGAGCCGGTGGTGCGTCACCTGGTCGAGCAACGCTGGCCGTTCCGCCTGCACGCCACCTACAACGAATCGATCACGCGGATGCTTGACGTGTTCGAGAAGGTCAACCGCGACATCCCGTTCAACGGCCTGCCGTGGTTCTTCGACCACGCCGAAACCATCACCCCCCAGAACATCGAGCGCGTGCGGGCGCTGGGTGGTGGTATTGCCGTCCAGGACCGCATGGCCTTCCAGGGTGAGTACTTTGTCGACCGCTACGGCGCCAAGGCTGCCGAGCAGACCCCGCCCATCAAGCGCATGCTCGACATGGGCGTGCCGGTGGGTGCCGGTACCGATGCCACCCGCGTGTCCAGCTACAACCCGTGGACCTCGCTGTACTGGCTGGTCAGCGGCAAGACCGTCGGCGGCATGGAGCTGTACCCGGAAGGCCTGGACCGCGACACTGCACTGCAACTGTTCACCCAGGGCAGCGCGTGGTTCTCCAGCGAGCAGGGCAAGAAGGGCCAGATCAAGGTGGGCCAACTGGCCGACCTGGCGGCGCTGTCGCTGGACTTCTTCAGTGTCGATGAAGAGGCGATCAAGGGCATCGAGTCGGTGCTGACCATCGTCGATGGCAAGGTGGTGTACGGCGCTGGCGAGTTCGACAGGCTCGGCCCGCCGCAGGTGCCGGTACTGCCGGAGTGGTCGCCGGTGGCCAAGGTGCCGGGGCACTGGCGCGTCGGTACGCCATCGTTGGCAGCCGCCGTGCACCAGTGCAGCGGGCCATGCGGGGTGCATGCGCACAGCCATGAGAAGGCACGGCATTCGAGTGTGCCGGTGAGTGACTTCCAGGGCTTCTGGGGTTCGCTGGGTTGTTCCTGCTTTGCTTTCTGAGCTTCTTTGCCTGCATAAATGACGGCCGCTTCGCCGGACAAGCCCGCTCTCACAGGTTCACCACCCATCCCGAGGGCAGTGGGGTAACTTGTGGGAGCGGGCTTGTCCCGCGAAAGGGCCGTTACTGTCAGCAACCGACTCAAGCCATGTCGCTGATCGCGAACTCCTCAGCCAGGTGATCGATCAGCGCCCGCACCGATGGCAGCAGCCCGCGGCGCGACGGGAAGATCGCATGCACGATGCCACACCGCGGGTGCCAGTCCGGAATCAGCTCAACCAGCCGCCCTGCCGCCAGGTCCTCGCGCACCGCCACCCGCGGCAAGTGCGCGATTCCCACCCCGGCCACCACGAAATGGCGCAAGGCAAACAGGTCGTCAGTCACCATGCGCGGCGTATGCGGGATGACGATACTGCGGCTGTTGTCCTCACCCTGGAACAGTTCCCACTGGTACTCGCGCTGGGCGCTGCCCCAATGCACGCTGGGTAGCGTGCCCAGCAGCTGTGGGTCAAACCCTTTGGGTAGTTGCGCCAGGTAGTGCGGCTGGCCGACCAGGCACTGGGTGCTGTTACTCAGCACCTTCATCACCATGTCGGTGTTCTCCAGCGGCGGAAAGCGCACGCGCAGGGCGATGTCGAAGCCCTCATGCAGCAGGTCGACACGGCGGTTGGTGCTCTCGATGAACAACTCCACCTGCGGGTACTTGAGCATGTAGCGGGTCAGCATCGGCCCGACCCAGGAGTTGAGCAGGGTGGTGGGGCAGCTGATGCGCACCAGCCCGCGTGGCTCGCTGCGGTTGCGCTCGATGATTTCCGCCGCGCCCTCGGCCTCCACGCGCATGGCCAGGCAACGGTTGTAGTAGGCCTGGCCGATCTCGGTCAGCGAGCAGTGCCGGCTGGTGCGGTGCAGCAGCCGCACGCCCAGGCGGTCTTCAAGGTCGGCGATGCGCCGGCTGAGTTTCGACTTGGGCATGTCCAGCGCCCGCCCGGCCGGGGCGAAGCCGCCGTGCTCCACGACTTGGGTGAAGTAGTAGAGGGAGTTGAGGTCTTCCAATGATCGTTCTCCAAACGGAACGCTAAGGACGGTTTTCGCAGTCTAGTGCAGCAAAGGTGATGATTTTAATCTGTGCCCATCAACGCGAAACACCCCGGATTGCTTAAAAATTCATAACCCTTAGGAGCACAGACCATGAGCAAATTCACCTACAACCGCCTGAACAAAGACGACGCTGCCGTACTGCTGGTCGACCACCAGGCTGGCCTGTTGTCCCTGGTGCGTGACATCGAGCCGGACAAGTTCAAGAACAACGTACTGGCCCTGGCTGACCTGGCCAAGTTCTTCAACCTGCCAACCATCCTCACCACCAGCTTCGAGCAAGGCCCTAACGGCCCGCTGGTGCCAGAGCTGAAAGCGCTGTTCCCGGATGCGCCGTATATCGCCCGCCCAGGCCAGATCAACGCCTGGGACAACGAAGACTTCGTCAAGGCGGTGAAGGCCACTGGCAAGAAGCAGCTGATCATTGCCGGTGTGGTGACTGAGGTCTGCGTAGCCTTCCCGGCGCTGTCGGCGCTGGAAGAAGAGTTTGATGTGTTCGTCGTGACCGATGCCTCCGGCACCTTCAACGAAATGACCCGCGATGCTGCCCATGACCGCATGAGCCAGGCCGGTGCGCAGCTGATGACCTGGTTCGGCGTGGCCTGCGAGCTGCATCGCGACTGGCGCAACGATGTCGAAGGGCTGGCTGCGCTGTGTTCCAACCACATTCCGGATTATCGCAACCTGATGACCAGCTACAACGCGTTGACTGCGGGGAAGTAATCAACCAATAGCGGTACGCACAAAGGCCGGCTCTCTCTATAGGGGGCCGGCTTTTTTTGTTGCACTTTGTTCCATTCGTTGACCTGTATGGGCGGCGTTGTTAGCGTTTCACTTGAGCGCGAAGCCAGTTGTCATTCAGCGGCAGTAACTGGTTCAGGAACCCCATCGATGGCTGAATCATCAGTGTAGGGTGAGACCTCCACACCCCGGCTTGAGGTGTGTATATGAATAGCAAGCATCTGATGGGGCCACTGGAAACAGTGGCCCTTTTCTGTGGCTGGTGCTGACATCCGGATCAACGCGGTCCCTGTGGGAGCGGGTTCACCCGCGAAGAAGGCGATACAGGCAGCATCAATTCATGGGCTGTGACTCAATCCCATCCAGCAGTGCCTCGACCAACCCTTCTGCCATTTCGAGTGCATTCAGGTTGCTCCAGAACAGGCTTTTGCCGGTGTCATCCAGATGCTCCAAGGCTTTGTAGCCGCAGTCGTAGGCGCCGCGCAGGTACTGGGCGACATGCACCAGGGCATCGTGGGCGGAGATGCCCGGGTTTACTGTGAACAATGGGGGATGGCCGGCATCGCAGCGGCTGAAAGGGCGTTGTGTGGTTTCGGGAAGGGGTGGATCGGGGACGATTCTTTTCATTGCAGTGACCTCACAGGGTTGACCTGCAACCATCCGTTTCCACACGAAGGGTGGCAGCTGTACGCGGGGTGGAAAACCGGTCGGAGGCAACCCGGTAGGCCATACGGCCTCCCGCGCACAGCTGCCATTGAAGACAGCACCTCAGATCAGACGGGTTTCCACACCCGATCGCTGAACCGACAGCGACCCGGTCAGCCTAGAGAGCAGGCCTTCCCCGGACAATCAGACGGGCGTCGACACGGTGTGTAGGATAAATCCTCGGGGGCGGCGTTAACGTAGGAAATGGTTGGCCGGGAAGTAGGACCTTGCTGAGAATCGGACGATTCTGTGATGGTTTTTTTGGGGGCGCGTAATGGCGGCGAGGTGATCGTCAGGAGGTTGCAGGATGGCCTCCAGGTGCCAGGCGATAGTTTTTTGGCGCCTGTCAGATCGAGCGCCGCCCGCGCGGCGCATCGCGAGCGAAGCTCGCTCCTACGTTTGTTTCGGGCCAGTTTCGCCTGTGACAGGCGCGCGCGACCGCCTTGTTTGTATGACGCGATATCGAGCCATGCACCAAGGCGTTCGCGCGCAATTCCCACAGGAATAATTGGCCCGAAACAAACGTAGGAGCGAGCTTCGCTCGCGATGCGCCGCGCGGGCGGCGCTCGATCTCATAGGCGCCACAACCCTCAAGGCGTACGACAAAAACCCTCAATCCGCATCCGAATCAAACAACCGCTCCAGCTCCACCCGCGCCTCCTTGGCCGTCTGCATCACCTTGGCCCGGTCATCGCGTACCTGCCCCTGGGCCACCAGCACTTCTTCGTCATGCTGGGTAAACCGGGCGATACGGTCCGCCGCCTGTTCATCGCTCAAGCCCAACCCCACCAGTGCCCTGCGGGTCATTTCCAGGCTGGAGTAGAACGTCTCGCGAATCGGCTCGGCGCCTGCATCCACCAACTTGTGCACATGCTGGCGGTTACGTGCCCGGGCCAGCACTTTCAGGTGTGGGTACAGGCGTTTCACCCGTTCAGCGGTATGAATGGCCGCTTCTGGGTCATCGATGGTGATGATGAAGTACTCCGCTTCACCCACCTTGGCGGCGTGCAGCACCTCGGGGCGCAGCGGGTCGCCGTAGAACACCGGCACCTGTTCGAACATGCGGGTCATCTCGATGGCGTCCACCGAGGTTTCCAAGGCTATGAACGGGATTTTCTGTGCCCGCAGGATGCGCGCGACGATCTGGCCCATGCGGCCCATGCCGACGATCACCACCCGCGGCGTATCCGTCTGGATCTGCTTGTACTGCTCGGGCACTTCACGCGCCGGTTGCGGGCGTTTGAGGGCGCGGGCGCAGCCCAGCATCAGCAGCGGGGTGATGGCCATGGACAGGGTAATGGTCATCAGCAGCAGGTCGTAGGTCTGGGTGTCGAACAGGCCTTGGTCCTTGCCCAGCTTGAACACCACAAAGGCGAACTCGCCACCCGCCGCCAGCACCATGCCCAGGCGTAGGGCGCTGGCGCTGTTCAGGCCACCGACCAGGCGGCCGACGCCTAGCAGCAGCACCAGCTTTACCGCCACCAGCAGCAGCGTCAGGCCTAGTACCACCAGCGGCATGTCCAGCAGCAGGCGCAGGTTGGCACCCATGCCCACGCTGATGAAGAACAGCCCCAACAGCAGGCCCTTGAACGGTTCGATCTGAGATTCCAGCTCGTGACGGTATTCCGAGTCGGCCAGCAGCAGGCCGGCGAGGAAGGCGCCAAGGGCCATGGAGATGCCGGCTTCTTCCATCAGCCAGGCTGTGCCGATCACCACCAGCAGCGCGGTGGCGGTGGACACTTCCGGCAGGCCGGTGCGGGCCACGGTGCGGAACACCGGGCGCAGCAGGTAGCGGCCACCGACGATCACCACGGCGATGCTGGCGAATACCTTCAGGCCGTGTTGCAGGCTGTCGCCATGGCTGGTGTCCGGACCACTGGCGGCCAGTAGCGGCACCAGGGCGATCAGCGGGATCGCGGCGATGTCCTGGAACAGCAGGATGGCGAACGCCAGGCGGCCGTGCGGGGCGTTGAGCTGCTTGCTCTCGGCCAGGCTTTGCAGGCCAAGGGCGGTGGACGACAGCGCCAGGCCCAGGCCGAGCACGATGGCTGCCGGCAGCGTCTGGCTGAAGCCGAACAGGGCAATGGCACCGATCAGCGCGCCGGTCAGCAGCACTTGGGCGGTACCCACACCGAACACCGACTTGCGCATCAGCCACAGGCGCTTCGGCGACAGCTCCAGGCCAATGATGAACAGCAACAGGACCACGCCCAGCTCGGAGATATGCGCCACGCTTTCGGTGTCGTGGATCAGGCCAAGTGCTTGCGGGCCGATGGCCACACCGGCCAGCAGGTAGCCGAGCACGGCGCCCAGTTGCAGGCGCTTGGCCAGGGGGACGGCGACGACTGCGGCAAGCAGAAAGATCACCGCAGTTTGCAGAAGGCTGCCTTCGTGTGGCATCGGCTCTTACTCCATGAGCTGCCGGGGCAGCGTTTGAACAGTTTGGCCGACGATTCTGAGGGGTGAGGTGGCGTCAGACAATCAGCTGTCCGGGAGAAATATTGTCCCGTAAAAAGGGACAGTTACCGCAGGCCGCTTTCAATTGCAGATTCTGCTGGTGGGGCAAAATTTCGGGGCCGCTTTTCAGCCCCGGTAATCTAACTGCTCCCCGGCCGATATTGCAGGGCCTCGGCCAGATGTGGCCGGCCGATCGCCTCACAACCCTCCAGGTCCGCCAGTGTTCGTGCCACTTTCAATAACCGGTGCGCCGCCCGCAACGACAAGGTCAACCGTTCGCAGGCCCCCTCCAGCCACGTCTGATCCGCCGCCGTCAATCCGCAATGGCGGCGCAACCCTTCGAGGTCGAGAAACGCATTCACACACCCTTGGCGGCGCTGCTGTACCTCCCGCGCCTGCGCCACCCTGGCGGCCACATCGGCACTGGCTTCACCACAGGGCTGGTTGTTCAGCGTGGTGCTCTCGCGGGCCACGGTCAGGTGCAGGTCGATGCGGTCCAGCAGCGGCCCGGACAGCTTGTTGCGGTACCGCGCGATCTGCTCGGTGCTGCAGCGGCAGCGGCCAGTGGGGTCGCCCAGGTAGCCGCAAGGGCACGGGTTCATCGCCGCCACCAGCTGAAAGCGCGCCGGAAAGCGCACCTTGTCGCGGGCCCGGGCAATCACGATTTCGCCCGACTCCAGTGGCTCGCGCAGCACTTCCAGCACGCGCCGCTCAAACTCTGGCAGTTCATCGAGAAACAGCACGCCATGGTGGGCGAGGGTGATTTCGCCCGGTTGCGGCCGGCTGCTGCCACCGACCAGTGCCGGGCCGGATGCGGAGTGGTGAGGGTGGCGAAACGGTCGCTGCGGCCAACTGCTCAGCGGTGTATGCCCGCTGACCGACTGGATGGCCGCCACCTCAAGCGCCTCGTGCTCGTCCAGCGGTGGCAGCAGCCCGGGCAGGCGGCTGGCGAGCAAGGTCTTGCCGGTGCCGGGTGGCCCGGTGAACAACAGGTTGTGCGCCCCAGCCGCCGCTAGCATCAACGCGCGCTTGGCCGCCAGCTGGCCCTGTACCTCGCTCAGGTCGGGGTAGGGGCGTTGATGCAGGATCAAGCCATTGGCCGCGTATGGCGGCAATGGCACCTGGCCGTTCAGGTGGGCGACCAGCTCCAGCAGGTGGCCCACCGCATACACCACCAGCCCGCCGGCCAGGCTGGCTTCCTCGGCATTCTCGCGCGGAACCACCAGCGCCCGGCCCGCCTCGCGTGCCGCCAGGGCCGCCGGCAGCACGCCTTGCACTGCCCGCAATTTGCCCGACAACGCCAGTTCGCCCAGGCACTCGACTTCTGCAAGGCTGGCCGTTGGCACCTGGCCGTCGGCGGCAAGGATGCCCAGGGCAATGGCCAGGTCGTAGCGCCCGCCATCCTTGGGCAAGTCGGCGGGGGCCAGGTTCTGGGTAATGCGCCGCTGCGGGTAGTTCAGCCCGGAGTTGACGATGGCGCTGCGTACGCGGTCCTTGCTTTCCTTGACCGTGGTTTCTGGCAGGCCGACCAGGGTGAGATGGGGCAGGCCGTTTGCCAGGTGGGTTTCGACGCTGACCGAAGGTGCCTGCACACCTACCTGGGCGCGGCTGTGGACGAGGGCTAGGGACATGGACGCTCCGTTGTCGCTGAAAGGGGCCGCTTCCTGCGGCCTGGTCAAGGATAGCGATGGTTGCCACGGCAGGCGCAACAAGTGTGCGTCGTGGTTTTACAGGGCAGGGTTTTTCCCTGTGTTTTCTTAAAATTCGGCAAAAAATGGATCCAATAATCTTTGCGCAGGTGCCCGGTATGGCTTAGTGTTGTTCGGCAAATGCCGTTGCCATGGGATGGCACAGCGTCTTCTTTCAAATGGACTTGAGGTATTGCGCCGTGCAAACGCTCACCCGCACGCGCCAGGTCATCCGCGAACTGGTGCAGGCCAATTCATTCATTGAACTCACCCGCTTTTTCGACAGCCTTGAGGCGCAATGGCGCCAAGCCGCGCCTGGCGAATTTCCGGCCTACCTGGCGGCCATCGAAGGGCACATGCTGGTTGACCTGGAAAACCAGGGTGACAGGGCCCTGAGCCAAGTGCTCAAAGCCTGGATTGATGCCTGCCCCAAGGCTTACCACCCGCAGGTGGTAATGGGCATGCACTGCTTCCACCGGGCCTGCCAGGTGCAGGATGGCGGCCAACGCAACGCTGCACGCTTGCTGGCCGTTGAGCAAATGTGTGAAACCGCGACCGCGCACCTGTTGCGCGCAATGGACCGCTGCGCACAACCCGTGGCAGCGGCCATTGGCATGCTGCGTGTCAGTGCGCATCTACGCGAGCCTGGCTGGTTGATCGAACTGTTTCAGGGGCAACCTGCGCGGTACAGGCCCAGTGCCCATGCCGATGTGGAAGTGCAGGAAGCCGCGGCACCCTTACTGGTGAAGCACGGGCTGCTGCCCCTGGCCGAGCTGCCCCAAGCGTTACCGGCATGCCTGAGCAGGCGGGCAGATCACGAAAACGAAGCACCGCGCTATTACTGGTTGCGCCATGCGCTGGTGGCGCGCCCAGGTTGTTTCGAAGCGGTCCAGGCCCTCGCCGTTTACCTGCTGCCCCGTTGGGGTGCCAGTTTCGATGCGCTGGAGTTGTTGGCTGATGGACCGTTGTGCGAGGCATGGGACGAAGCGCTGCGCAATGCGTTGCGCTGGATGGCCGTCGAAGAACGGCTGAAGCTGCCGCATGCCGAGCAGTTGCAGGCCGTCGCCGGTTGGCAGCAACTGTTCGATGCCTGGTTGCAACGCCCGCTAAGGCCCAGGGAAAGCGCCGTCGTGCTGGCTTGGCGTGGCGCGCTGCGTAGCAGTGCCTTGCAAGACCATGCCGGCGGTATGCGCGATTTCGCCGCGAGCTTGGCCTGCAACGCCGATCACGGTGCCATCCCAGCCATGGGCGAGCCCTTTCGCTGTTTGGTCGGGCTGATACTGTGCGATGGCATGGCAGATGAACATCAACTGTTGCGCACCGCCATCGAACGCCTGTGTGAAGGCCGCACGCATGCTGGCGCCTGTGCAATGCGTGCTGCCGGTCATCGCTTCGGCCTGTGGGGGCTGCCACGCTCGGCCGAGCAGGCAAGGCTGTGGTCGCAGGTGGCGGTGAAGCGCCAGCGCGCGGGCCTCGCGCCAGGCTTCGAGGTGCTCGCTGTGGCGCGGCTGCTGTGGGCTGCCAACCGGCATGAGGTGGCTTGTTACCTGTATGAGCGCTGTGCCGAGCTGAGCTTGCCGGGGGCTGCCCTTGGCTTGTACGAGCTGCACAGCGGCGGCCTGGGCAACACCCCGGCGGACTATCTGGATGACGAGGCGGCTGAGCATTGGCTGCAGCGTGCGGTAGAGGCGGGCAGCAGGCAGGCCAAGTACAACCTCGCCTGCCTGCGCATGGAGGGCGATGAGGACCTGAATGAGCGAAGTGCCATGCTGGCCGTCAGGCGCCTGCTGGTCGATGCGTTGGGTAATCCGCAGACCAATGCGCGTGCGCGCTTGCACCTGGGTATTCTGTTGCGCCAATTTGGCGAAGCTCAAGAGCGGGCCGAGGCCGTCGCCTACCTGTCGAGCCTTGTCGAGCACCCGGACCCGTGGGTTGCCGGGCGCGCCAGCGCCGAACTGGGGTTGGCCTGGATGCAGGGGCGCGGCACCCGCAAGCAGAGCCGTTTTGCTGCCATCGAATGGGCCAACCGGGCAGTCAGCTTGCAGCCAGGGGATTCGGCCATTGAAGGCATCCAGGCTGAAATCCTCAACTCACACAACCGGGTGAAGACGTTGGTTACCCAGTGTGGTGCGGCCCTGTTTCGCGGCACCTTGCATCCCAGCGAGCTGCCGCCGAAACAGGCAGTACCCGAGCCGGCACGCCTGCGAGCCTCGGCCTGATACCGTGGCATTGACCGCGCCGGGCTGAACGTTGGTGACTTTACCTTAAACATTATGTGCGCTGACTTTCATGGGAACGCACTGTGTATCGCATGTTAGTCCTGCGCTTCGGGGGGCATCCGTGCTTCCAGCTCGGCTACTTGTTTTTCCAGCGCCTCGAGGCGAGCGCGGGTGCGCGCCAGCACGACCATCTGGCTGTCGAATTCGTCACGGCTGACCAGGTCCAGCTTGCTGAAGGCACCTTGCATCAGCACCTTGAACTGGCTTTCCAGTTCTGCACGGGGCTGGGCGGTATCGCTGCTGAACAGGCGCGAGGCCTGGTCGCTCAGGGCATCGAGAAGGGCTTTGGGCGCAAGCATGGGGCAGTCCAATGAAACTGAGAATGGCCGGCAGTGTAGCACGCACAAACCGGACGTTTGGGTGCACGTTTTTCGCGCAATGCGCCCTGCCGGTGCGCACCGAAACTGTGCATGTTTCCCATGCTGGCGACTGGCCAATCCCGACCCTTTCGCATAACTCGCTGTTTTCCGGTGATTTGCCGGAACTGGCAAGGTTTCTGCAAAGACCTGTACGAGCCATGCACTGATGCAGTTCCTTGTGACCAAGCAGTGCGCACGCGGAGCCGGATGCCGACGACGCGTTACAAAGCCAACCGCTGCGCTTAGACTTGAGACGGGTTTGTTTTCCTGGGGCAAGTCCACCAAATCGGGAGAGAGTTTCATGAAGCTAGTCACAGCCATCATCAAGCCGTTCAAGCTGGACGACGTGCGCGAGTCGCTGTCGGAAATCGGCGTGCAGGGCATCACTGTTACTGAAGTCAAAGGCTTCGGCCGGCAGAAGGGCCACACCGAGCTGTATCGCGGTGCTGAATATGTGGTCGATTTCCTGCCCAAGGTGAAGATCGATGTCGCCATCGATGACAAGGACCTTGATCGGGTAATCGAAGCCATCACCAAGGCAGCCAACACCGGCAAGATTGGTGACGGCAAGATTTTCGTGGTGAATCTGGAGCAGGCGATCCGCATCCGTACCGGCGAAACCGATACCGACGCGATCTAAGCAATAACAACGCCTCACCAAACCCAACGCCCCAGGAGAAAACAACATGACTCTGCGTAAGATCGCAGGGCTAGGAGCCCTATTGTCCCTCGTAATGCCCGGGCTTGCCCTGGCAGAGGAAGCTGCCCCAGCGCTGAACTCCGGCGACACCGCCTGGATGCTGACTGCAACGGCGCTGGTGCTGTTCATGACTATCCCGGGCCTGGCCCTGTTCTATGGCGGCATGGTGCGTTCCAAGAACGTGCTGTCGGTGATGATGCAGTGCTTTGCAATCACCGGCCTGATGAGCATTCTGTGGGTCGTCTACGGCTACAGCATGGCCTTCGATACCACCGGTATGGAAAAGGGCGTGCTCAACTTCAATTCCTTCGTCGGCGGCTTCTCCAAGGCCTTCCTCAGCGGCGTCACGCCCGAGAACCTGACGTCGGCCACTGCACTCTTCCCTGAGGCGGTATTCATCACCTTCCAGATGACCTTCGCCATCATCACCCCGGCACTGATCGTGGGTGCCTTCGCCGAGCGCATGAAGTTCTCCGCGATGCTGGTGTTCATGGGCATCTGGTTCACCCTGGTGTATGCGCCGATCGCGCACATGGTGTGGAGCGGTGACGGTGCACTGATGTGGGACTGGGGCGTACTGGACTTCGCCGGCGGCACCGTGGTGCACATCAACGCCGGTATTGCAGGCCTGGTCTGCTGCCTGGTACTGGGCAAGCGCAAGGGCTACCCGACCACCCCGATGGCCCCGCACAACCTGGGCTACACCCTGATGGGCGCGGCAATGCTGTGGATCGGCTGGTTCGGCTTCAACGCAGGCTCCGCCGCCGCCGCCAACGGCACCGCTGGCATGGCCATGCTGGTCACCCAGATCGCCACCGCTGCTGCTGCACTGGGCTGGATGTTCGCCGAGTGGATCGGTCACGGCAAACCCAGCGCCCTGGGCATCGCTTCGGGTGTGGTTGCCGGCCTGGTTGCCATTACCCCGGCTGCAGGCACCGTGGGCCCTATGGGCGCCCTGGTGATCGGCCTGGCTTCGGGTGTGATCTGCTACTTCTGCGCCACCACCCTCAAGCGCAGGCTCGGCTATGACGACTCGCTGGATGCCTTCGGCGTGCACGGCATCGGCGGCATCATCGGTGCGATCCTTACCGGTGTGTTCGCAGCCCCGGCGCTGGGCGGCTTCGGTACCGTTACCGACATCGGCATGCAGGTCTGGATCCAGGCCAAGGGCGTGATCTTCACCGTGGTCTACACCGCCATCGTCACCTACGTGATCCTCAAGGTCCTGGATGTGGTGATGGGCCTGCGGGTCAACGAAGAAGAAGAGTCGGTCGGCCTCGACCTGGCTCAGCACAACGAACGCGGCTACAACCTGTAACTGCGACGCGGTAAAAACTTGCCCGGCTTGCCGGGCATTTTTTTGCCAGAATTTCAGCATTTCGCGCTTGGCAAACGGTTTATCCGTCACGTTCGCGACGTAGGTAAAAAACTTACAAGTCGTAGGGCGTTTATGGAGCTTTGCTTTTTCCACGGGCGCGCTAGAATGCGCGCCGAAGGGTGTTTGACGTGTAGTCCACACACTTCGCCAGCCTTTGCTAGGCTTGCCAATAGCGTGTGGCCAGCAGGGGCTAGATGGATTTGTCAGGTCCTGCCAGGAGCAGGGCCTGCTGGGTGCCGCCTCCCATCAGGAGCGCCGACCCAAGGGCAGTGGCCTAACCCACGGCCAGTTGAATTTTCACTGGTGGCTGCCGGTCTACGGCTGCACTGGTCTATAACTAACCTGCTTTCGCAAGTCATGAGGTAGAACATGAGCGACGACGATCTGGAAAACGACGACCTCGAAGTAGGCGATGAAGACGAGGCTGATGAGGGCCTCGAAGCGGCGGCTGACGACGGCGTTGAAGACGCTGGCGATGACGACAGCAGCCCGGCACCTGCTGCCAAGGGCAAATCCAAGGCGGCTGTCTCGGTAGACGAGATGCCGAGCATGGAAGCCAAGCAGAAAGAGCGTGATGCACTGGCCAAGGCGATGGAAGAATTCCTTTCGCGCGGTGGCAAGGTGCAGGAAGTCGAGGCCAACGTGGTCGCCGACCCGCCCAAGAAGCCGGACAACAAATATGGCAGCCGCCCTATCTGAGTGGCTGAACGCAAAAAAGCCCGCCGTCGCTGCGGGCTTTTTTGTGCCTGTGAGTTTTGTGCTGGCTGTACTGGCCCTATCGCCGGCAAGCCAGCTCCCACAGGATCACCGAGGGCTTCAGCCTTGCGCGATCCCTGTGGGAGCTGGCTGTACTGGCCCTATCGCCGGCAAGCTCCCACAGGATCACCGAGGGCCTCAGCCTTGCGCGATCCCTGTGGGAGCTGGCTTGCCGGCGATAGGGCCGCACAGCGGCCCCTGTCAGCGCCAGCGCGAAAGGACGTCGGGCAGCTGCGACAGGCGCTGGATCTCGGCATCCGGTGCCTGTTCACCGGTCCAGGCCTTGCCCTGGGGGTTGAACCATACGGCCCGTAGCCCGGCGCGCTGGGCGCCTGCGATGTCATCGCCGGGGTGGTCGCCGATGTGAACGGCGGTGCTGGCGTCCGCCTCGCCGCGGCGCAGGGCTTCCAGGAACGGTGCCGGGTCCGGCTTGCCAATGCCGAGGTCCTCGGCGCACAGGGCAAAGCGGAAGTAGTCCGCCAGCCCCAACCGGCTCACGTCGGCGTTGCCGTTGGTGACCACGCCCAGGATGTAATGGTGACGCAGGATCTCCAGCACCGGCTGTACCTCGGGGAAGATCTCCACCTGGTGGCGAGCATGCAGGAATACTTCAAAGCCTTCGTTGGCCAGCGCCTGCGCTTGCTTCTCGCTGTAGCCGACTTCTTCCAGGGCATGGAACAGCACCCGTCGGCGCAGGGCGCTGATGCGGTGCTTGAGGCCGGGCTCGGCCTGTACCAGGCGCTCGCGGATGGCAAACAGGTGCTCCACCGGCACGCCGCCCAGGATCGGGGCGTTGGCTTCGAGCCAGTCGCGCAGCACGACTTCTGCGCTGGCAATGACCGGCGCGGTGTCCCACAGGGTGTCGTCGAGGTCGAATGTGATCAGCTTGATGCTCATGAGTCTGTGCCTTTGCTGCGTTTGGCCCGAGGGTGGGCGCTGTCGTACACCGCGGCCAGGTGCTGGAAGTCCAGGTGGGTGTAGATCTGCGTGGTGCTGATGTCGGCATGGCCGAGCATCTCTTGCACCGCCCGCAGGTCCTGGGACGATTCCAGCACATGGCTGGCGAAAGAATGGCGAAGCATGTGCGGGTGCAGGTGCTGGCCCAGCTCGCGCTCACCCGCCTTCTTCACCCGTTGCTGCACAGCCCGTGGCGTGATGCGGTTGCCCTGGCGGGTGATGAACACCGCGCGGTCACGCGGGTTGCCGATGCCGCGCAGGCGGTACCAGGCCTGCAGCGCCTCGCGGGCCTTGCGGCCAACCGGCAGCACACGCGCTTTGCCACCCTTGCCCAGCACCTGCACCAGGCCGGCGGCGAGGTCGATGTGATCGAGGTCGAGGTTGGTCAGCTCGGACAGGCGCAGGCCAGACGAATAAAACAGTTCAAGAATGGCCTGGTCACGGCGGGCGATGAAGTCGTCGTCGACGCCGCCATCAAGCAGCTGCAGGGCGCGGTCGGTGTCCAGCACCTTGGGCAACCGGCGCTCACCCTTGGGCGCGCTCAGGCCGGTGGCCGGGTCGTGCTGGCACAGGCCTTCGCGGTTGAGGTAGCGGTACAGGCCGCGCACCGCCGACAGCAGCCGGGCCAGGCTGCGTGAAGACTGGCCGTGGTGGTGCAGGCGGGCGATCAGCTGGCGCAGTTGCTGGATCTGCAGCGCCTGCCAACCGGCAATGCCGTGTTCCTTGCAGTAGCCGATGACCTTGTCCAGATCGCGACGGTAGCCCACCAACGTGTGCTCCGACACCTGGCGCTCGTTGCGCAGGTGTGCGCAATAAGCCTCCAGCTGGCGTTCCATCAGCGTACCGAGCGCAGGGTCTGGGTAACGCGCGGTACAACGCGGCCGAGCACTTCGGCGATGTAGCCGAGGAACAGGGTGCCGACGCTGCTCTTGTAGTGTTGCGGGTCGCGGCTACCGATAGCCAGCACCCCGTGCAGCCCCTGATATTCGAGGGTGGCCACGGCGCTGGAACCCACCTCCCGGCGCTGTTCTTCACCGAACAGGAACGCCAGCTCGTGTTCACGCAGGTTGCCACTGACCGTCTTGCCGCCGCCCAGCAGGGCACCGATGGCCTGTTGCGCCTCGGTGTTGCTGACCCAGCGCCCGACCGGCGCAACGTTGTCGCCGAACAGGATGAGGCTGACGAAGGGCACCTGGAATTCCTGGCGCAGGCTGTCTTCGACCGCCATCACCACTTCTTCCAGGGTGCCGGCATCGAGCAGGTCGAGGATCAGCCGTCGAGTCTTGTCGAACAGCCGGTCGTTGTCACGGGCCACGTCCATCAGTTGCGACAAGCGATGGCGCATCTCGATGTTGCGGTCGCGCAGCAGCTTGAGCTGGCGTTCCACCAGCGACACGCTGTCGCCACGCTGGTGCGGGATGTGCTGTTCGATCAGCAACTCGTCGTGCTCGGCGAAGAAGGTGGGGTGGGCGCGCAGGTAGGCGACCACCGCTTCGGCATCGAGCTCGGCGGACTGCTGGGGTACAACCTTGGGCTGATCGGTCATGGCGGTTACTCGCTTAGAGACGAACCTGTCCTTCGTAGACGCGCACGGCAGGGCCGGTCATCAACACGGGCTTGCCGGGGCCGGCCCATTCGATGTGCAGGCGGCCACCGGGCAGGTCGAGGGACACCGGGGAATCCATCCAGCCTTGGCTGATCGCTGCTACGGCCGCGGCGCAAGCGCCGGTGCCGCAGGCCTGGGTTTCGCCCGCGCCGCGTTCCCACACGCGCAGGTTGGCGCGGTGGCGGTCGATGACCTGGAGGAAGCCGGCATTCACCCGCTGCGGGAAGCGTGGGTGGTTTTCGATCTTCGGGCCCAGCTCATGCACGGGGGCAGTATGCACGTCGTCGACGCGCAGCACGGCATGCGGGTTACCCATGGACACGGCGGCAATCGAATGCAGCTGGCCGTCGACTTCCAGTGGGTAGTTTGGCGCCTGCGCGTCAGCGACGAAGGGGATTTCGGCAGGGATGAACCGCGGTGGGCCCATGTCGACACTCACCTGGCCGTCGTTCTGCACGTCCAGCACGATGATGCCGCTTTTGGTTTCCACGCGGATGCGCTTTTTCGCGGTCAGGCGCTTGTCCAGCACGAAACGGGCGAAGCAGCGCGCACCGTTGCCGCATTGCTCCACTTCAGAGCCGTCGGCGTTGAAGATGCGGTAGCGGAAGTCCACTTCCGGGTTGTTCGGTGCCTCGACGATCAGCAGCTGGTCGAAGCCGATGCCGGTATGCCGGTCACCCCATTGCTTGGCGTGCTTTGGCTGGATATGCGCGTGCTGGCTGACCAGGTCGAGGACCATGAAGTCGTTGCCCAGGCCATGCATCTTGGTAAAACGCAGCAGCATGGGCTTACTCCGGCAGCAGGCTTTCGCCAGCATACAGTTCGGCGATGGTCTCGCGGCGGCGAACTTCGAACGCCTGGTCGCCGTCGACCAGGATTTCAGCGCAACGGCCACGGGTGTTGTAGTTGGAGCTCATGACAAAACCATAGGCGCCCGCCGACTGTACGGCCAGCAGGTCGCCTTCGGCCAGGTTCAGCACACGGTCCTTGCCGAGGAAGTCGCCGGTCTCGCAGATCGGGCCGACCAGGTCGTAGGCACGGCCTTCGCCCTCGCGTGGGACGACCGGGCTGACACCCATCCAGGCCTGGTAGAGGGCCGGGCGAATCAGGTCGTTCATCGCTGCATCGATGATGGCAAAGTCCTTGTGTTCGGTGTGCTTGAGGTATTCCACGCGGGTCAGCAGCACGCCGGCGTTGGCCACGATGTAGCGGCCCGGCTCGAACACCAGGGCCAGGTCACGCTTGCCCACGCGCTCGCGAATAGCCTTGATGTAGTCGGCCACCAGCGGGGGTTCTTCGTCGCGGTAGCGCACGCCAACGCCGCCGCCCAGGTCCAGGTGGCGCAGGTGGATGCCGCAGTCGGCGAGGCGATCGACCAGGTCCAGCAGGCGGTCGAGGGCATCGAGGAACGGCTCCACAGTGGTCAGCTGCGAGCCGATGTGGCAGTCGACACCGACCACTTCCAGGTTCGGCAGCTGCGCGGCACGCACGTAGATGGCCTCGGCGTCGGCGATGGCGATGCCGAACTTGTTTTCTTTAAGGCCGGTGGAGATGTACGGGTGGGTACCGGCGTCAACGTCCGGGTTTACCCGCAGCGACACCGGGGCAACCTTGCCCATCTCGGCGGCCACGACTTGCAGGCGCTCCAGCTCGTCGGTGGACTCGACGTTGAAGCAGTGCACGCCCACTTCCAGGGCGCGGCGCATGTCTTCGCGGGTTTTGCCAACGCCGGAGAACACCACGCGGTCGGCGCGCCCGCCAGCAGCCAGCACGCGCTCCAGCTCACCGCCGGAGACAATGTCGAAACCTGCGCCCAGGCGCGCCAGCACGTTCAGCACGCCAAGGTTGGAGTTGGCCTTGACCGCGAAGCACACCAGGTGCTCGGCGCCTTGCAGGGCGTCGGTGTAGCTGCGGTACTGGGCCTCGATGTGGGCGCGCGAATACACATAGGTGGGGGTGCCGAAACGTTCGGCGACGGCCGACAGGGCCACCCCTTCCGCGAACAGCTGACCGTCGCGGTAGTTGAAAGCGTTCATCTGGTTTCCTTACTGCGCAGGCGACTGCTCGGGCTCGGACTGCAGCTCGGGCTGCTGCGCTGGCGCCGGGGCCGGCTTGGCTTTTGGCTGGTGCTGGTGCGACTTGTGCGCTTTGCCGTTATCGCCGTCTTCAGGCAGATACAGCGGGCCTTTCTGGCCGCAGGCCGAAACGAGGCAGGCAACAGCGACCAGCGCCGCGAAGGAGGAAATCAGGCGCTTCATGGGTGAAATCCTTAGAAAAATGCAGTATTGCGCCCGAGTATACCGAGCGACCGGCGGCTTGCCTATGCAAGGGCCGGTCCGCCGGGCGGGCTATTCTTACCGCCTTCAATGGCTAATCTTTGCATTCGGCGCCAAGCGCCCGTATCTTGCCCGGCTTGCCTGTAACGCAGCCAATTTCGAGGTTCCTGCAATGAGTTTGAGTGAAGCGCGTTTCCATGATCTGGTCGACGCGACCCAACAGGCCCTGGAAGACCTGTTCGACGAGAGCGGCATGGACCTGGACATGGAGAACTCCGCCGGTGTTCTCACCGTCAAGTTCGAAGGTGGCGCCCAGCTGATCTTCAGCCGCCAGGAACCGCTGCGCCAGCTATGGCTGGCCGACCGTTCGGGTGGTTTCCACTTCGACTACGACGAAGAGAGCAAGAAGTGGGTGTGCGAGAAGAGCGACGAGCTGTTGGGCGAGATGCTCGAGCGCATCGTCTGGGAGCGGGCTGGCGAGAAGCTGGACTTCGACGAGATCTGACATGAGCAGCGTCCAGGCCCGGCCACCCAAGCCGCTCTACAGCAACGTCAGCCCCGCCGTGCCATCGCCGTGCATCAGCGTTTGCCGGCTGGACGAGCAGCGGGTGTGCACCGGCTGCCAGCGGCATGTGGAGCACATTCGCGAGTGGCGTTCCGCCGATGACGAACGGCGTCGGCAGATCTGCCGCGAGGCCCAGGCCCTGCGCGACCAGGCTAAGCCACACTCATAGCAAGGGCTTGAGTATTTGCCCGGCTGTGGTAGTGTCGGGTTTCTGCGTCGGTGACGCCAAAGCCTTCACAAACCCCGCCCTTGGGCGGGGTTTTGCTTTATCTGCACGACGAAAATCGCCTGTTCAAAGGAGTCTGACTGGATCATGAGCACCAAGCCTTCCCTCATCCTCACCCGATTGGACGTACAGCGTCTGGAGCGTCTGATCGACAGCCTCGACGAGAGTACGCCGGGTGTGCTCGCCCTGCAGGACGAGCTGGACCGCGCCGAGCAGGTGGTCGGTCACGAGGACGTGCCAGCGGGCGTGGTGACCATGAACTCGCGCGTGCACTGCCGTGAGGAAGCCAGCGGCAAGGACTACCACCTGACGTTGGTCTATCCGAAGGACGCAGGGCCGGAAGGCAATGTCTCGGTCCTGGCACCGATCGGCTGCGCTTTGCTGGGGCTTTCGGTGGGCGAGCAGATCGACTGGCCGGCACCGGGTGGCAAGACCCTCAAGCTGAAGCTGCTGGAAGTGGAGTACCAGCCAGAAGCGGCGGGCGATTACGACCTGTAAGGGCAAGGGGGCCGCTGCGCGGCCCATCGCCGGCAAGCCAGCTCCCACAAGGGTTGCACAAGGCCCGAGGCCGGCACCGTACCTGTGGGAGCTGGCTTGCCGGCGATGGGCTGCAAAGCAGCCCCCGATCACTCACTTAGCACCTGCTCCAACCCCTCATTCAACGCCTGCTCCAGCACCCGCTTGTAGCTCAGGTACACCTGCGTCGCCCCCAGCCGATCATCCAGCAACTCGGACAAATCCAGGTCGGTGATGTAGCACCGGTACTGTCCGGCCCCGCGCCGTTGCCCGATGATCTGCCTGGCCACCACCGCATACAGCTGCCCACCATGCTCCAGCTCGGAAAACTCTTGCTGGTCGCAGTACAGCGTCACATGCGCCGCACCCGCCACGCCGGCCTGGATGATGGCCTGCACCTCATAGTAAGGCTGGCCGCTGCCTTCGACCGGAGCCTGGCGCGGCTCGATGCTGCGCGCCTTGCCAGCGCCGGAAGGCAACAGTTGTGCGTAGTGGATGTCCAGCGAGGCAGCGCGCTGGGTATCCAGCGGCAGCCGGGCATCACGGCGCATCACCACCGAACGCAGGAAACGCTGCAGCGGCAGCAGCAGGTGGGCTTCGTCATGCAGGGGAAGGCGCTGCTGCCACAGGGCATTGTACTCATCCAGCACATACAACTCGGCCCAGCCACCCTGCAGGCGATAGAACACCTGGATGCAAGCCGGGCGGCCCTGTTCCAGCACCAGGCGCAGGTCATGGTCCAGCAGGGCATTGGTATCCAGGTACAGCGGGCTGTAGGCGCTACGCTCTTCGCCCAGGTGGGCCAGCAGTGCCTCGTGCTCGGCCAGGGTGGCCAGGCCTATGTGCCCGGCCATCAGCTCCAGCACATGGGTGTGCTGAGCCACCTCTAGCAGGTAACGGTGGTTGGCGCCCTGGTCCAGCAGCAGCTGCACCGTGTCGAAAATTTCCTCCACGCGCTGGCCGATGGCTTGTGCGCGACTCTGGCAAAAGCAGCGCACCCGCACCCGTGGTCGGTGGCCGCGCAGCACCGGGCTGTTGAGGAAGTCGCGCAAGCAACGCACCAGTGCATGTTCGCCGTCGTAGCGCTGGACCAGCACTTCGTTCCAGCTGTTCAGGGTGACCTGGTCCAGGGTCAGGACCAGGTTCTCGCGCACGCCTGCGTAGCTCAACGAGTCGGTACGCTCGGTGGTCATCAGGATGTTCAGGTCGCGGTGATGGCGCAGCGGGTCGATGGCGACGTTGACCAGCAACAACACCTCGTCGGCAACGCTGGGCTGCAGCAGGCGCACTTCGCTGACGATCGGCAAGGGCAGGGGAATACTGTGCTGCAGGCAACCGATCAGGTTGAACAGCTCGAATTCACTGAGGTCGCTGGCGCCCGGGTGCAGCGCCACGCGCGTGCTGCTGTCGATCACGCCGTTGCGATGGGCCCACGCCAGCAGCTCCAGCAGCTCGCGGCAGCGTTTTATCGGGCTGAAGTGCTCCACCTCGTGGGTGCTCAGGTTGCCGCTGTACAGCTCCCAGTGGTAGCTGCCGGGTTCCTTGCGGTTGGGCGCCTGGACCAGCGTCACGGTGCCTTCGGCGAGGTCCGGGGCGATGCCGGGGTTGATCACCTCGACCTTGCCGGCGCGGCGCTCAAAGGCCGCATACAGGCGCCGGCCCAGCACATTGAGGTCGCGCTGCTCGGCGCGGCTGCTGGCGTTTTGGGTGCTGGCGAACTGGCTGAGGAAGCGGTAGCTATGGTTCAGCTCCGCCACCAGTTCGCGGCGCTCGACAGCGACTTGTTGCACTTTCCACTGGCTACGGCTGTCCAGCAGGGCCAGCTGGCGCTCGTCCCAGCCCCACTCGTCTGCCAGCCGTTGCAACAGCCGGCGCTGCCAGCCATTGGTGCGGCCCTGGTCGCTGAGCTTTTTGTTCACCTTCAGGTACAGGCTGCGCCTCACCAGCTCCAGGCGCGCGGGCTCGCCACGTTGCAGCAGGTAACGTTCGATGCGTCGGTACACCATCACATACGGGTCCAGCTCGTCGAGGTCGAGCTGGTTGGCGAACACCGCCTGCTTGTAATCCAGGCTCAGGCAGCGGACGGCCGGGTGCTCACTGGCGTAGGCCTCGGTCAGCAGCAGCTTGAGTAGCGACTTGTAGGGCGAATCGATGCCCTTGAACAGTTGCCACAGGCCGGCACCGACGAACTCGCCGGGCGGAACGTGCGCCAGGTTGCCCAGGTCGAGGGCGTCCTGGCTGCGGATGAAGCGCTTGGTCAGCAGGGTCTGGGTGTAGGTGTGGTAATTGTGTTCCTGGTAGACGGGTACCAGCCACCACAGTGGTGTACGCCCTGCCAGCCATAGGGTAGTGCGATAGAACTCGTCCAGCAGCAGGTAGTGTTGAGTGGTGCCGCAGTCGTCGGAGCCCAGTTGGCCATCGCGCTGGCCTTGGGCAAAGCCTTGCGTGTCGATCAGGAAGAAGTGCGCCTCGGCGCCCAGGCTTGCCGCCCAGTCCTCCAGCAATTGGCACTTGCGGCGCAGTTCTCCCAGCAAGTGCTCGGGCAAGCCGGGCGCATGGCACACCCACAGGTCCATGTCGCTGTGCTCGGCCTGGGCCAGTGAGCCCAGGCTGCCCATCAGGTACAGGCCATGGATCGGGCGTGGCGGGTTGCCATGGCGGGCCTTGTAGGTGAACGAGCGGGCCAGGCGCTGGGCCTCGACCACCAGCTCGGCACCTGGCTCGTAGCCCGATACGCCCGCAGGCGTGCTGCCCGAGACGTAGCCCGGCAACAAGGGGTGGTTCACGTGAAACAGCAGCGGCAGCAGCGTCAGTACTTGCTGCTGGCGTGTCGACAAACCTTCCATTGCCCGTTGCAGGCGCCCCTGGTTCAGCTGCAGGAAACGCGCACGCAATGTCGCCAGGACCTTGCGATCGATGCCTTCGTCCAGGTCGGGGCGGATTTCGTGAGGGTGGTTCATTGTGCGCTCGGGCAGGCCAGTAAAGCTGTGGCGAGTTTAGCTTGAGTGGCGGGGCCGGATAAGCGGTAATTGGGATTTTTGGCGCCATTTTCCCAGCGCTCGCCTGCTCCAGCTTTCGCTGCGCTTCAGGCATTATGGGCGCGTTGAGTTCATGTAGAGAATTTCCGATGCGTGTATGGATCGATGCCGACGCCTGCCCTAAGGCGGCCAAGGATCTGATCGTCAAGTTCGCCCTCAAGCGCAAGTTTGAGGTGGTGATGGTTGCAGGGCAGGCCGTGGCCAAGCCGGCGTTCGCGATCGTGCGCCTGATCGTGGTACCCAGCGGCATGGACGCAGCCGACGACTACCTGGTCGAACACGCCGTGCCGGGCGAGCTGGTGATCTGCAGTGATGTGCCGCTGGCTGACCGCCTGGTTAAAAAGGGCGTGACCGTGCTGGACCCGCGCGGGCGCGAATTCGACGAGCGCAACATGGGCGACCGCCTGGCGGCGCGCAACCTGTTCACCGAGTTGCGTGAGCAGGGCCAGGTGGGGGGAGGGCAGGCGGCTTATGGTGAACGTGAAAAGCAGGCGTTTGCCAATGCGCTGGACCGGATCATTGCCCGGCTGAGTAAAACCTGATGCGGGGCTGCTTTGCAGCCCATCGCCGGCAAGCCAGCTCCCACCTCGACCGCGTTGACCTCAAGCCATGCCCTATTGCTGTAGGAGCTGGCTTGCCGGCGATGGGCTGCGCAGCGGCCCCAAGGGCTTACTGGTCACCCTCGTGCGTGAGTTCCAGGATTCGGTCCACCAGCTTGTAGATCCCGCCCGCCGCTTCGCTGATCGACTTGGCCTCCATGTAAGCCGGGGTAGTCACCAGCTTGCGCTGGGTGTCTTCGACAATGTCGTGTACATCGCACTCTTCATGGGTGCCGCCCATTTTCTCGACAGCCGCCGCAGTGCCTGCGTCGCTACCGATGGTGCAGACCACGCCCGGCCCGTAGATCTTCGCGGCCAGTGCCGGCGAAATGCAGATCAGGCCAACCGGCTTGCAGGCGTCGGCAAAGGCTTCGGCCAGGGCGAGCACGTCTGGGTTGACGCTGCAGTTGGCGCCTTCCACGGCGAAGTTGGACAGGTTTTTCGCCGCCCCGAAACCGCCCGGCACGATCAGCGCATCGAAGTCATCAGCCTTGGCTTCGCGGATGTCCTTGACCTCGCCGCGGGCAATGCGGGCAGACTCCACCAGCACATTGCGCGACTCGGGCATTTCCTCGCCCGTCAGGTGGTTGATGACATGCATCTGCGCAATGTTCGGCGCGAAGCACTGCACCTGCGCACCGCGCTGGTCGAGGCGCAGCAGGGTGATCACGCTTTCGTGGATTTCGGCGCCGTCATACACGCCACAGCCGGAAAGAATCACCGCTACTTTTTTTGTCATGCTCATTACTCCAGTGTCGAGGCGCTAAATGTCCTCTAGTTTGGCAGATGTCGCCATAGGGGTTGCCGCAGGTGCGGCCTAATCTTGATGGATACCGCCTGAGGCCGTACCCATGGACCTGATACTGCTGGCCGTGCCGTTCTTCTTCGTGCTGATCGCCGTGGAGCTGGTGGCCGACCGTGTGCGTGGCCAGCGCAACTTTACCCTGGCCGACTCGATCAACAGCCTGAGCACTGGCGCGCTGTCGACCAGCACCGGGTTGCTGACCAAGGGGGTAGGGCTGCTGACCTACGCCCTGGCGTTCGAGCACCTGGCGCTGTTGCGCCTGCCGCCCGAAGCCTGGTGGGTATGGCTGCTGGCCTTCGTGCTGTACGACTTCTGCTACTACTGGCTGCACCGCCTGGGCCATGAACGCAACGTGCTGTGGGCCGCGCATTCGGTGCATCACCAGAGCGAGGAGTACAACCTCACCACCGCGCTGCGCCAGACCAGTAGCGGGTTCATCTTCTCGTGGGTCTTCTACCTGCCGCTGGCGTTGCTGGGCGTGCCGCCACTGGTGTTCATCACCGTGGCATCGCTCAACCTGCTGTACCAGTTCTGGGTGCATACCCGGCACGTTCCCAAGCTTGGCTGGCTTGAGTGGGTGTTGATCACGCCTTCCAACCATCGCGTCCACCATGCGCAAAACCCTGCTTACTTGGATCGCAATTACGGCGGCGTGTTCATTCTCTGGGACCGTCTGTTCGGCACCTTCAAAGAGGAAGACCCGGCCGAGCCGGTGGTGTTCGGGGTAACCACGCCGCTGGCCAGCTGGAACCCGCTGTGGGCCAATTTGCAGTTCTACGCCCAGCTCTGGCATGACGCCCGGCGCACTGCCAGCCTGTGGGACAAGCTGCGCATCTGGTTCATGCCCACTGGCTGGCGCCCGGCCGATGTGGCCGCACGCTATCCTCAGGCCAAACAGGACCTGACGGTGTTTCGCAAGTTCGAGATTGCCCTGGACCGCCCGCAACAAGCCTACGTGGCCATGCAGTTCGTGGTCTATGTGGCCTTGGGCAGCTACCTGATGGACGTAGCCGAAGGCGTGCCGGTCGCCGCGCTGGTGCTCGGCTGGTCGCTGATGGCGTTTGGTCTTTTCGTATTGGGCGCGTTGCTGGAGAACCGGCCCTGGGCTGCACGCCTGGAGCTGGCGCGGCTGGTGGTGAATGCGCCGGCGCTGTACCTGGCCGGCGCACTCGGCCTAGCGGTGGTCGCGCCGCTGGCCTGGTTCCTTCTCGTGGTCTACAGCCTTCTCAGCCTCTGGGGCCTGGGCCTGGTCCGCCGCCTTGCGCTCCGCGCGCAGGGCACGGAAGCGCCTGCGCAGCCACAGCAGGGCGCCCAGACCCAGCAGGCCACCGAGCACCCATAGCTCGTAACGCTTCACGTTGCCCAGCAGGCCTTCGAGGATAGCGCCGAAGTGGTAGGCGGCCGCGCCCAAGGCAATTGCCCAGATGGCCGCGCCAATACCATTGAGCAGCAGGTAACGGCGCGGCGGGTAGCCCGACAGGCCAATGGCCACGGGCATGACCGTACGTAGGCCATAAACGAAACGGAAGCTCAGCACCCAGATGTCGGGGTGGCGGCGGATGTGGTCCAGCGCCCGGTCACCCATTGCTTGCCAGCGCGGCTTGCGCGCCAGGATCCTGCGCCCGTGGCGGCGGCCCATGAAGTACCACAGCTGGTCGCCGGCATAGCTGCCCAAGAACGCCACCAGGCACACCAACTTGATGTCCATGTACCCACGGAACGCAAGAAAACCCGCAAGCACCAGGATGGTCTCGCCTTCGAAGAAGGTGCCTAGAAAAAGGGCAAAGTAGCCGAAATCCTGCAGGAATTGTTGAAGCATTTTCTGAGGTGCTGGCGAAATGAACGCGCAGCCTACCCCTTCGCGCGCATTCGTGAAAGTGTCCAAATGTGTCTCGACGTGAACAATTCCTACACAGACAATGCCAGAGGCCACGCGCCATGGCTTGCCCTGGTGTGTAACACAGGCGTCATAATGGGCGCTTATCTTGCCGCTCAATTGATGATAGGGCGTTAACGTCCTCAGGAACGCCAGATGAATAACGAAGTGCTCACCCCTGTCGCGATCAAGGAAGCCCAGGAGCTCCCAGAAGAGATGGTGCAGACCCCGCCAGACCTGCCGCCGGCGCCCGAGCCCGAGCCCGTGGAGGAGCAGCTGGCCGAGCCTGTGGCTGCGGCACCCGCGCCCGCGCCGGCCCCGGCAATCGCCGTCCCTGGCCTGGACGACAGCAGCCTGTACATTCATCGCGAACTCTCGCAGCTGCAGTTCAACATCCGGGTGCTGGAACAGGCCCTGGACGAGAGCTACCCACTGCTCGAACGCCTCAAGTTCCTGCTGATCTTCTCCAGCAACCTCGACGAGTTCTTCGAGATCCGCGTCGCCGGCCTGAAGAAGCAGATCAACTTCGCCCGTGAGCAGGCCGGCGCCGACGGCCTGCAGCCGCACCAGGCGTTGGCGCGCATCAGCGAGCTGGTGCACATCGAGGTGGAGCGTCAGTACGCGATCCTCAACGACGTGCTGCTGCCGGAGCTGGAAAAGCACCACATCCGCTTTATTCGCCGCCGTTACTGGACACCCAAGCTCAAGACCTGGGTGCGCCGCTATTTCCGCGACGAAATCGCCCCGATCATCACCCCGATCGGTCTGGACCCGACCCACCCGTTCCCGCTGCTGGTGAACAAGAGCCTCAACTTCATCGTCGAGCTGGAGGGGGTCGATGCCTTCGGCCGCGACTCGGGCCTGGCGATCATCCCGGCGCCACGCCTGCTGCCGCGGGTCATCCGCGTGCCTGAAGAGGTTGGCGGCCCGGGTGCCAACTACGTGTTCCTGTCGTCGATGATCCACGCCCACGCCGACGACCTGTTCCAGGGTATGAAGGTGAAGGGCTGCTACCAGTTCCGCCTCACCCGTAACGCCGACCTGGCGCTGGACTCCGAAGAAGTCGACGACCTGGCCCGCGCCCTGCGCGGCGAGCTGTTCTCGCGCCGTTACGGCGACGCCGTGCGCCTGGAAGTGGCCGACACCTGCCCGAAACACCTGTCGGACTATTTGCTCAAACAGTTCAGCCTCAGCGAAAGCGAGCTGTACCAGGTCAATGGCCCGGTCAACCTTACCCGCCTGTTCAGCATTACCGGCCTGGACAGCCACCCGGAGCTTCAGTACACGCCGTTCACCCCGGCGATCCCCAAGCTGCTGGTGAACGCCGACAACATTTTCAGCGTGATCAGCAAGCAGGACATCCTGCTGATGCACCCGTTCGAGTCCTTTACCCCGGTGGTCGACCTGCTGCGCCAGGCCGCCAAGGACCCGCACGTGCTTGCCGTGCGCCAGACCCTGTACCGGTCCGGGGCCAACTCGGAAATTGTCGATGCCCTGGTGGATGCTGCGCGTAACGGCAAGGAGGTCACCGCGGTGATCGAATTGCGCGCGCGCTTCGATGAAGAGTCCAACCTGCAGATGGCCAGCCGCCTGCAAGCGGCTGGTGCGGTGGTCATTTACGGGGTGGTCGGCTTCAAGACCCACGCCAAGATGATGTTGATCCTGCGCCGCGAGCAGGGCGAGATCGTGCGTTATGCGCACCTGGGCACCGGCAACTACCACGCTGGCAACGCCCGCCTGTACACCGACTACAGCCTGCTGACCTCTGACGATTCCCTCACCGAGGACGTTGGCAAGCTGTTCAGCCAGTTGATCGGCATGGGCAAGACGCTGCGCATGAAAAAGCTGCTGCACGCACCGTTCACCCTGAAGAAGGGCATGCTCGACATGATCGCGCGGGAAACCCAGTTTGCCCTCGAAGGCAAGCCGGCGCACATCATTGCCAAATTCAACTCGCTGACCGACGCCAAGGTTATCAAAGCGCTGTACAAGGCCAGCCAATCGGGTGTGAAGATCGACCTGGTGGTGCGTGGCATGTGCTGCCTGCGCCCAGGTATTCCGGGGGTTTCACACAATATCCAGGTGCGCTCGATCATCGGCCGCTTCCTTGAGCATACGCGGGTGTTCTACTTCCTCAATGGCGGTGAGGAGCAGATCTACCTGTCCAGTGCCGACTGGATGGAGCGCAACCTCGACAAGCGCGTCGAGACCTGCTTCCCGGTGGAAGGCAAGAAGCTGTTGCTGCGGGTGAAGAAGGAGCTGGAAAGCTACCTGACCGACAACACCCACGCATGGACCCTGCAGCCAGACGGGCGCTACGTGCGCAGCACCCCGACCGGCAACCAGAACCCGCGCAGTGCCCAGGCGACCCTGCTGGAGCGCCTGAGCAACCCGGTCCTCAACGTACGCTGAGGACGAAGCCTACCCGGGCCAGCCACTCCGCCTCGTTGGCGAAGTCGGCCTGGGTCAGCTGGTTCTGCTCCAGCCAACCTTCAGGGAAGACGACATCCAGGCTGTTGTCCCCGCCCTTCAGTACGACCTTTGGCATCTGTTGGGTGCCGCGGATGTGGTGGAACAGGATGGCAAAGCGCAGCAGCACGCACAGGCGCAACAGCTTGACTCCTTCGTCACCCAGTTCGGCGTAACGGTCTTTGGGAATGTTGCGGCGGTGGCCGCGAACCAGCAGGGCCATCATCTGCTGATCTTCCCTGGAAAAGCCCGACAGGTCGGAGTGTTCGATCAGATAGGCGCCGTGCTTGTGGTAGTGGTAATGGGCAATGTCCAGCCCGATTTCGTGCACTTTCGCTGACCATCCCAGAAGATCGCGCCAGTTTCCGTCTTTCAGGTCCCAAGCGTCGGCCACTTGGTCGAAGGCATGCAAAGCCTTGCGCTCGACCCGTGCAGCCTGGCCCTGATCCACGTGGTAGCGCTCCATCAGCGAGTTAAGGGTGCGCTCGCGCACGTCCTCGTGGTGGTGGCGGCCAAGCAGGTCGAATAGCACGCCTTCGCGCAGGGCGCCGTCGCAGTGGTCCATGCGCTGCAGCTCCAGCGCGTCGAAGATCGCTTCGAGAATGGCCAGGCCTGCGGGGAAGATGGTGCGGCGGTCCGGCTTGACGCCGTCGAAGTCGATCTTGTCGACCTCGCCCAGCTTGAACAGCTTGCGTTTGACCCAGGCCAGGCCCTCGGCGTTGACCTCACCATTGCCCAGGCCACCGGCCTTGATGGCGGCGCCGATGGCGCGAATGGTGCCGGACGAGCCGATGGCCTCGTCCCAGGTCAGGCGATGCAGGGCATGCTCGATGCTCATCAGTTCCAGGCGCGCGGCCGTGTAGGCCTGGGCGTAGCGGGCCGGGGTGATCTTGCCGTCGCGGAAATAGCGCTGGGTGAAGCTGACGCAGCCCATCTGCAGGCTTTCGCGCAGCAGCGGTTCGAAGCGCTGGCCAATGATGAACTCGGTGCTTCCGCCGCCTATGTCCGCCACCAGGCGTTTGCCAGGGGTGTCGGCCAGGGTGTGCGACACGCCCAGGTAGATCAGGCGCGCCTCTTCACGGCCGGAGATGACCTCCACAGGGTGGCCGAGGATGGCTTCGGCGCGCTGGATGAACTCGTTACGGTTGCGCGCTTCGCGCAAGGCATTGGTACCGACGATACGCACGGCGCCTGCCGGCATGCCGTTGATCAGCTGGGAAAAGCGCTTGAGGCAATCCAGGCCTCGTTCCATTGCCTCTTCACTGAGTTTGCGCTCTTCGTCGATGCCGGCGGCAAGCTGAACCTTCTCGCCGAGCCGCTCGAGAATGCGGATTTCTGTATGGTGGGCCTTGGCCACGACCATGTGAAAACTGTTGGAGCCAAGGTCGATGGCGGCGATCAGGGACAGGTTCTTCGCGATGGTATGCGGCATGATCTGGTTGTTCTCGGTCGTTAACCCGGCAATCGTGCCACGATAGCAGGCTGTCGCCAACGCGTGACACGCAGCCGATGTGCTGGCCTTGATGCAAGGCAATGTGCCATTCGATTCTATGACGGCTGTATGACAGTTTCGATTCGCGGCGTCTTGCACAACTATAGTTACACTCAATCGTCCGCGGCTTCCTGTAGGCGGCGGGTGCGGCTATGATGGGCAACGTTTTTTTGCTTACGACCCTGGAGATATCCATGAGCAGCGATCTGATCAAACATGTCACCGACGCCACCTTCGAGGCCGAAGTCCTGAAAGCCCAAGGCCCGGTGCTGGTCGACTACTGGGCTGAATGGTGCGGCCCATGCAAGATGATCGCGCCAGTCCTGGACGACATCGCTACCACCTACGAAGGCAAGCTGACCGTCGCCAAGCTGAACATCGACGAAAACCAGGAAACCCCGGCCAAGCACGGCGTGCGTGGTATCCCGACGCTGATGCTGTTCAAGAACGGCAACGTCGAAGCCACCAAGGTTGGCGCGCTGTCCAAGTCGCAGCTGGCCGCATTCCTCGACGCCCACCTGTGATGTAAAAAAGCCCCGCAAATGCGGGGTTTTTCTTTTTCAGAGCACTAGACGCAGAAAAAAGCAAGTGTTACATTCGGCCTCGCACTGCTTTTCCGGTGCCCTCTACACGCCGTCGCCGAAGCATCCCTAATTCGAATCAGTACGCGATCCTGTCGCCATCTAGCGGCGCGGCCTCATTAAGCCAGAAGCTTAATTCTCCCTTCTTACATGATTACGTCACTCCCCTTATGAACCTGACTGAACTCAAGCAAAAGCCGATTACCGATCTTTTGGAAATGGCCGAACAGATGGGCATCGAGAACATGGCCCGTTCGCGCAAACAGGACGTGATTTTCGCCCTGCTGAAGAAGCATGCGAAGAGCGGCGAAGAGATTTCGGGTGACGGCGTGCTGGAGATTCTCCAGGATGGTTTCGGTTTCCTGCGCTCGGCTGATGCGTCCTACCTGGCCGGCCCGGACGATATCTACGTCTCGCCCAGCCAGATCCGCCGTTTCAACCTGCGTACCGGCGACACCATCGTCGGCAAGATCCGCCCGCCGAAGGAAGGGGAGCGTTACTTCGCTCTGCTGAAGGTTGATACCATCAACTTCGACCGTCCGGAAAACGCGAAGAACAAGATCCTGTTCGAAAACCTGACGCCGCTGTTCCCGAACAAGCGCCTGAAGATGGAGGCCGGTAACGGCTCCACCGAAGACTTGACCGGTCGCGTCATCGACCTGTGCGCCCCGATCGGCAAAGGCCAGCGTGGCCTGATCGTCGCCCCGCCAAAAGCGGGCAAGACCATCATGCTGCAGAACATCGCGGCCAACATCACCCGTAACAACCCCGAGTGCCACCTGATCGTCCTGCTGATCGACGAGCGCCCGGAAGAAGTGACCGAAATGCAGCGCACCGTGCGCGGCGAAGTGGTTGCCTCCACCTTCGACGAGCCGCCAACCCGCCACGTGCAGGTTGCCGAAATGGTGATCGAAAAGGCCAAGCGCCTGGTCGAGCACAAGAAGGACGTGGTCATCCTGCTGGACTCCATCACCCGTCTGGCGCGTGCCTACAACACCGTGATCCCAAGCTCCGGCAAGGTACTGACCGGTGGTGTCGACGCCCATGCCCTGGAGAAGCCGAAGCGCTTCTTCGGCGCCGCGCGTAACATCGAAGAAGGCGGTTCGCTGACCATCATCGCCACCGCGCTGGTCGAAACCGGCTCGAAGATGGACGAAGTGATCTACGAAGAGTTCAAGGGCACCGGCAACATGGAGCTGCCACTGGACCGCCGCATCGCCGAGAAGCGCGTGTTCCCGGCCATCAACATCAACCGTTCCGGTACCCGCCGCGAAGAGCTGCTGACCGCCGACGACGAACTGCAGCGCATGTGGATCTTGCGCAAGCTGCTGCACCCGATGGACGAAATCGCCGCCATCGAGTTCCTGGTCGACAAGCTCAAGCAGACCAAGACCAACGACGAGTTCTTCTTGTCGATGAAGCGCAAGTAAGCTTCGCAGGCATCACGCAAAAGCCGGGGAAACCCGGCTTTTTGCTGTTTGTCACAAAAGACCGTTCGCCAGCACGCCGAACGAAGGCCAACATGCTGCTTGTGGCGTGGGGGCCTGCCTGATCCAGGCATTTGCCTCCTGCCTCCCGAAGACCAGCGAAGCCGGGCTGGTTGATGAATCGTCACACGGATGTCTCTTATAAGGTACACTTGGATGTACGCAGTTCATCACGTTCTATCCGCTAATGATGTGGATGTTTACCAGGCATGGCTGAACACCATTCGTGACACAAGGGTGAAGGCGCGAATCACTACAAGGGTCGACCGGGCGGCGCAGGGCTATTTTGGCGTGACCCAACCAGTGGGTGATGGCGTGTTCGAGATGAAACTGGACTTCGGGCCAGGCTATCGCGTCTATTACGCCATCTCCGGGCGGAAGATCATTTTCCTGCTCGGAGGTGGCACGAAAGACCGGCAGCAGGCCGATATTGATCAAGCCAGATCTCTGTGGCAGAGGCATAAGGTAGCGCTATGACCGGCACACGCTCGCATGAAGAAAGTGTTCTCGAAATGCTCCGCAAGGATGAGTCTTTCGCCATCGATTATCTTGCGGTTGCGCTTGAAGAAATCGATGAACCTGGTGGCGCCGCAGGTTTTCTGACGGCGGTTCGACGCGTAGCGGAAGCGCGTGGTGGGATGGCTAATCTGTCCCAGGCCACGGGGCTTGCGCGTCCAAACCTCTATCGAGCCTTGGCTGCTGATGGGGACCCAAGATTGTCGACTGTGTTGAAGGTGCTGCAGGCCCTTGGAATCGGGTTGTCAAAGGTTGTATCGCATAATCGGTGAGGCGCAAGGTAAGCGTCCCGACCAAGGCCTGAAGCGGCCACCAATGCATTTTTGCCCCCAAACAATGCCCGAACGGCGCTACACTCTGCACCCCGACCGATACGGCCAACACGAGGCTTTTGCATGCAGTATCGCGACTTGCGCGACTTCATCCGTGGCCTGGAACAGCGCGGCGAGCTCAAGCGCATCCAGGTTCCGATCTCCCCAGTCCTGGAAATGACCGAGGTCTGCGACCGCACTCTGCGTGCGAAGGGCCCGGCATTGCTGTTCGAAAAGCCCACCGGCTTTGACATCCCGGTGCTGGGCAACCTGTTCGGCACCCCCGAGCGCGTGGCCATGGGCATGGGCGCCGAGTCGGTCGAAGAACTGCGCGAAATCGGCAAGCTGCTGGCCTTCCTCAAGGAGCCAGAGCCGCCGAAGGGCCTGAAGGACGCCTGGTCCAAGCTGCCGATCTTCAAGAAGGTCGTGTCGATGGCGCCGAAGGTCGTCAAGGACGCGGTATGCCAGGAAGTGGTGGTCGAGGGTGATGATGTCGACCTCGGCGCACTGCCGATCCAGCACTGCTGGCCAGGCGACGTGGCGCCGCTGATCACCTGGGGCCTTACCGTTACCCGCGGCCCGAACAAGGACCGCCAGAACCTGGGCATCTACCGCCAGCAGGTCATCGGCCGCAACAAGGTCATCATGCGCTGGCTGAGCCACCGTGGCGGCGCCCTCGACTACCGTGAGTGGTGCGAGAAAAACCCCGGCCAGCCGTTCCCGGTTGCCGTGGCCCTGGGGGCTGACCCGGCGACCATCCTGGGTGCCGTGACCCCGGTGCCGGACACCCTCTCCGAGTATGCCTTCGCCGGCCTGCTGCGCGGCAATCGCACCGAGCTGGTCAAGTGCCGTGGCAGCAACCTGCAGGTACCGGCCACCGCCGAAATCATCCTGGAAGGCGTGATCCACCCGGGCGAAATGGCCCCGGAAGGCCCGTATGGCGACCATACCGGCTACTACAACGAAGTGGACAGCTTCCCGGTGTTCACCGTCGAGCGCATCACCCACCGGCAGAAACCGATCTACCACAGCACCTACACCGGCCGCCCGCCAGATGAGCCGGCGATTCTCGGTGTGGCGCTGAACGAAGTGTTCGTGCCGATCTTGCAGAAGCAGTTCCCGGAAATCACCGACTTCTACCTGCCGCCAGAAGGCTGCTCGTACCGCATGGCGGTGGTGACCATGAAAAAGCAGTACCCAGGCCACGCCAAGCGCGTGATGCTGGGTGTGTGGTCGTTCCTGCGACAGTTCATGTACACCAAGTTCGTTATTGTCACCGATGACGATATCAACGCCCGTGACTGGAACGATGTGATCTGGGCCATCACCACACGCATGGACCCCAAGCGTGATACGGTGATGATCGACAACACGCCGATCGACTACCTGGACTTCGCGTCGCCGGTATCGGGGCTGGGGTCGAAGATGGGCCTGGACGCCACGCACAAGTGGCCGGGCGAGACTACACGCGAATGGGGACGGGTCATCGTCAAGGACGAAGCCGTCACCCGCCGTATCGATGAGCTGTGGGATCAGTTGGGAATAGATTGATGCAGGTAACGTTGCAGCCGTCCGGGGCGGTGCTGGCGCTCGAACCCGGGGAACGGATCCTGGATGGAGCGCGGCGGTTGGGCTATGACTGCCCGAATAGCTGCCGCAATGGCAATTGCCATGTCTGCGCCGCGTTGTTGGTCGAAGGGCGGGTACGCCAGGACGGCGAAGTCCGTGACCATGGCGAGCTGTTCACCTGCATTGCCGAGCCGCTGGAGGACTGTGTGTTGCTCTGGGATGGTGTGCTCGCCCTGGGTGAGTTGCCGGTGCGCAAGCTGGCGTGCAGCGTCACTGAGTGCGTCGACGTGGGTGGCGATGTCTGGCGGGTGCGCCTGCGTGCACCAGCC